>CANBRQ010000033.1 GCA_947371955.1 Paracoccaceae bacterium | reverse complement strand
CCTGAATGTCTGGCGCAATCTTTGGAAATTGCTGAATAACCTCAGCAGACGTCAGATATTGAAAATCAGTCGCACCCAAGGAAGCGATCTGGCCCGTAGTTATCTGCATTAGAATCGCAGGATCGAGTTTCTCTTTGGTTGATGGTGACGCACTAGCGGATGTGGTTTTCTGGCGCACATAGAAGGACGAACAATTAAAGGTAGCAGACAGCGCCCTCGATGTCCCTGTAAGATCGAAGGGAATAGAGCCGTACTTGGATTGAATCGTCAAAGTGCGCCCTCGCCTGAAGCTTTCCAGTGCACGGTCGAAATCACTTATTTTCAAGATTGCCAATTTACTGTCATTCGCAAACGCGTCCCCGTAGAACGGCGTAGCGCGGTCAACATACAAAGCCACCGGGAAAGTCTCATTGGGAACGAAGGTGTCAACCGGCGCACCGACCGCAACTGATACGGTAGCATCAGCGTTGACCGAAAAGAAAAGTGTGTTCCCGCTATTGAAAGGCGCACTTATTGCACAATGAGAAAACTCACCTGAACCATTGATCGTATACGCGGCTCCGGACCAATTTCCATAGCCAAAATCTGAATTTGGAATTTGATCTGCACAGGCCGAAGACGCGATCACCGATGCAGCTAAGATGAGGATTTTCACGGCGAGACTCCACGTTAGGTATTCATTTTCGGCTGAGCGTATCACAGGTCTCTTGAGTCACCAAACATCTCGTTCCGCTTTCGTGCCCCCAAAATGTCGCGGCAAGCGTATGTCTTGGCTTGCCCCACTCCCTCTCCCCCCACCACCTCTTCCCCCGATTTGTCCCGCGACAAATCGGGCCGCGCCTGCCTGCCCCCGGGCAGGCGCGATAAACGCGCCTTCCAGCCCGCGCAAGCGTGCGCGAGCGTTCGGCCCTCAAATTGGTCCACTGGACCAATTTGCCCCCGGCAAGCCGGGGTCGGGCCTCACCCAGACAGCCGCGCCCCGATTTCCCCACCGCCTGCTTCAAGCCCAACCCCTCTTGGTCTCCGGCTTGCGCCTCCAACCAAGGGGCCGGGGGTCCTGCCACTGGCAGGCCCCCTCATCGGCCCCCATCTCCCCTGCGCACCGCCGCACCCAACCCCCGTAGGTCGGGGCGTGCCCCGACTCTCCCGCCGCCCGTAGGGTGGGGTTATAACCCCACCTTACTGACCCGATATCCTCTCCTCCTCCGGCACGCCCAACTCCCGCTCCATCAGCTTCAGCGCCAGCACCATGCGGTCCATCTCGACATCCATCTCCTCGGTGTCCTTGCCCAGCCGGTCCCGCGCGTTCCGCCTTATCCCCAGTTCCAGCACCTCGGCCCCCAGGGCCATGTACTTCTCCATCCCCGTCGGCTCATAGACCGCCGCCTCCGCCCCCTTCACCACGCCGGCCAACCGAGCCTCCATGAACGCCCGCAGCACCCGGTTCATCTGCGTGAGGTACCCCCGCCCCATTGCCTTGAAGAACTTCGCCACATCCTCATCGACCCGCAGCGTCACCTTCTGCTTGAAGGGCACCGCTGGCGCCAAGGCGATCTCGGTCCATGCCGCGGGGATGCGAGCCGACCCTTCCAGCCCCCAGCGCAAATCCGTCTCCAGATCGCGCAGGGTCATCGCAAGGTTGTGGTACTGCGCTTTCGGGGTCGGATTTCTGGCCATGACACGCTCGCTTTCCTGCCGCCCAACCCTGCCGAACCCCGGTTAATTCCCGATTAACCCAACGTCCCGCGTGTCGGTACAGATGCCATACGGATGCCATACGCAAACCCGACACAGACCCGACGCCCATATCCCAATTGACAGCCCCCGCCGTTTCGGCGGAACTGAGGCCAAAGCGGGGGCGACACGATGGACATGGGCCTGTCTGACAAGGTGATCCTGATCACGGGGGCGGCCAGCGGCATCGGCCTCGCCATCGCCCACCAGGCGGCGGCAGAGGGGGCGAAAACCCTGATCCTGACCGACCGCGACGCCCCAGGCCTCGCCGCCGTGGCCGAGGATCTGGGCGAGATCTGCACAACCATCACCGCCGACCTGACCGACCCGGAGGCCCCCGAAACCCTTGTAAACGCAGCCAAATCCCGCTTCGGCCGCCTTGATGCGCTGGTCAACGCCGCAGGCCTGACCACCCGCGCCTCGATGCTTTCCGGCACGGCGGCGATCTGGGACAGCCTGTTCGCTGTCAACGCCAAAGCCGCTTACTTCTTGATGCAACAGGCAATTCTCGACATGACAGCCCGCCATGCCCCCGGTTCCATCGTCAACATCCTGTCCATGAACGCCCATGTCGGCAACCCGCAGCTGGCGATTTATTCGGCCACCAAGGGGGCGATGGTGACCCTGACCCGCAACGCCGCCCACGCCCACATGGCCGACCGGATCCGCATCAATGGCATCAACCTAGGCTGGGTCGCCACCGCATCGGAACATCGGATGCAGGCCGAAACCCTCGGCCGCGGGCCGGGCTGGCTGGCCGAGGATTCCGCGACCATGCCGCTCGGCCGTCTGGTAACAGCCGAGGAAACCGCCCGCCTCGCGGTGTTCCTGCTGGGTTGTGCCTCCATCCCGATGAGCGGATCAATTGTTGATTTCGAACAAAAGGTTGCGGGTGCCCTGTGACCGAAGCGACGCCCCCCGTACCGGACTACGAGGGCCTCAGGACCACCCTTGTCGCCCGTGCCAGCACCCTGTCCAAGCGACTTGCGCAGGTGGCGCGGTTCTTCCTGAACCACCCCGAGGAGGTGGCGATCAACACCCTCGTCCGCCTCGCCGACCAAGCCCAAGTGCCCCCCGCCACCATCACCCGCTTTGCCAAGGAACTGGGGTTTGCGGGCTTTGCCGAACTGCAGGACGTCTTCCGCCAGCGCCTTCTGGGCCCCCGCCTGCCCTATGCCGACCGCATGGCCGAGCCCGCCCCGAAGGACCCCGACCTTGACCAGCCGACCCAGGTTTTCGGCAGCTTCGTACAGGCCGCCGTGCAATCCCTGCTGCGGATCGAACAGGCGCTGGATACCTCACAACTCTCTGGTTTCATTGACATTCTGGCAGAGTGCGACTCCGTCCATGTGGCCGCTGCACGGGGCGCCTTCGGCCTTGGCGCCTATATGGTCTACGGCCTGTCCAACATCGGCAAGCGGGCGCATCTCATTGACAACATTGGCGCAATGCGGGCCGAGCAGATCTTTGCCATCGGCCCTAGGGACGCCCTTCTGGTGATGACCTTCGACGATTACACCCCCGAAACGGTCGAGGCCGCCCGCCTGACCGCCCGCGCTGGCCGCCGCGTTCTGGCGATCACCGACAATGAACTGAGCCCCGTCGCAGGACTGGCCGCCCATGTGCTGTATGTGAACGAGGCGCGGTTGGGCCATTTCCGCAGTCAGGTGCCCGCCATGGTGGTGTGCCAGACGCTGATCGTCAGTCTGGGGCGACGGCTGGGCACCTCATGGAAAGGGAATAATCAAAACCGCTGAATTGAAAATTTCGTTGCATCGAATCGCGTCTGGGCCAAAGATGGCGTGGGGGAGAAGATCATGCCGGACATCCGTTTCGATTTTTCGGGCGCAGAGGTTCTGGTGGTGGGCGCAAGCCGCGCCGGGATCGGGGCTTCGATAGCGCGCGCCTTTCAGGACGCGGGTGCCAAGGTCGCCATAACCGGGGCCGAACCTGAGCCGGCGGAAGAGGACCGCGCCCGTTTTTCCTATACACAGCTTGATGTTACCGATCTTGCCGCCGTCCGGGCGCTTTCCGCCAAGACCTCGAAACTCGATATTCTGGTGAATTGCGCCGCCATCACCTCCCGCGGCGAGGAGATGGAACCGACGTTTTTCGAGCATGTCGTCAACGTCAACCTGCACGGCACATTCCGCACAGCCGAGGCGTTTCACAGCCAGCTCAAGGCGCAAAAGGGCAGCCTGATCAACATCGCCTCCATGTATGCGACCTTCGGGAGCCCGAAAAATCCGGCCTATGGGGCCAGCAAAGCGGCGGTCACCCAACTGACCAAATCGCTTTCCATCGCCTGGGCACCCGATGGCATCCGCGTGAACGCCGTGGCCCCCGGCTTCATCGTCACCATGCAATCCGCCCGCAGCCGAACCGATCCGGCCCACGTGGCCGCCGTAAACCTCCGCACCCCGATGGGCCGCTGGGGCCAACCCGAGGATATCGCAGGCCCCGTCCTGTTCCTCGCCTCCCCGGCTTCGGCCTTTATGACTGGCACCTGTCTGGCCATCGACGGGGGCTATTCCATTGCATGAAGGGGACGCCAAGTGACTGATTTCACTAAGATCGGTGCCGCCGTCATCGGCACCGGCTTTATCGGCACCGTGCATCTGGAGGCATTGCGCCGCATGGGTGTGCCGGTGGTCGGGGTTCTGGGATCGTCGCCCGAACGTGGGGCGGAACGGGCGGCGGCCTTGGGTGTGAAGACCTTTGCCAGCCTTAAAGACGTGCTGGCCGACCCCGCTGTGCAGGTCGTCCACGTGACCTCGCCCAACGTCGCGCATTATCCTCAGGTCAAGCAAATCCTCGCCGCCGGGCGGCATGTGATCTGCGAGAAGCCTTTGGCGATGACCTCGGCGCAATCGGCCGAGATGGTGCAGATCGCCAAAGCCTCGGGTAAGGTTGCAGCGGTCTGCTACAACATCCGCTTCTATCCCCTGAACCAGCAGGCACGCGGCATGGTGGCGGCGGGGGAGCTTGGCGATATCCGTTTGATTTCAGGCCAGTATCATCAGGATTGGCTGGCGAAACCCACCGACTGGAACTGGCGGCTTGAGGCGGATCAGGGCGGCACTTTGCGGTCTGTCGGCGATATCGGCACGCATTGGGTAGACCTGACCAGCTTCATCATCGGCCAGAAAGCCAGCGCGGTTTTCGCCGACCTGTCGACCTTCGTCCCGGTCCGGCAAAAGCCCAAGGGCCCGGTGGAGACCTTCTCCACCGCAACCGGTGCCAGCGAGCCCCGTGAGATCACGACCGACGATGCCGCCTTGATTTTGCTGCGTTTTCCCAATGGCGCGAAGGGCGTGATGAGCACCAGCCAGATCAGCCATGGCCGCAAGAACGCGCTCACATGGGAGATTGCAGGCTCCGCCGCCTCGGCGGCTTGGGCGGCCGAAAACCCGGATCAGCTTTGGATCGGCCACCGCGATGCGCCGAACCAGATCATGCCGCGCGATGCCAGCCTGATGAACGCGCTTGGCGCTGCGGCCGCACGCCTGCCCGGTGGTCATGTCGAGGGCTTCGCCGACACCTTCCGGGCGCTTTTTGCTCAGGTTTACAGCGATGTAGCCAAGGGCAGCAGGTCAGCGGACGCCACCTATGCCAGCTTTGAAGACGGCCACTACGAGATGCAAATCTGCGATGCCGTGCTGACCAGCGCCAAGGAAGGCCGCTGGGTCGAGATTGGGGGATAAGATGAAACTTGGCCTTTTGACCGTGCCTTTCGCCGATGCCAGCCTGTCACAGGTCGCCAACTGGTCCGCCGCCAACGGCTTTGAAGCGCTGGAGATTGCCGCCTGGCCAAGTGCGGGTGGCGAGACGCGGCGCTATGCGGGCACCTGCCATGTCGCGGTGGAGAACCTGACCAAAGCGCAAGCCTCTGATATCATGACGGAACTGACCGGAAAGGGCCTCACCGTTTCAGGCCTTGGCTACTACCCCAACCCGCTGCATGCCGAGGCCTCGCACCGCGAGAATGTCATCGGCCATCTGAAGCAGGTCATCACAGCCGCCAGCCTGATGGGGGTGAAGGTCGTCAACACCTTCATGGGTGGCGACCGGACCCTGACGCTGGATCAGAACTGGCAACGGGCCGAGCAGATTTTTCCTGACATCGTGGCCTTTGCCCGTGACCACGGCGTGACGCTGGCCTTTGAAAACTGCCCGATGATCTTCTCCAAGGACGAATGGCCGGGCGGGCACAACATCGCTTATTCGCCCAAAATCTGGCGCAGGATCTTCGAAGCCTGGGATGTCGGCATGAACTACGACCCGAGCCATCTTGTCTGGCAGATGATCGACAACGCCCGCTTCATCCGGGAATTTGGCCCCAAAATGGTGCACGTTCATGCCAAGGACCTGATGATAGACCGCGACGGATTGTACGAAAACGGTATCATGTCCTTGGGAATCGGCTGGCAAGTGCCACGAATGCCCGGGTTGGGAGACATCAATTGGGCCGAGGTCTTCTCGGGCCTTTACCGGGCGGGATACGACGGCCCGGTGATCATTGAACACGAGGACCGGAATTTCGAAGGCTCTGACGACAAGATCAAGCGCGGGTTCCTGTTGGCGAGAGACGTTCTTCGCCCCTTCGTGAAGTAAGACGCAGACCACAGACGGAACACAAAGACACTAGGGAGGACTACACATGAAGAAACTTCTGCTGGGCACCGTTGCCCTGACTTTGGCCGCGTTCGGGGGCATGGCCGAGGCCAAGACCTACAAGATCGGCATTTCCAACACCGTGCAGGGTAATGGCTGGCGCGAAGAGATGGTCTGCGCGATGAAGGCGCAGGCTTTGGCTTCGGGTGAGGTCTCGTCGCTCAACATCGCGCACCGCAACACCGATGCGGCAGGTCAGTCGGAAGACATCCGCAACCTGATTCAGGCCGGTGTCGATGCGATCGTCGTGAACCCTGCGAATGCTGACGGCGTCAATGCAGCCATCAAGGAAGCGACCGACAAGGGCATCGTCGTTGTGGCCGTTGACCAGGCCGTGACTGAGCCTTCGGCCTATATCCTGTCCAACAACCAGGAGCAGTACGCCTATCTGGGCGCGTCTTGGCTGTTCAAGGAGATGGGTGGCAAGGGCGCCGTTGTCTATATGCGCGGGGCCGCCGGCGCGGGCGCCGACAACGATCGCGATAAGGGCTTCAAGAAGGCCTTGGCCGAAAACCCCGGGATTACCGTGGCTTCCGAGGTCTTTACCGGCTGGCAGCAAGATCAGGGCAAACAACAGATCAACGACATCATCGCCTCGGGCGCCAAGTTTGACGGCATCTGGACCTCTGGCATCGACAACGTGATCGTCGATGCGCTGGTCGAATCCGGAGCGCCCCTGGTGCCGGTGGTTGGCGCTGACAACGCGGGTTTTGTCGGGCAACTCTCCACCGTCGCTGGTCTGAAAGGGGCTGCCGTGACCAACCCCGGTTCGGTCGGCGGGGCTGGCGTCGCCCTGGCGCTGCAAATCCTTGATGGCAAGGCTCCGGCGGAAAAGACCACGCTGGTTGATCCGGTGGTCTGGGACAACACCACGGATGCGGGCAAGGCCCTGTTGAAGGCGGCCGCCAACCCGAGCCTTTCGCCGGAATGGCCGGTCTCGGTATCGATCCCCGGCTGGACCACCTATTCGCAGGATCAGGTCATCGCCTGCAAAGGCCCGGGCGAATAACACACGACGGGACGGCCCCCGGTATCGTCCGGGGGCCCATTCAACCGAAGTCAGGCCGCATGACCCAGCAGGAACCCTCCGCGCCCGTTCTGGACGCTCAAGGCGTGTCGAAACGCTTCAGTGCGGTCGTGGCTTTGCGCGATGCCTCGCTGGTCTTGAACCGGGGGGAGGTTGTGGCCCTGATGGGGGCCAATGGCGCGGGCAAATCCACCTTCGTGAAGATCCTGACCGGGGCGCTGACGCCCGATACAGGCCATGTGCTGATCCGGGGCAAGGATGCCCATGTGACCTCCCCCGCCGAGGCGCGGCGGTCTGGCTTGGTGCCGGTCTATCAGGAACCCTCGCTGATCCCCGACCTTGACGTGGCAGACAACCTGCGGCTGGGGAACACCCCGGTGGAGGCCTTCCGGCATTGGGTGAACGCCCTTGGCATCACCGCCCTGCGCATGGATGACATGATCGGCCGACTGCCCTTGGCGACCTTGCGCATCCTCGACCTCGCCCGCGCCTTGGCCGCCGAACCTGATGTGCTGCTGCTGGACGAGATGACCGCCGCCCTGCCGACAGACCTCGTGGCCCGCGTGCTTAAAGTGGCGCGGGAGCAGGCAGATGCGGGGCGATCCATCATCTACATCTCCCACCGTTTTGCCGAGATTGCGGCGCTGTGCGACCGGGCCACGGTGCTGCGCGACGGGGCGACGGTGGGCAGCGTCAAGATCGAACCGGGGATCGAAGAGCGCATCGTTGAAATGATGCTGGGGGCCGATCATCCGCAAACTGCGGTGGCGGCCAAGTCCTTGAAGGCCGCATCCCAAGGCACGCCGCGTCTGGCCCTCCGCGGCCTTGCGGCAGGCAGCCGGCTGAACGACGTCTCGTTCGACCTGCGTCAGGGCGAAGTTCTGGGGGTCGTGGCGCTGGAAGGTCAGGGTCAGGACGAGTTGTTCGACGTTCTGGCCGGCAATCGCCGCGCCTTGGCGGGAACGGTGGCGATTGACGGCCAACCTGCCAGCTTCCGGCACCCGGCCGATGCGATTGCGTCCGGGCTGACATTCGTGCCCGGCGACCGCTCGCATGCCTTGCTGATGTCGCGCTCGGTGCGGGAAAACATTGCCCTGCCCTTGGTGGCGCGGCTGTCCAACTGGGGGGCGATTCCGTTGCGCGACGAAGCCACGCGCGTGACGGCGGCGATCGAGCGCCTGCAGATTGACACACGCGCCCAAGGCGAGGTGCGCCGGCTGTCGGGCGGCAACCAGCAGAAGGTGACGATTGCCCGCTGGATCGCCAAGGGGGTGCGGACCTTGCTGCTGTTCGACCCGACACGCGGGATCGACATCCGCACCAAGCGGCAGATCTACGCCTTGGTCCGCGACCTTGCAGCGCAAGGGGCGGCGGTGCTGTTCTACACCTCGGAACTGAGCGAGATCCGGCTGGCTTGTGATCGGGCGGTGGTGATCTTCAATGGCCGTGTGGTCGATGTGATCGACGCCGCTGATGCCGATGAGCCGACATTGATGCGCGCGGCTTATGGCCTGACCGAGAAAGAGCGAACCGCATGACGCGCATTTTGTCCAAGAATATCTGGACCTTGGGTCTTGCGGCCTTGCTGGCGGTCTTGCTTGTGATCACCAAGCTGATCCAGCCGGATTTCGGTGTGTCGGGTCTGGATTCCCTTGGCCGCGCCGCCTTGCCCTTCGCCTTGGCCTCGCTGGGCATGGCGGTGGTGGTGATCGCAGGCGGGATAGACCTGTCGTTGGCCTCGATGATGGCGGTCACCAGTGTGACGGCTGCGACGCTGATGGACGGGGCGAGTGACGGGCAATCTGTGCTGGTCGTGCTGTTCGTTCTGCTGCTGGGGGCGGCGATGGGGACGGTGAATGGGACACTGGTGGTGGTCAGCCGGGTGCCAGATATCGTCGTCACGCTGTCGATGCTGTTTGTCTGGCAGGGCACCGCGCTTTTGATCCTGAACGCGCCGGGCGGGGCTGCGGCCCCTTGGCTGCGCGCGCTGAGCGTCGGCGGCGTCACCCTGCCCTTCGTGCCTGAGGCGCTGACGGTGTGGCTGCCCAAGTCGGTGGTGTTCCTGTTCGTCTGTCTGGCGGTGGTCTGGCTGCCGATCCGCCGGTCAAAACTGGGGCTGATGTTCTATGCCGTGGGCAGTGATGCCTTGGCGGCCTTCCGGTCGGGCGTGCCGGTCGGGCGCACCAAGATCGCGGCCTATGCTGTGACCGGTCTCTTCGCTGCCCTCGGAGGTATTGCCGTGACCATGAGCACCGGCATCGGAGAACCGATCCCAGGGCCGTATCTGCTGGCAGCCGTCGCGGCGGTGGTCCTTGGCGGTGTGGTGCTTGGCGGTGGCCGGGGCGGCCTCATCGGCCCGGTGCTGGCGGTCTTCATTCTGCGGCTGGTGCGGATGGACCTGACCCTGATGTCGGTGGACCCCAATGTGACGACCATCGTCGAGGGCTCGATCATGGTCGTCGTCGTGATGTTCGGCGGCGTGGTTGCGATGCGGGGGCGGCGGACATGAGCAGCACGGAAATCCCCGTCACCCGCCGATTGACCCGCCTGATGGCGGAGAACCCGCTGATACCGTTGATCCTTCTGCTGCTGGCGCTGGTGCTGGTGCTGGAGATCATGCAACCCGGCATCGTCAGCCCCTTCTGGATTGGCAACACGATCAAGGTGGCCATCCCGCTCGCGATGCTCGCCGCTTGCCAGACACTGACCATGCTGACCGGGGGGATTGACCTGTCCGCCGGAACGGTGGCCACGATCACGGCCTTCGTCATGGCCACGCTGGCGCCTTTGCTTGGGGTGCCGGAGGCGGTGGTCATCGGCCTTGCCTGCGCCGTGCTGGCCGGGGCGGTAAATGGCTTTGGCATCGCCATCTGCCGGGTGCATCCGCTGATCATGTCGCTTGGCACCGGGTTGATCGCAAATGGCTGCCTGCTGGTCTATCAGCGCTATGTCATCGCCACAGGCACCATCATTCCCGACACCCTGGTCTGGCTTGGCACCGGGCGCAGCTTTGGCATCCCGAACGGGCTGGTCGTCTTCATCCCATTCGCCGCCCTGCTGATCTGGGGCCAGAAACGCACCGGGTTTGGCCGCCTGCTGTATGCCGTGGGCTCCAACGAGCCCGCCACGCGGCTGTCCGGCGTGCGATCCTGGCAGGTCTATTTCGCGCTTTACACACTGTCGGGGCTGATCGCGGGCCTGACCGGGCTGATCCTGATCGGACTGGTCAAGACTCCCTCGCTGTCGCTGGCCCTTCGGCTGGACTTGCCCTCGGTCGCGGCGGCGGTGGTGGGGGGAACCTCGATCTTCGGCGGGCGCGGTGGCTACGGCGGCACCATCGTTGGCGCGCTGATCCTGACGGTTCTGACCACAATGCTGACCCTGCTGCATATGCCAGAGGGCGCACGGGGCATCCTGTTCGGACTGATCATTCTGGCCGTCACCGCGCTTTACATCCGCTTGACCGAGAAAGGATGACCATGACCTTCCGCATTGTCGGCATCAGCTTTGACCACATGCATATGGGCGACCTGTTGCGTCTTGTGCATGACCATCCGGACGCCGAACTGGTCGGCATCTTCGACCCCGACCCCGCCAAGATGGTCCGGGCCATCGAGAACTTCGCCATCCCAGCGGAGCGTGTCTTCACCGACTTCGACGCCTGCATTGCGACAAAGCCGGACCTTGCCATTCTGTGCTCCGCCACCGCTGACCACGCCAGCTATACCGAGCGGCTGGGGGCTTATGGCTGCAATGTCTTCGTCGAAAAGCCCTTCGCTGCCTCAGCCGAAGACGCCCGCAAGATGATTGCGGCGATGGAGGGCAAAGTGCTGGCGATCAACTGGCCCTTGGCTTGGGTGCCTGCCCATGTCACCGCCAAGCGGCTGATTGATCAGGGGATGATCGGCGATCTGCTGGAGGTGCATTTCTACGATGGCAACCGGGGGCCGCTCTATCACCTCGCCGACAAGGTCGAGGTTTCTCCGGCGGAGGTAGAGGCGCAGAAACCCAATTCCTGGTGGTACAAGCGGGCCTCGGGCGGGGGCAGTCTGCTGGATTACCTCGGGTACGGCACGACTCTTGGCACATGGTACATGAATGGCGAGGCGCCGCTGGAGGTGACCTGCACGATTGATGAGCGGCCCGGGATAGAGGTCGATCAGCACTCCATCACCGTGCTGCGCTATGCCCGTGGTCTGTCGAAGATGGAGACGCGCTGGGGCACCTTCACAGACCCCTGGACGATCCAGCCGCAGCCGCATTGCGGTTTTGTGTTTGTGGGGAGTGACGGTACGATCCAAAGCCGCGACTATGCCGACCATGTCACGATGCAGACGCGGGCAAAGCCCGAACCCCATCCGATCCCCGCCGAGCCGCTGCCAAAGGGGCGGCAGGATGCGATTGGCTATGTGCTGGATTGCCTTGCCAAAGGCGAGAAGATCACCGGCCCGCTGGACCCTCAGGTCAGCCTTCTTGGTCAACGGATTGTCGACTCAGCCGCCCTGTCCGCGCGCGTCAAGCGCACCGTGGCGTTGCTGCCATGACCACGCCCGATGCAGATACCTATGCCCTGCGCACTGCCGAGGTGGGTGAGATTGCAGCCCCAACCCTGCCCTATCTGCCCCCCCTTCCCCGCAGCTATCGCCCCCGCATCGGCCTGATCGGCGCCGGTGGTATAGCTTCGGCGCAACTGGAGGCCTATCGCACCGCTGGATGGGAAGTTGCCGCGATTTGCAACCGGACGCGCGGCAAGGCCGAGGCTTTGGCCCAGACCTATGCGCCCAAGGCGCGGGTCATGGACCGGTTTGAAGAGGTTCTGGCCGATCCGTCCATCGACGTGCTCGATATCACCCCGCATCCCGCCGATCGTCTGCCGCTAATCGAAGCGGCGCTGAAGGCGGGCAAGCATGTCCTGTCCCAAAAGCCCTTCGTGCTGGACTTGGCCGAGGGTCAGCGGCTGGTGGACCTCGCCCGTGACAAAGGCGTCAAGCTGGCCGTCAACCAGAATGGCCGCTGGGCACCGCATCTGTCGTGGATGCGGGAAGCCGTGCGGGCCGGGCTGGTGGGAGATGTCATTTCGGCCCATATCGCCATCCACTGGAACCACGGCTGGATCGCGGGCACCCCGTTCGAGAGGATCGAGGATCTGATCCTGTATGACTTCGGCATTCACTGGTTTGATTTCCTGACCAGCATTGTCCCGAACCCGGAAAGCGTCGTCGCCACAACCCGCCGTGCCGCAGGTCAGAAGGCGGCCATCCCGCTGCTGGCGCAGGCTTTGGTGCGGATACCGGGCGGGCAAGCCTCTCTGGTGTTTGACGGCGGCGTGCCGTTTGGCGCGTCGGACGCCACCTATATCGGCGGGACCTTGGGCAGTCTGCACAGCCTTGGCCCTGACCTTGGCCGCCAGTCCGTCACGCTGACCACTGCCGAGGGCAAGGCGCGGCCTGATCTGGCCGGCACCTGGTTCAACGACGGCTTCAGGGGGGCGATGGGCGCTTTGCTGGTGGCCATCGAGGACGATACTGAACCCGCCAACGGCGCGGCGGAGAACCTGCGCAGTCTGGCTCTTGCCTTCGCCGCCATCCAGTCGCGCCGCACCGGGCGCGAGGTGGCGGTGGGCTCGGTTACGCGGTTGGAGGTCTGAATGACGCGCGTTCTGGTGGTCGGACTGGGCAACATGGGCCGCTCGCATGCCTTGGCGCATCACCGCTTGGGGTCTCAGATCGTGGGGCTGGTGAACCGGTCAGATGCGGAATTGCCGGCGGAGTTGCAGGGTTATCCCTGCTTTCGAACGATGGAGGAGGGGCTGGCGGCAAAGCCCGATCTGGTCGTGATCGCCACCTATGCCGACAGCCATGCCGATCTGGCCATTCAGGCCCTGACCCATGGCGCGCATGTCTTTGTGGAAAAGCCCCTTGCCACCACCGTTGCTGACGCGCAGCGCGTTGCCAAAACGGTCCGGCAGACCGGGCGCAAGCTGGTCGTGGGCTATATCCTGCGCCACCACCCTTCATGGCAGCGCCTGATTGCCGAGGCGCGGGGGCTGGGCGGGCCTTACGTCTTCCGCATGAACTTGAACCAGCAATCGCAGGGGCACCAGTGGGAGGTCCACAAGGCGCTGATGCGCTCCACCTCTCCCATCGTCGATTGCGGGGTGCATTATGTGGATGTGATGTGCCAGATCACCGACGCCAAACCCGTGCGCGTCCACGGCATCGGCCTGCGGCTTTCGCATGAGATTGCGCCGGACATGTACAACTACGGCCAGTTGCAGGTCAGCTTCGAGGATGGCTCGGTCGGCTGGTATGAAGCGGGCTGGGGGCCGATGATGTCGGAAACCGCCTTCTTCGTGAAGGATATCATCAGTCCGCAGGGGGCGGTGTCCATTGTGGATGCCGACAAGGCGGGATCGTCGGATATCGAGGGCCATACCAAGGTCGGCGGCATTCTTCTGCACCGTCCGGGGGGCGACAGGTTGATCAAGATGCCTGATGAACCCGGCCATCAGGACCTGTGCGATGCCGAACAGGCCTTCGTTCTGCGCGCCATGGCCGAGGATATCGACCTCGACCGCCATGTGCAGGACGCGGTGCAATCGCTGCGCATATGTCTTGCGGCCGATGAAAGCATCCGCACCGGGCAGATCGTGCTGCTTTAGGCAAGCCACGGCTCGTCGCGCAGACTTTGGCCAGCCCAACACGAAGATTCCATGACATTCGCCCCCAACCTGATCCGCATCAGCCCAGGGCTGCCGCTGTAACGTCTATTGGGCGCTGTGCAGGTCGATAGGGTTCAAGACAGATGGAAGACGTGCAAATCGTCACGCCGGCTGGCAAGACGGGTGCCGCGGCTACGCCGCTGAAGGCCGGAACACCGGGGAAGGGGCCGCTGCCCACGCTGATGGAGATCCGCAATCTGAATGTCTGGTATGAAACCGGTCAGGCCCTGCGGGATGTCAGCTTTGATCTGAAAAGGGGCGAGATTCTGGCCTTCATCGGCCCCTCGGGCTGCGGCAAGACCACGGCGCTGAAATGCCTGAACCGGATGCTGGACGCGGTGCGGGGCATCCGGATCGAAGGCTCGATCCGGATGGAAGGCAAGGACATCTACAGCCCGGACATAGATCCGCCCGAGTATCGGCGGCATTTCGGCTGGGTTGCACAGATGCCAAACCCCTTCGCCGAGACCGTTTATGAGAACGTCGCCTGGGGTGCCCGGATCCATGGGCTGACGCGGGATCAGGCCGAGTTGGACGCTCATGTTGAAACTTGCCTGCGCCGGGCCGATCTGTGGGACGAGGTGAAGGATATCCTGCACAGCGCAGACGGCACTGCCTTGTCGGGCGGCCAGCAGCAGCGGCTGTGCATTGCGCGGGCGCTTGGCACCAATCCCGATGTTCTGCTGATGGACGAACCCACCGGATCTGTCGATCCGATCGCCGCCGGCCAGATCGAGGATCTGATGCTTGCGCTGCGCCAGAGCGTGACGATCCTTGTCGTCACGCATTCGATGATGGGCGCACGGCGCACGGCCGACAGGGTGGCGATGTTTCACATGGGCCGCGTGGTCGAGGTGGGCACGACCACCCAGATGTTCGGCGCCCCGGTGTCGGCGGAGGCAAAAGCATTCATCCATGGCATCGTGGGCTGACGTGCCGCAGCGTGCCGCGGGACCTTTAGAACCAGGAGGGCAAGACGGATGCTGACCCGCCGGGTGTTTTTGGCAGCGGGCGGGCTGGCGTTGACCGGGCTTGGCGTCATGGCGGCACTCAGTCCCGGCCAGCCAGAGGCTTTGAGCGATGACATGGGGCGGGTGTTGGGCGGAAGTCTTTCGGAAAAGGTGTTTGTCCAGATCAACGGCATCCGACAGGGCATGATCATCCAAAGCGCCGATCAGACCCATCCAATCCTTTTGTTCCTGCACGGTGGCCCCGGCATGCCGGAATTCTTCCTCAACATCACGCATCCGAGCGCACTGGAGCAGGATTTCACCGTGGTCTGGTGGGAGCAGCGCGGGGCAGGCATCTCGTTCAACGCAAAGATCGTACCGGACACCATGACTTTGGCGCAACTGATCAATGACACGATTGCAGTGACGCGTTACCTGCTGCGGCGCTTCGGCAAGGAGAAGATCTACCTTCTTGGCCATTCATGGGGCAGCTATTTGGGGATACAGGTGGCTGCGGCTGCGCCGGATCTGTTCAACGCCTACATCGGCATGGGCCAAGTATCTTGGCAGTTGCGGTCCGAGGTGGCAGCCCATGCCTACATGCTCGGGCAATACCGCGTGCGCAACGACCTCGCGATGGTCCGCAAGCTGGAGGCGGCGCGCGTCAGCATGGCGACCGGGCTTTCGCCAGCCTATCTGGCGCTGCGCGATCAGGCGATGCATGGGCTGGGGGTCGGGACGACGCGGGACATGACCTCGGTCATCAGCGGAGTCTTCGTGCCGGTGTGGCTCTGCCGGGCCTATACCCTGCGCGAGAAGGTCAACATCTGGCGGGGTCTGGCGTTTTCACGGGGGTTGCTGTGGGATGACTTCCTTGCAACCGACCTGACGACACGGGTCTTGGCCCTGAACCTGCCGGTGTATTTCTTCACAGGCCTGCAAGATTTCACGGCCAATCACGATCTGGCCCGGGCCTATTTCGATCTGATTAAGGCACCGGTGAAGGGGTTTTACACATTTGACCATTCGGCCCACAGCCCGCTTTTCGAAGAGCCGGAGCGCGCCCGGGATATCCTGATGCAGGATGTCCTGCGCACAGAAAACCGGCTTGCCGATGGCTGACCGGGCCACCTCGGCCCGGTTGCAAGGCCGAACTGATGTCAATCAACGACGGGGACGGCGGCAGCGTGCAAGCTGCGTCCGAACAAACAAAGGAAGACCGCCATGTTGCGACTGATGCTTCTGTGTTTCCTTTTGCTGGCCGGCCCGACCGTTGCCCAGAATGCCGTTCTGACCATCGCGCAGGACCATTACGAGGCCGGGGAATCGGTCACGTTCAGCGGTCCGGCGGGGGCGGATCTTTTCTTGGCGGGAAACCGGGTGACCGTGACAGCGCCGGTGGGCGGCGCAGCGCATCTGGCTGGAAGGCGGGTGGCGGTTGACGCTGCAGTGGCCGGGGACCTTTTCGCTGCGGGTTACAGTGTGGCCGTCACCGGGGCGGTGGGCGGCGATGCCACGGTATCGGGCTTTGATGTCTTGGTGGGACCTGTCGCGGGCAACCTGCGCGCGGCGGGGTCAGAGGTGCAAGTGGCCTCGGTCGGCGGTTATGCGCTGATTTCGGGGGCGGATGTCACCTTGCAGGGCGTCATTGCGGGCGATGTGGTGATGGCAGCGGACCGGGTGACCTTCGCGCCGGGTACCACGGTGGGAGGCACGCTCAAGATCTACGCGGCTGATCCCGCCAGCATCAAGGTGCCGGAAACGGTGGCCCCCGCCACTCGGGTCACGGTCGCGGCCCGCAGGGACTATAATGCGGGCAAGATGGCTGACCATATGCCGGTCAAGGTCCCTGTCTGGTTAGTGGTGCGCGGGTTTCTGATGGGCGTTCTTATCTGCGGCCTTCTGGCCGCGCTGGTGATCGGCGTTGCTCCCAAAGCCGTGCAAAGCTGGCGGGAACTGGCACTGGCGCATCCAGGGCGGGCGATCTGGTCAGGGTTTCTGGTGACTTCGGCGCTGGCGGGGTCTGGCTTTGTGCTGACGCTGACGATCATCGGGGTCTTCTTGCTGCCCGTGATGCTGGTGATCACGGCGCTGGCGATCTGCGCGGGCTATGTGCTGGGCTCTTATGTGCTGGGGGTGGGCCTTTGGCTGGCCATCGGGCGGACAATGGCAGAGGGGCTGCCGGGCAAGTTCGGGCTGGCCTGTCTGGGCGCGCTGGTCGCCGGGCTTGCTTGGCTGCTGCCGATCGCGGGCTGGTTTTTCGTGCTCGGCCTGACGCTTTGGGGCATCGGCACGCTGGCGGCTTTCATTCTGCCCTCGGGCTGGATGCTGCGGCGAAATGGTGCGGTGCTGTGATGACGCGCCGGACTGCGTTGATCGGCGGCGGGGCGGCTCTGCTGGGGTTGGGGGGTGCTGCTTGGTCGGTGCAGCGCCAGATGGGCTCGATGGCGGAGTACGAGGCCGCCGCGGCAGCGCGGCGCGTCGCGGCGGTTCCGCCAGAGGTGCGCGATCTGATCCGAATGGCCACGCTGGCGCCGAACGGGCACAACACCCAAGCATGGCGCTTTCGGGCTACGCCTGGGCAGATCGCCATCCTGCCCGATTTCACCCGACGCACACCAGTGGTCGATTCGGACGATCACCATATCTTCGTCTCCCTCGGCTGCGCGGCAGAGACCCTTGCCATTGCAGCCGAGGCCTCTGGCCGGGCGGGGCAGATCGGCTTCGATCCGGCGGGTGATGGCACGGTTCTGTTCGACTACACCACAGGCGGCACCGGCGAGCAGGCCCTGTCAGGCGCCATTCCGCGCCGGCAATCGACGCGGGCAGATTATGACGGCTCGGCAGTCAGCGCCGCGGATTTGAAGCTGCTGGTGGCAGCGGCGGCCAATCCCGATGTCGATCTGGCGCTGGTGACCGAGCGGGCACAAATGAACCGGATCGGTGATCTGGTCATTGCCGGGAATGCGACGCAGATCGGCGATCCGGCCTTTGTGGCCGAGTTGAAACACTGGCTGCGGTTCAGCCCCAACACGGCTTTGCGGACCGGGGACGGGCTCTTCAGCGCCTGCAGCGGTAGTCCCGCCCTGCCGGACTGGGCGGGGCCGCTTTTGTTCGACATGGTCTATACGGTGAAGGCCGAGACGAAGAAGTATGCGGGACAGATCGCCTCGTCGTCCGGGCTTGCGGTCTTTGCCGGGGCCAAGGCCGATCCCGCGCATTGGGTGCAGGTTGGGCGGTCCTGCCAGCGCTTTGCATTGCAGGCCACGGCCTTGGGGCTGACCTGTTCCTTCCTGAACCAACCGGTCGAGGTGGCTGGCCTGCGAGGCGATCTCGCCAACTTGATCGGCCTGCCGGGGCGCAGGCCGGATATTGTGCTGCGCTTTGGCCGTGGCGCGGCCCTGCCCTTCTCGGCCCGCAGACCGGTTGAGGCGGTGATGCTGTGAAGACCGCCCTGGCGACGTATCCGCATCGGGCTGTGGAACGCGGCGTCGCTGCCAGAGGCCTTGGCTTGGCGCTGGCCCTGCCGTGAACGGCGCAATGAGACGTCGCCCTCCTCTGGCAGCCAAACCCCAAACGCTGAAAGCCATCCCACCTACGGCGCTTTGGGCCTTCCTTGCCCTGACCTTTGCCACCACCTGGAGCCTGTGGGCCGCAGCCGCCGCTTGCGCCCTGCACGCCCCTCAGGTCAGCACGGCGCTGTTTCTGCTGGCGGGCTTTTGCCCAAGCCTTGCCAGTCTGCTGACGGTTTGGAGGTTCAAGGGGAGGGCTGGGCTGCGCCTTTGGTTGCGACGCTGTCTGACTTGGCGGTTGAACCTAATCTGGTACGGACTGGCCTTTTTCGGGCCGCTTCTGGCGATCTTGGTGGCCATTGGTTTGGATCTGGCACTTGGCGGGACCTTGCAGCCCTCGCCGGCAGCTGGTCATTTCAGCGGGTCTCTGTTGCAGTTCGGTCTGGTTCTGGTGATCGGCGGCCCCTGGGGCGACGAGTTCGGCTGGCGCGGTCTGGCACTTCCCGCGCTGATCCAGCGCTTGGGGTGGCGTTGGGCGAGTATGACTATCGGCGCAATCTGGGGGCTGTGGCATCTGCCACTGTTCTACATTCCCGGCACAGCGCAGGCTCAATTGCCAATGGCGCTGTTCATGGCCAGCGCTGTTGCGCTTTCGGTGGTTTTTGCGCGGCTTTCCGTGAACACGGGCTACAGCGTGCTGCCTGCGCTGCTGCTGCACTGGGCGATCAACGCGTGGCCCATTTTTGCGCCGATCATCCCCACAGATGGTAACGTCCGGCCATATGTGCTGGTGATGGGCCTTCTTGGTCTGGCCGCCTTGGGTCTGATCCTGAAGCCCGGACCGCTTCCGGCCCATCAACCCTGACCGGATCGGGGCAAAGGGGCGCTAGTCCCCGAAAGTAAAGGCAAACTCTTCGCGCAGCAGGCCCAGAACGGCCCGGGCGACGCTGTCGGCATTGCGGACCGGGTCGAAATCGACCGGCGTCCTTTCCCCGTCCTGAAGGACAAGCCCCTCATGCCCGCGCGACACCAGCGCTCCGGTAGCGCGCTGCAGGTCCTCATGGGCAATGGGTGTCGCTAGCACCTTCAAAGGGTCCATGTCGGGCGAGAAACTGCAGACACCCGGTAGGTGGTTGAACCATGTCGGGCCGAAGACCACGGCGGGTTTGCCGTTCCGGACAGCGTCCCAACCAAGGGTGCAGGTGATGTCGGCCACGAACTGGGACCGCTGGATCAGGTGCAAGCGGTCGGTCTGGCGCGAGATGAAGAGGACCTTGGGGATGCGTTTCAGGCGGTGGAAGGCCATTGGGCCCCGGTCAGAGGCACTCTGCGCAGAGGTTTCCTGCACATAAATCAGCCAGTCGGGCGGCAGGACAAGCGACAGATCCTCGATCGCCTGCACCGGCTCGCGGTCGCCCAAGGGTGAAGTGGTACCGGGCAGGGGGGCGTAGACGAACTTCCGGTTCCAATCGAAGGGCTGCTTTTCGGTTTCGAGAAGATAGTCGAAATAGGCGAATGCGCTAACGCCAAAGAAGCGCGCGAAGGGGTCGCGCCAGTTGGGGAAGCTGCCATACTGGCGCTGCATCCGCAGCAGGGTGCGGGCGAGAGAGACCGGGTTGAACGACCAAAGGGGCTTGCGCGCCAGAACATAGCTTAGAAAATGGTCAAGGCCCTGCAGACGGTTGGCTCTTGCGGCTTTCTCCGGGAGGGGCACATCCGACGAAAGGCCCCGCTCGATGGGAATTGTCGCAGCGCCTGTATTGGGGTCGAAGTCCCCCAGATCCCCGATCTGGCGCAGCGAGAAGCTGAGGTTCGGGAACGGGGACGGGCTGAGGATTACGGTCTTGATCCCCAGCGCACGCGCGACGTCATAAAGCACCCGGTCAAAGACCTGTTTCGGCAGACCGAGGAACATCACATGCGTGCTGCGCGCCGCGAGCAGCTTTTGTGCCATGATGTCTGACAGGATGTGGTAATAATCCAGATAATCCTGCAGGTTGACCAGGTTCTTCGAGCTGTAGCGATAACCGGGGTCGGTCTGGCGCAGCCGATCGACGGTGGCCTGCATTGCCCGCAGAAAGTCCGGCTCGGCCAGCAGGGACAGATCGGCGTCGCTGTGTGCGGGCCCTTGGGCCAAAGGCGTATCCTCGGCCCGGCTGTCCCCCATCTGCGCCAGGGACACGGTGACAAGATCGGCACCCACGTCGCCCAGAAGTGTCACGCATTCCAGCTCATCCCCGGCCAATTCGCGCAGGCGGTCCAGACAGGCCAAGGCATGCTGTCCCGTCGCGTTGCAGAAAAGGCGGATGGTCATGGGTCCTCTCACGTGGCTCTGGCCGTTATCGCGGCCTTGGTCGAGGTATGCCAGCCCTTTGGTCCGGGTCAACCGGCAAGATGGCCGGCTGGGAAAGCCACGCAGGTTGCTGCAGATCAGTTTTGCGCCGGCCCAGCCTGTTACGTTGCCAAAAGAACCGGAAGGATTTCCCCTTCCGCAAACACGACCTTCCATTGGGATCAGACCGCATGACCGTGGCACCGGATATCGCAGGACTTGCTGCTCTCGCCCTGTGCGAGTCGCTTCTGTTGGCCTTGAACGACCATGACGTGATGCCCGAGCAGGTGATTGTCGGCGTCCTGCGCCATGCGGCCAAGACGCTTGAGGCGTCGCCGATCCCGACGGGGGAGCCCAAGTCACGCGCAGCGGCGGCCGTCCTCATTCACAAGATCATAGACGGGCACAATTCGGTGCGACACCCTTGAGGCCCATGGGGTCAGGTGCCGAGAGGTTCCTGCAAAAGTTGAGCGGAAAACCGCGACTTTCCGGGAACCAACCGCCGCCTGAGCCGTTCTGTCTTCATCCGGAAAGGACAACCGTTGCTCAGCGATCCCACGCCCCCCAAGCCCAGATTCAGTGCAAAGCGCCGTTGCCCCTGCCACATCTTCTGAAAAGGAATAGACCATGTCTCTCGGCACAATTCTGATTGTTCTTCTCATCATCGCCTTGTTGGGCGGGTTCAGCGGCTATGTCGGCGGTTACGGCTATGGTTACGGCCATGGTGGTGTTGGCGTGATCGGCGTGGTGTTGATCGTCATCATCGTGCTGGTTCTGACCGGGCGGATGTGACCGCCGCGACGGACCGGCCTGCGCCCGATGTGTCGGACGCGGCCAACCAAGTTTCCAGGCGCACATGGGCCGGCTTTGCCGCTATGTGCGCCGGCATGTTTGCGGCCATTCTGGATGTGCAGATCTTGGCGACCTCGCTGCCAAACATTCAGGCGTCGCTGGCAGTCAGCCCGGATCAGATGAGTTGGATCGAGACCGCTTACCTTGTCGCCCATGTCGTGGCCATTCCGCTGACCGGGCTTTCGATGCACATTGTGCCGATGCGCTGCCTGTTTGCCTGAGCCTCGGCGCTGTTGGGGCTTGCCTCGGCCGGTTGTGCGGCCTTTGGCAGTTTTGGCGTGCTGACGTCCACCGTCGGCCTGATTGTCGGCGGCTGGATCGGGCAGACCTACTTCTGGCACTGGCTGTTCTTGGTCAACGTCCTTCCCTAGCCGCTGGTAACCAGTGTGGCGTTAAGCAATCGGCCAAGGGTACGGCCCCGGTTCAATCTGCTGCGGTCGTTCGACCTTGCGGTCATCCTTTTGCTGGCGAAGACCCTTGCCGCACTGGAAATGGCCATGAAACAGGCGCCAGAGCGCGGCTGGGCTTCAAGCCTTTTCATGGGATTGCCGGCGCTTTCGGCGACGAGCGCGGCGGGTTTCGTGCGACACAGCCTGACGGAGCATCTGCCCGTCGTTGACCTGCGCGCCTTTGCCGAACGAACCTTTGCCTTGGGCTGCGTTTCCAGCTTCGTTCTGGGCATCGGGCTGTTCGGATCGGTCTATCTGATGCCGGTGTTACTTGCCTTTGTCGGGACCAGAACACGTTGAAGATCGGCACGGTGATGTTGGTGGCGGGGGTGGTAAAACTGGCCATGGCCCCGGTCGCGGTGGCGCTGGAGCGGCATCTTGATGCCCGGCTTTTGACCGCTGGGGGCTTTGGCCTTTTCGCGGTGCGGCCAGTGAAGAGTGCGTTTCAAACGCCCCAGACCGGTTCTGCGGGTATGGTCTGGCTACAGGTCGTCCGCGGTCTGGCGATCATGTTCTGTCTGTTGCCGCCGACCCGGCTGGCATTTGGTCAACTGGGGTCAGAGAAGGTGCCGGATGCCAGCGGTCGGTTCAACCTGATGCGCAATCTGGGTGGTGCGATAGGCCTCACCCTGATTGAAACGTTGATCTATTCGCCGTCGGCGGCCATCGGGCCGATCTTCTCGCCCGGTTGCAAGCGGATATGGCAGCCGCGTGGTTTGGCGTCCTTCGGGTTTGGGGAGCAGGTGCCTTGATACAACCCGACTGGCCGGCGCTGTTCCTGTTGCTTGAGGTGGCACGCGTCTGAGTGCTGGAGACGGTCGGCCCGCGCTGGACGACCCGGATCATCATCCGGCCCGGCAGCGAAGATCGCCGTGCTGCCCGTGTGTCACGGAGTTCCGATCGTGGCCCTGATGTTCTCGCCTGCCAATGCGGCAATGCCGGCGCTGCGCATCACTGCGGAAAACAAGGGCCTCCGCCCGCTTCCGCGCAGGGGCCGAAAGGCGGCAAGCGGAGGCTGACAAACCCGCGACCTGTTGTCGCGGTGCGGGGGGCGTTCGGTCACCTTTACGTCATTTGGGTCCGTCCAGCCGCTCCTGCTAATTGCGGTCAAGACAGGCGCAGGACCGTGGCGGACTGGCGTTTTCCGGCCCCGTCCCATGGGCTGCGGGGGCCCAGTCCGCGCAGAGTTTCGGACGCGGTGGGGAGCCCTTCTGCCCTCGGCAGTTTGCCGTCACATTGCACCGGTAAGGCTGCCCGCAACCGCGCAACTCGTCAGGTTCTGGCAGTCATGTGCCTGACAGGGCTAGCAATTGTCTGCGTGACCAGCGTTGCATATGACCCGTGCCCGGTACCGTCCTCACCGCATTCTTCGCCGGCCAGGGTGCGCGCAAACGGGTCGCCCACACAGCGCGCACCTGTGCCATCACCGGTGTTGCCTACAACCCCAATGCCCACCAAACGCAACGTACACATTGATGTGCCATGCGACGCACGCCTGTGCTGCAGCGCGGCGATTGAGGTGCCTTACTCCAGCGCCTCTCTCCCGCCGATCCCGGCAAGGCCATTGTCCGAAGGGCGTGCGACGGCGTAGACTTTGGCCATGGTGTCGGAGTCGCGGCAGCCTCTCTTGCCGCCTGAACCGAAGGGAAGCGGAGCAGGCATGAACATCTCCTCTCTGGCAGCGCGGCGGACCAAGGCCGATATCGCGGAAATTTGCGCTCGGCTTGGCAATGATCCGCATCGGATGCTGGATATCCTTCTGGCCGTGCAGGACGCCAACCGTTGGATCTCTCCCGAGGCGATGGATGCCATTGCCGGGGCCGTGGGCCTGACGCGGATCGCGGTGGAAGGTGTGGCCAGCTTCTACAGCTTTCTGTCGCTGGCCCCGAAGGGCCGCATAACGATCCGGCTTTGCGATGATATCGTCGACAGGTTCGCGGGCCTTGCTGCGGTGGTGGCGGCGTTCGAGGCGGAACTGGGCGTGACGCTGGGCAAGACCTCGGCCGACGGGGCGTTTTCGCTGGAGGTGACGCCCTGCATCGGCATGTGCGATCAGGCTCCGGCAGCGATGATCAATGATGTGGTGGCAACCCGGCTGACACCCGCCCGTGCCACAGAAATCGCCCGGAAGCTGAAAGCGGGGGTGCCGCCTGGTGAAGCGCTGGTTGCGGGGTTTGCGGCACTGACGCCCTATCAGCGCGCCAAGGCGATGGTGGACGACAATATCCGACTGGCTGGGCCGGTGGTGCTTGGCCCGGCCCCGAAGGATGCCGGACTGCGGGCAGCCGTGGTACTTGCCCCCGCCGAGATCATCCGACAGGTCGAGATCAGCGGACTGCGCGGCTGCGGCGGGGCGGGCTATCTGTCGCAGCGCAAATGGCATTTCGCCTCCCTTGCCCCGGGCGAGAAGCGGTTCATCTTCTGCAACGCCGATGAGGGCGAGCCGGGCACCTTCAAGGACCGCGTGATCCTGACTGAACGCGCCGATCTGGTGTTTGAGGGGATGACCATCGCCTCCAAGGCCGTGAATGCGCGCGAGGGGGTCATGTATCTGCGCGGCGAGTACGCCTATCTGAAAGAGCATCTGGAAGAGGTTCTGGCTGCCCGCCGCGCCCGTGGCGTTCTGGGCCGCGATATCCTCGGTCAGCCGGGCTATGATTTCGACATCCGCATCCAGATGGGCGCCGGGGCCTATATCTGTGGCGAAGAGGGGGCCATGATCAGCTCTTGCGAGGGGCTGCCCGGGGAACCCAAGACGCGGCCGCCCTTTCCGGTGACACGGGGCTATCTGGGCTATCCGACCGTTGTGAACAACGTCGAGACCTTCGCCCATGCCGCCCGCATCCTCGACCTTGGGGCGCAGTGGTTCCATGACATCGGCACTGAACACAGCCATGGCACCAAACTGTTCTCGATCTCCGGCGATTGTGCGCGGCCCGGCATCTACGAACTGCCCTACGGCACACCGCTGCGCGAGTTGCTGGCACTGGCCGGGGCCAGTGATGCGGCGGCGGTGCAGGTGGGGGGCCCAAGTGGGGCGATGGTCGGGCGGGACAGCTTTGACCGGCGGCTGAGCTTTGAAGATTTGGCAACCGGCGGCGCGGTGATCGTCTTCAACGCCCACCGGAATGTTCTGGAGATTGTGGATTACTACATGTCCTTCTTCGTCCACGAAAGCTGCGGCTATTGCACGCCCTGCCGGGTTGGGAATGTGTTCCTGAAGAAGGCCATCGAGAAATTCCGCAAAGGCCAGGCCAATGACGACGACATTCAGTATCTGAAGGACCTGTCCGACACGATCATCGAGACCAGCCGCTGCGGGTTGGGGACGACCTCGCCCAACCCGGTGCTAACCAGCCTGAAGAACTTCCCGCTGGTCTATGCCGCGCTGACCAGGCCCACGGTCGATGGCGTGAAGGCGACGTTCAGTATTCAGGCGGCGCTGGATGGGGCCCGCGACATTGCCAAGCGGCGGTCATACATCTTCGACAAGGATTACAGCAAATGAGTGATCCCTTCACCTTCCGCATCGACGGAGTCGCGGTGACGGCCAAGCCCGGCCAGACGATCATGGAGGCCGCGGACGCGGCAGGCATCTATATCCCGCGCCTGTGCGATGTGGACGGATTGCGCCATCAGGGCGGCTGCCGGGTTTGCACGGTCAAGGCGGGCGGTCGCTCGGTGTCGTCCTGCACGCAACCTGCCGAACCGGGGCTGGAGGTCGAGAACAACACCGAAGCCCGCAACCGAGTGCGACGCGATCTGGTGGAAATGCTGTTCCACGAGGGCAACCACCTGTGCCCAATCTGCGAAAAGAGCGGGAATTGCGAATTGCAGGCGATGGCCTACCGACTCGGGATGACAGCGCCGACCCGCTTTCCCTATCTGGAGCCGTGCCGCGATCTGGATGCCTCGCACCCCGATATCGCCTTGGACACCAACCGCTGCATCTCGTGCGGGCGGTGCATTCGCGCATCGCAGGATGTCGATGGCAAGGGCGTCTTCGGCTATGTCGGGCGCGGCATCCATCGGCGCGTGGCGGTGAACGGTGACAATCTGGCAGATACCGATGCGGTGCTGGCGGACAAAGCGATGTCGGTCTGCCCGGTCGGCTGCATCATCCGCAAGAACGAGGGCTTCCGGATGCCGATTGGCGCGCGGCACTTCGACCACGGCCTGATCGGGCATGAGATCGAGGAGAAATCAAAATGACAGAAACCTTGGTCGACCAGCGCAAGGCTCGGGTTGCAACTGTCTCGCTTGCGGGTTGTTTTGGCTGCCACATGGCCATTCTGGACATTGACGAGCGATTGATCACCTTGATGGGGCTGGTCGATTTCGACCGCTCTCCGCTGACCGACATCAAGACCTTCACCCAGCGTTGCGACATCGGCATCATTGAGGGCGGCTGCTGCAACGAGGAAAACGTCCACACCCTCTTGGAGTTCCGCAAGAACTGCGACGTGCTGATTGCCCTTGGCCAATGCGCCATCATGGGTGGCCTGCCTGCGATGCGGAATGCAATCATGCACTCGGGCGAGCCGCTGCGGGAATGTCTGGAGGAGGCCTATATCTCTGGCCCTTACCTGCGCAACACCACGCGGTTGATCCCGAATGACCCGGTGCTGCCGTTGATGCTGGACAAGGTTTATCCCTGCAATGAGATCGTCGACATCGACTATCAGATCCCCGGCTGCGCGCCTTCGGGGGATGTCATCTTCAACACGCTGGCCGGGCTGTTGACCGGCAAATTTGCCGGATTCGACCGCGCAACCCTGCGTTTCGACTAGAAAGGTGACATCATGGCCGCGAGCAGACTGATCGAAATCTCGCCCGTCACCCGGGTTGAAGGGCATGGCAAGGTCACCATCCATCTGGATGAGAACAACAACGTCGACGAAGCCCGCCTTCATATCGTCGAGTTCCGCGGCTTTGAACGTTTCATCCGGGGACGCCTGCTGTGGGAGGTGCCGGTCATCGTGCAGCGCCTGTGCGGCATCTGCCCGGTCAGCCATCATCTGGCGGCGGCCAAGGCGATGGACCAGATCGTTGGGGTGGACGTGCTGCCGCCGACGGCGGAGAAGATGCGCCGCCTGATGCACTACGGCCAGGTGATGCAAAGCCATGTGCTGCACTTCTTCCACCTCGCCGCCCCTGACCTGCTGTTCGGCTTCGGGTCAGACTTTGCCAAGCGCAACATCTTCGAGGTGATTCGCCAGAACCCGGAACTTGGCCTGCGCGCGGTATTGATGCGCAAGTTCGGGCAAGAGATCATAGAGGCGACGGCCGGCAAGAAGATCCACGGCACCGGGGCCATTCCGGGCGGCATCAACCGCAATCTGGACATTGCCACGCGGGATCGCTTCCTATCGCAGGTCGATCAGATGCTGGAGTGGTCGCAAGGCGCTTTGGCCATCGCCCGAGGCTATGTCGAGGATCACCGGGCGCTGGTCGACAGTTTCGGCTCTTTCCCGTCCAACCACATGTCCATCGTGCGCGAAGATGGCGCGCTGGACCTGTACCACGGCAAGATGCGGGCGCTGACGCCGGATGGCGCGCCGATCTTCGACATGCTGAACTACAACGACTACCACAAGCATATCGTCGAGGATGTGCGGTCATGGTCCTACATGAAGTTCCCCTTCATCAAGGAACTGGGGCCAGAAACCGGCTGGTATCGCGTCGGTCCCCTGGCCCGGATGAACACGGCCGATTTCATCGACACGCCGTTGGCCAATGAGGCCCACGGCGCGCTGAAAGCGTATTCGGGTGGCAAACTGAATCACTCCACTCTGGCAAACCACTGGGCTCGGATGATCGAAGTGGTGCATTGCGTCGAGAAGATTCGCGAGCTGCTGCATGACCCTGACCTGCAAGGCACCGACCTGCGGGCGGTGGGTGAACGCCGCCATGAAGGCGTCGGCGTGATCGAGGCACCCCGCGGCAATCTGATCCACCATTACAAGGTCGATGAGAATGATCAGGTGACCTATTGCAACCTGATCGTCTCGACCACGCACAACAACGAGGGGATGAACCGGGCGGTCAAGGACGTGGCGATCACCCATCTGTCCGGCCAGCCCAAGATCACGGAAGGCATGCTGAACCACATCGAAGTGGCGATCCGCGCCTATGACCCCTGTCTCTCCTGCGCCACCCATGCCTTGGGCCAGATGCCCCTGCAGGTGGAGATTTACGATGCCGGCGACAGGCTGGTTGACCGCGCCGGACAGTGCCTGTGAGGTCAGGCCGCCGGATTCTTGTCATCGGCTATGGCAATCCGGGCCGGGGCGATGACGGGCTTGGTCCGGCCCTTGCGGCCGGGATTGATGCCCTTGGGTTGCAAGGCGTCACCGTGGACAGCGACTATCAACTGACCGTCGACCACGCTTCACTGATTGCCGCCCATGATGTCGTCGTCTTTGCCGACGCGATGATCGGCCTTGATGTGCCCTTTTGCCTGACGCCGATCGGCAAGACGCAGCCTGAAACTCTGGGAAGCCATCAGGTCTCGCCCGAGGCGGCATTGGCGCTGGCCGGGCTGCTGTTCGGCCATGCGCCCCCGGGATGGGTTCTGGCGATGGGCGGGGATGAGTTCGGCGAGGTCAAGGAAGGTCTTAGCCCCCGTGCGGCCAAGAACCTTGGTCTGGCCCTTGACTATCTGCGTGCATGGCTGGTGGCGCAATTGATCTGACGCTCAATCGCGGAATTCGGCTCGCACTGTCATGCGTGCAGCAACAGTACCGCAACTAAGCCGAATTCTTGCCTAATTTGGCATTTACGACGTTGTCATGGGCCGAAAACGGCCTTGGTTCAAAGGCCGCCCAAAAAGGCCAGATCGAGGAATGACCAGATGACCGTCAAAATGCCCTTGAGTGTCATTGAACCGGTTTTGGGCCTGCTTTTGCTGGGAACTGACAGATACGATCTGTTGAATGGATCAAGCGGCGACGACACCATCTACGGCGGGCTTGGGAACGACAAGTACTATGGCGGCAACGGCAACGACTCTTTGGTTGGCGGTGACGAGAAGAATCAAATGTACGGCGGCGCGGGGGATGACTCGGTCTTCGGCGGTGTGGGCAATGACATGCTGTTTGGTGGCGAAGGTTTGAACCTGCTGGACGGCGGGGATGGCAATGATTTCCTGTCAGGCGGCAATCAAGCCGACGCCGTCTTCGGCGGTGAGGGCAGCGACCGCATCTGGGGTTATGGCGGCAACAATCTGCTCGATGGTGGCCTTGGCGATGACTGGATTTACGGTGGCCCCGACGTCGACACGATCTACGGCGGCGCCGGCAACGACAAGATCTGGAGCGGGGACGGCGGCGGTCTGATTGACGGGGGTGCAGGCGCTGACTCGCTGACAGGCGGTGCCGGGAATGATACGATGTCCGGGGGCTCCGAGAACGACACGATCTTGGGCAGCGCAGGGGCCGATTCTTTGAGTGGCGGGGACGGCTTCGATTCCCTGTCGGGCGGGGACGGCAACGACCTGCTGGATGGCGGCAAGGGCAACGATATCGCCTATGGTG
>CANBRQ010000032.1 GCA_947371955.1 Paracoccaceae bacterium | reverse complement strand
GCCCCCCTTTAGGCGCGCGAGAGCAGGGCGCCCGGTCTCGCCTGCGCGATGGTCTGGGTGACCAAGGCGGCAAGCACGGCCTTGATCAAGTCTCCGGCGAGAAAGGGCGTTGCCAGAAGGGCCGCTTCCGGAAGGGATTTGCCAAGGGTCAGCGCCATGCCGGGAATCCCGAAGGCGTACAGCACGACGATGCCGCCGATGATCGCACCGGCAAAGGCCGCCACGCCCACGCTCACCCGCCATTTCTCCACCACCAGACCGGCCACGAAGGCGGCGAAGGGAAAGCCCACCAGATAACCCGCCGAGGGGCCGACAAACAGACCGATGCCGCCGCGCCCGCCTGACAGCAGTGGCAGCCCCGCCGCCACCAGCACGTCAAACAGCAGCACCGCCAGAAAGCCGCGCTTCGCCCCCAGCACGGTGCCGCACAGCATGATGCCCAAGGATTGCGCGGTGATCGGCACGCCGCTGATCAGGTCGATCTTGGGGATCAGGCCCAGCAGGGCAATCAGCGCCGCAAAAAGGGCGATATGGGTCAGGTTGCGTTCCATTGAGGTCTCCTTAAGTTCGGGAATGGCGCAGTTAGCCTGCCCCACCCCGGGCGCGCAAGGCCTCTGCCACACGTTCGGCATCGTCGAGGGCGGCCAGCAGCACCGGCATCAGGATGCGCCAGCCCGGACGGCGTGGGCTGCGGGCGCGCCAAGCCGCGCTGATCTGATCATGCCGCTGCAGCATCACGGGCACGAAGCGGATCATCAGCGCCACCGACAGGGCCAACACGCGGGGCGACAGGCCAAACCGCGCCAGCGGACGGGCGAGCCGGGTCAAAAGTGCTATGATCTCAGTCAGTTCGGTGGTCATGGTCACGGCATTGGCCAGCCCCACCACCGCCCCCATCCGCAGGACCACCGGGATCATCCCCAAGGGCGCCCCAAGCCAGACCTGCCACAGCCCGACCAGCAGCACAAAGGGCCAAAGCGGCCGCAGCATTCCCGCCCATTCTCGCGCAAAGCCTCGGCCCGCGCTCGCCGCCACGGCCAGTACACCCGACACGGCAAGACACAGCCCCAGTTCGCCCAACCGCAAGACCAGCACCGTCCACAGGCAGAGCGCCCCCAGCTTGACCCTAGCCGGAACCCCATGCGCCCAAGTCCTATGGCTGGAGGTCAGCGTCAGCATCCGCCTCTCCAATCCGCGCCATTTCGACGGCGAAAGCCTCCAGCACCGGTGCTGCAGCCCCGTCCATCAAGATGCGCCCCGCCTCCAGCCAGATCACCCGGTCGCAATCAGCGACGGCCAACGGATCGTGGCTGATCGTGATCACGCGTTGGGGAAGGGCCGCCAACTTGCGCCGCAGCCGCGCCTGCGACGGCAGGTCAAGGGCGGCAAAAGGCTCGTCCAGCAGCAGCGTGGCGGGCTGCATGGCGAGCACGGCCAGCAGACACAGATACTGCCGCTGGCCTTGGCTGAGCGTATGGGTCGCGGCATGGTCCCAAGCACCGCGCCCCTCTGCCGCAAGGATCGCCCGCGCGGCATGACGCGCCTCGGCGGGGCTTTGGCCCAATTGCGTCAGGCCAAAGGCCAGTTCCTCGCCCACGGTGGGAAACAGGATCTGGTGATCGGGGTTCTGGAACAGGATGCCGATCTGGCCCAGAATCGCCCGTCGCTCCCGCGCCGGATCCAGCCCCGCCACCCGGACCGTGCCCGAGGTCGGCGCCACCAGCCCCGCCATCAACCGCAAAAGGCTCGTCTTTCCCGACCCATTGCGCCCGACAATGCCGATCCGCGCCTCGGTCAGGTCCAGATCCAGCCCGGCCAGCACCACCTTGCCCGCCACGGCAAAGCCCGCCCCCGTCAGCTTGATCCCCGCCTCCGCCATCCGCACCCCCGCATTCCCTCGCGCTTTAGCTGCATACTCGACCTGCCGCAAAGCAAAAAGGCGAGCCCCGCAGCCCGCCTTCCTCTTCATTCAGGTCCAAATATCCCACGGGGGTGCGGGGGTGTGAAACCCCCGCTGCCGGCCACAGCGGTGGCCTCAGCCCTTCTGCGCCGCCGCCACCGACTCTTCCAGAATGGCCATCGCTTCGGTGAAATGCGCATCTGGAATCGTGATGGGGGCAAGGAAGCGCACCACATTGCTGTAAACGCCGCAAGTCAGCAGGATCAGGCCGCGCTTTTGCGCCTCGTTCTTGACGCGGTTGGTGAAGCCCGCATCGGGTTCGTGGCTCTGGGGGTTGGCGAATTCCACCGCCACCATGAAGCCCGGACCACGGATGTCGACAATCTCCGGAGTGGTCGAGCGGATCGATTCCAGCTTCTGCTTCAGGCGGCTGCCCAATTCATTGGCGCGGTCACAGAGCTTTTCTTCGGCGATCACGTCCAGAACGGCATGGGCCGCCGCAATCCCGATCGGGTTGCCACCATAGGTGCCGCCCAGACCGCCGGGGTTGGCGGCGTCCATCAGGCTGGCCTTGCCGGTCAATGCGGCAATCGGGAAGCCACCGCCCAGACCCTTGGCCATGGTGGTGATATCCGCAGCCACGCCGTAGCCTTCCATGGCGAACATGTTGCCGGTGCGGGCAAAACCGGTCTGCACCTCGTCTGCGATCATGACGATGCCGTGCTCGTCACACAGCGCGCGGATGGCTTTGACCAGATCGGCAGGTGCCGGATAGAAGCCGCCTTCCCCCTGCACCGGTTCGAAGATAATGGCTGCGACGCGGGCCGGGTCGAGGTCGGCCTTGAACAGCTTCGTGATCCCCGCCATCGCGTCGGCGGTGGAGATGTGGTGCACCTCTTGCGGGAAGGGCACGTGGTAGACATCGGGCATCATGGCACCGAAGCCCTTCTTGTAGGGCTCCACTTTGCCGGTCAGGGTCATGCCCATGAAGGTTCTGCCATGGAAGGCCCCGCCAAAGGCGATGACGGCCGAACGGCCCGTGGCATAGCGTGCCACCTTGATGGCATTTTCCACGGCTTCCGCGCCGGTCGTCACGAACACCGTCTTCTTCGGGAAATCGCCCGGGACGATGGCGTTCAGACGCTCGCCCAAGTGAATGTAGTTCTCATAGGGCAGGACTTGGTGGCAGGTGTGGGTGAACTTGTCCAACTGGGCATGTACGGCTGCCATCACCTTGGGGTGACGGTGGCCGGTGTTGACCACCGCGATGCCGGCGGCGAAGTCGATGTAACGGTTGCCCTCGATGTCCCAGACTTCCGAGTTCAGCGCGCGGTCGACATAGATTTGCGTTTGCATGCCGACGCCACGGGCAATCGATTCGGTCCGGCGAAGGGCAACGTCAGCGTTTTTCATCATCTTCTCCAATGCGCCGCAGGGCCATCAGCGGCTTTGGTGCTGTTTGATCAAACTTTGTGCTGCGGTTCAATCCCACCAACGCCCTATTTTGCCGGGGAATCGATTTGGTGTCCTTCACCGGGGTCAGTTTGTCGGCCGCTTGGGGGCGGGTCTTCATCCTTCATTAACGATGTCTTGCGCAGTCTGGCGGCTGGAGGCGTCCTCATGACATTCAGACCCGAAGACCCAGTGCTGTGGCTGCAACTGATCCGTTCGCGCAAGATCGGCCCGGTGACCTTCCACCGCCTCGTCGCCGAACATGGTGGAGTAGAGGCGGCTTTGACCGTCCTGCCACAGATCGCCAAAGCGGCGGGGGTGGAGGGCTATGAGATTTGCCCCATAGGCGTGGTCAAGCACGAACTGGCGCAGGGCAGGGCGGCCAAGGCGCGGCTTTTGCTGCATGGCGGGCCGGGCTACCCACAAGCGCTGATGGATGTCGAGGATGCGCCGCCGGTCTTGTGGGCGCAAGGCGATGTCGCGCTGCTGGCGCGGCCCATGGTGGCGCTGGTGGGTGCGCGCAATGCGTCGTCGCTGGGCCTGCGCATGGCGCGGCGGCTGGCCGAGGCTTTGGGTGCGGCAGGGCAGGTTGTCGTCTCGGGTCTGGCACGCGGCATCGATGCCGAGGCGCATCTCGCGACGCTGTCTACCGGCACCGTGGCAGTGCAAGCGGGTGGTGTGGATGTGATTTACCCGACCGAGAATACTGAACTGGCGGCACAGATCGCAGCCAAGGGCTGCCGCGTCTCGGAACAGCCGATGGGGATGGAGCCGCAGACACGGCATTTCCCGCAAAGGAACCGAATCATTTCCGGCTTGTCGCGAGCCGTCGTGGTGGTGGAGGCTGCGTCCAAGTCAGGCTCCTTGATCACGGCAGAGACGGCGGTGGAACAGGGGCGCGAGGTGTTTGCCGTGCCGGGCCATCCCTTCGATGCCCGCGCGGCGGGCTGCAACCGTCTGATCCGCGACGGAGCCACGCTGCTGCGCGGCGCGCAGGACCTGTTCGAAGCGCTGGGCATCGACGCCAAGGTGCGATCCGCCAACGAGGCCTCCCCTTTGCTGCCCGATGCAATGCCCGGCCCCGTTCCGCAGCAACGCCCTTTGGGCGACATGGCCGCGATCCACAGTCAGATCCTCGCCCGGCTGGGGCCTTCACCGATGGCAGAGGACCAACTGATCCGCGATCTGGCCATGCCGCCCTCAGCCCTGACCAGCGAACTGGTCACGCTGGAGCTGGAGGGCAAGATCGAACGCCAGTCCGGCGGCCTGATTTCCCGGCGTTAGGCGAAACAAACCCACGGTTGACATTCCTGCCCAATGGCACACATCTTGCCGCGCCGTGCGGACCGTTGGTCGTGCTGGCCTTGGTGAAAGGAATTCCATGCCCGTCGTCGTTGTCGAATCTCCGGCTAAAGCCAAGACAATCAACAAATATCTGGGCAGCAACTATGTCGTTCTGGCGTCCTACGGCCATGTTCGCGACCTGCCACCCAAGGATGGCTCGGTCAACCCTGACGACAATTTCGCCATGACATGGGAGGTGGCCGCCGACAGCCGCAAGCATATCAAGGCCATCACTGACGCGCTGAAGACCGACGACGAACTGATCCTCGCCACCGACCCCGACCGCGAGGGCGAGGCGATTTCCTGGCACCTGGCCGAGGCTTTGGCCCCGGTGATCCTGAAGGGCAAGAAGAAGGTCAGCCGCGTCACTTTCAACGCCATCACCAAATCCGCCGTCACCGAAGCCATGGCGCATCCCCGCCAAGTCGACCAACCGCTGGTCGAGGCTTACCTCGCCCGCCGCGCCTTGGACTATCTGGTGGGCTTCACCCTGTCGCCGGTTCTGTGGCGCAAGCTGCCGGGCGCCAAGTCTGCGGGCCGCGTGCAGTCGGTCTGCCTGCGCCTGATCGTGGAACGCGAGATGGAGATCGAAGCCTTCCACGCCCAGGAATTCTGGAGCGTGACAGCAGTCGTTGCCACCCCGAGGGGCCAGGAATTCGAGGCGCGGCTGACGATTCTGGGCGGCAAAAAGCTGGAAAAATTCGACATTCCGACCGCTGAAGCGGCAGAACTTGCGGTCGCTGCTATCAATAACCGAACATTCAAGGTGGTTTCGGTCGACAAGAAGCCCGCCAGCCGCAACCCCTATCCGCCCTTCATGACCTCGACCCTGCAGCAGGAAGCTTCCCGCAAATACGGCATGGGGGCAAAGGCCTGCATGTCGGCGGCGCAGCGGCTTTATGAGGCGGGCTACATCACCTATATGCGGACCGATGGCATCGACATGGCACCGGAAGCCGTCATGTCCGCCCGCGATGAAATCCGCAGCCGGTTCGGCGCGGCTTACGTGCCGGACAGCCCCCGCATGTACAAGAATAAAGCCAAGAACGCGCAGGAAGCCCACGAGTGCATTCGGCCCACCGATATGTCTGCCGCCCCCGAGAAGTTGCGGCTGGCCGAGGCGGATCAGAAGAAGCTTTATGATCTGATCTGGAAGCGCACCATCGCCAGCCAGATGTCCGCCGCCCGGATGGAGCGCACCGTGGTCGATATCCTGTCACCCGATGGGCAGGTCGGCTTGCGGGCCAACGGGCAGGTCGTGCTGTTCGACGGCTTCCTGAAAGTCTATGACGAAGGCCGCGATGATGAGGGCGACGATGAAGGCCGCCTGCCGCAGATCGAGGCGAATGATCCGCTGGAAAAGCGCAAGGTCGCACAGGAACAGCACTTCACCCAACCGCCACCGCGCTACAGCGAAGCGACGCTGGTGAAGCGGATGGAGGAACTGGGGATCGGTCGCCCCTCTACCTATGCATCAGTCATCACGACGATTCAGGACCGCGAATATGTCAAGAAAGACAAGAACCGCCTGATCCCCGAGGACAAGGGGCGGCTGGTGACGGCCTTCCTGACAAACTATTTCCGCCGCTATGTGGAGTATGACTTCACCGCCGATCTTGAGACGGAACTCGATGACGTCTCGGCCGGCACGCGGACCTTCACCGAGGTTCTCGCCCGCTTCTGGCGCGATTTCAGTGCAGCGATTGCCGAGACAGCCGATCTGCGGATTGGCGAGGTGCTTGACAAGATTGACGAATTCCTTGCCCCGCACCTTTACCCGCCGCGTGCCGATGGGTCAGACCCGCGCATCTGCCCAACCTGCGGCAAGGGCCGTCTGCATCTGAAAACCGCCCGCTCGGGTGGTGCTTTCATCGGCTGCGGCAACTACCCGGAATGCCGCTACACGCGCCCGATCTCGGGCAATGAGGAAGGTGGCGCGGTGGAGGGCCGCGTTCTGGGCGAGGAGGACGGCCAGCCGATCTCGCTGCGCACGGGTCGCTTTGGGCCTTACGTGCAGAAGGGCGAGGCGACCGAGGAGGTTCCGAAGCCCCCGCGTGCCAGCCTGCCCAAGACCTGGCCGCCGGCCGACCTGACGCTGGAACGGGCGCTGCAACTGCTGAACCTGCCGCGCATCGTGGGCAACCATCCCGAAGATCAGGCCCCGGTGGAGGCCGCGATTGGCCGCTTTGGGCCCTACGTCAAGCACAACTCGACCTATGCCAACCTTCCGGATGTCGAGGAGGTCTTTACCATCGGCATGAACCGCGCGGTCGAGGTTCTGGCGCAGAAACTTGCCGGGCGTCCGGGACGTGGGGCTGTGGCGGGCCCCCTGAAGGAACTGGGCGAACATCCTGAGGGTGGGGCGATCTCGGTCATGCCGGGGCGCTATGGGCCATATGTCAAATGGGGCAAGGTCAATGCGACCATTCCCAAGGCGGGCGACCCGATGGAACTGACGGTCGAGGAAGCGATTGCCCTGCTGGTTGAAAAGGCGGGCAAGACGCCCACCAAAAAGGCCCCTGCCCGGAAAGCGGCGCCGAAGGCTGCTGCGGCACCCAAGGCCGCCACCAAGCCGAAAGCCGCTGCCAAGCCGAAACCAGCTACCAAGCCGAAGGCTGCGGCCAAGACCCCAGCCAAGAAAGCTGTCCCCAAGAAGGTTTAGCAATGATCCGCAAGCTTTTGATTGCCTTCAGTCTTCTGGCATTTCCGGCATTGGCGGAGCCGTTCAGCCACTCGGGCTATACGCTCGGCTGCGACGAGGCGGGCTGCACCGTCTATTCGGCGGGTTTTCTGCTGACCGTCGCCAACGACGGCTCCACCCCGGCGCGGATCATCTCTAAGCTGGCCAATATGGAGGCGCTGACGGCGGTGAACCTGAAGGGCGATCTGGGGGAATTAGGCGACAGTTCCGCGCCCCTGACGTTGACCGGTTTGTCTGTGAAGACCGATGATCTTTATCAGGACACGCTGCGCTACATTCAGGGCGGCTGGAAGCCAAAGGCCGAGGAAGCGCCGTTTTCTGTGCAGATCAATGGCTTGCAGTGGCAGGAGGTCACAGGCGGCGAGGTGACGGCCACCTTACTGATTTCGCCCGGCGACGCCTGCGCTGATGGTACCACGCCCGGAGGCATCGCGCTGTCCTTGTATCTGATGGGCGGCGACCCTGCCGAGGCAGCCTGCTGGCAGGTCGAATATGCCACTGACACCGAACTGGACCTGCGGGATTTCAAGGGTGATCAGGGGCAGGTCGCCTTTGAACGGGTGTCCAACTGACCCTTAACCGTGACGCGGGTTGATCAGGCGGCCCATCAGTGAGGCCGCCTTGACCACGCCGATCTTTGCGCCGTTACGGGTGACCGCGAGTTCCTCAACACCTTTCGCCATCAGTTCCATCACCGCCTTGACCGGCAATTCGCAATCGACGGCGGCGGGGGCATTGGTGTCGCCGGTCTCCATCACGTCGCTGGCTGTCAGCACGGCCAAGGGGTTCATATGGGCGACGAAATCGGCCACGTAATCTGACACCGGGTTGGCGATGATCTCGCGCGCGGTGCCGATCTGGACGATGCGGCCGCCCTCCATCAAGGCGATGCGGTTGCCAAGTTTGAAGGCTTCGTCCAGATCGTGGGACACGAAGATGATCGTGCGTTTCAACTTGGCTTGCAGGTCCAGAAGTTCATCCTGCAGCCGGGCGCGGATCAGGGGGTCAAGGGCCGAGAAGGGTTCATCCATCAGCAGAATCGGTGCCTGCGTGGCAAAGGCCCGCGCCAGACCCACGCGCTGCTGCATGCCGCCGGACAACTCACCCACCTTGCGCTCGGCCCATTGGGTCAGGTTCACCAGCGCCAGTTGTTCGTCCACCTTGGGCTTGCGGGCGGCGAGGTCCATGCCTGCCAGCTCCAGCCCCAGCCCGACGTTTTCCCGCACCGAACGCCACGGCAGCAGGCCAAACTGTTGGAAAACCATGGCAATCCGTGACAGCCGCAGGCGGCGGAGCGTCTCGGGGTCGGCCTTGGTGACCGAGACCATCTTGTTGCCATCCGAAACCCGCACCTCGCCCCGCACCACGGGGTTCAGCGCATTGACACCCCGCAGCAGGGTGGATTTCCCGGACCCGGACAGGCCCATCAGCACCAGAATCTCCCCTTCCGCCACGGTCAGGGAGCAGTCGTGCACGCCAAGCACCTGACCTGTCTGGGTCTGGATCTCGGCCCGGCTCATCCCCTTGTCCATCAGGGGCAGGGCGACATCGGGGCGGTCTCCGAAGACGATGGAGACGCGGTCGAATTCGACTGCGGTCATTATTTCACCTCGCGCCGCAGCATGCGGTCCAGAACGATGGCCACGACGACGATGACGAAGCCGCTCTCAAATCCCTTGGCGGGGTCCACGTTGGCCAGCGCCCGCAGCACGGGGTTGCCAAGGCCCTTGGCCCCCACCATGGAGGAGATCACGACCATGGAAAGCGACAGCATGATGGTCTGATTGAGGCCCGCCATGATCTGCGGCAGGGCCCAGGGCAGTTCGACCTTCCACAGTTTCTGGCTCGGCGTGGCGCCGAAGGCCGTCGCGGCTTCGACCAAGGCGGTCGGGGTGGAGGCGACGCCGAGGTGGGTCAGGCGGATCGGCGCGGGCAGCACGAAGATCACCGTGGCGATCAGGCCGGGCACGAGGCCGGTGCCGAAGAACACGATGGCCGGGATCAGGTAAACGAAGGTCGGCAGGGTCTGCATCAGGTCAAGCACCGGCGACATGGCAGAGTAAAGCCGGGGCCGGTGGGCGGCGGCGATGCCGATTGGCACGCCAAGCCCCATGCAGACCACGCAGGAGGCGAGGATCAGGGTCAGGCTCTCGGTCGTTTCCTTCCAGTAGCCCTGGTTGATGATGAACAAAAGTCCCACGGCCACGCCCAGACAGATCTTCCAGCTTTTCTGCAAGCCCCATGTCGCGGCCACAAAGACCGCCACGATCACCAGCGAGGGCGGCGCCTGCAGCAGCCACAGGATGCCGCCGATCAGATGCTCCAATGTGTAGGCGATCGCGTCGAACAGGGCTGACAGGTTGTGCTTCATCCAGTCGAAGACGATGTTCGCCCAAGCCCCGACGGGTATCTTGTAGGCCGTCAGCCAATCCATCCGCGCGCTCCCCTTGTTTTGAACGGAAAAGGCCCGGAGGGTTGCTCCGGGCCGAGACCTGTTACTTCAGCGCGGCTTCGACCGCAGCCACGGCGTCCTTGCCGTCCTTGGTGGTCACGCCGTCCAGCCAGGGCTTCCAGGCGGGTTCGTTCGCGGCCAGCCATTCCTTCGCAGCCACGGCCGGGTCTTTCTTGTCATCGAGGATGGCGCCCATGATGGCGTTTTCCATGTCCAGCGAGAAGACGAGGTTGGTCAGGAACTTGCCTTGATTCGGGCATTCGGTGACATAACCGGCGCGGGTGTTGGTGTAGACCGTCGCCCCGCCGAGGTTCGGCCCGAAGAAGTCATCGCCGCCGGTCAGGTAGGTCATCTTGAAGTTCTTGTTCATCGGATGGGGTTCCCAGCCGAGGAAGATGATCGGCTTCTTCTCGTTGTCGTGGCGGGCGACTTCGGCCAGCATCCCCTGTTCCGAGCTTTCGACGATCTCCACATTGGCGTCCTTCAGCCCGAAGGAGTTCTTGTCGATCATGTCGAGGATCAGCTTGTTGCCGTCATTGCCGGCCTCGATCCCGTAGATCTTGCCGTCCAGATCGGCGGCATGGGCGGCGATGTCCTTGAAATCCTTGATGCCAAGTGCGCTGCCGGCCTCGTTGGTGGCCAGCGTGTACTTGGCACCCTCCAGATTGGCGCGAACGGAATCGACGGTCTTGGCCTCGATATACGGTTTGATGTTGGAATCCATCGTCGGCATCCAGTTGCCGAGGAACACATCGACATCGCCCTTGGCCAGCGCCTCATAGGTCACCGGAACGGCGAGCATCTGGGTCTCGGTCTCATACCCCAGGGCTTGCAGGATCAGGCTGGAGACGGCGGTGGTGGAGGTGATGTCGGTCCAGCCGACATCCGAGAAGGTCACCTTGTCACAGCCCGCGGCGAAGGCAGAGCCGGTGAAGGCGAATGCCACGGCGGTGGCAAGCAGAGTGGATTTGAAGGACATGGGACTCCCCGTGTTTTTTGTTGATTGACGAGTCAATAAACTTCAAGCTAGCTGCAAAAAGCAAGCGTTTTTCATCGCCCGCCCCTTGAGAGTCAGCATGCCCAAGCTAGGAATGGAGCCTATACGGAAAGAGGCGCTCGTCAAAGCCACGATCACCGAGATCGGGCGGACGGGGTCTTTGGACGTGACGGTCAGCCAGATTGCCAAGCGGGCCGGGATGAGCAGCGCCTTGGCGCATCACTATTTCGGCAGCAAAGAGGACATGTTCCTCGCCGCCATGCGCCACATCATGACGATCTACGGGGCAGAGGTGCGTGGGGCGCTTTGCGTGGCGCAGACGCCGATGGAGCGGCTACAGGCGATCCTTGCGGCCAGCTTCAGCCCGGCAAACTTCCGGCGCGAGGCGGTTGGGGCCTGGCTCAACTTCTGGGTTCTTGCGCAGACGGTACCCGAGGCGAAGCGGTTGCTGGCCGTCTATCAACGTCGGCTGAAGTCGAACCTGCTGGTGGGCTTGCGGCCCTTGGCAGACGCGCGGGCCGCCTCGGTGGCTGATGGCCTTGGTGCGCTGATCGACGGGCTCTACCTGCGCGAGGTTCTGAAATCCGGTCCGCCGGATGGGGCGGCTGCGGTGGCGGTGGCCCTGAACTACCTGAAGGCGCAGTTGCAGGGCGCCGGGACGAAATAACCAAACGAAGCAAAGCCTTGCGGCCTTGCGGGGGGCGATGCGGCCCCGGATCATAGCAGAGGCGTGCCGCAAGGCATGAGACAGAATGCAGGCGGACTATGTGATCATCGGCTCAGGCTCGGCAGGTTCGGCCCTGGCCTATCGCTTGGGCGAGGCGGGCCACCGGGTTGTGGTGATCGAGGCGGGCGGCACGGATGCCGGGCCTTTCATCCAGATGCCTGCCGCCCTGTCCTATCCGATGAACATGGCGCGCTATGACTGGGGGTTTCAGTCCGAACCCGAGCCCTATCTGGGCGGTCGCCGACTGGCCACGCCACGTGGCCGGGTGATCGGCGGGTCGTCATCCATCAACGGCATGGTCTATGTGCGCGGCCACGCCCGCGACTTTGATACGTGGGAGGCGATGGGGGCCCAAGGCTGGGCCTATGCCGATGTGCTGCCCTATTTCACCCGGATGGAAAACTGGCATGGCGAGGATACGCCGTCCGAATTTCGCGGCACCAGCGGCCCTTTGCACATCACCCGCGGCCCGCGCCACAACCCGCTGTTTGACGCCTTCATCGCCTCAGGCAAAGCGGCCGGGTATAACGTCACGCAAGATTACAACGGTCAGGCGCAGGAAGGCTTCGGCCCGATGGAGGCGACGATCTGGCAGGGAAGGCGCTGGTCTGCCGCCAATGCCTATCTGAAACCGGCGATCAAGAAGGGCAATGTGCAGGTCTATCATGCCCTCGCCCGCAAGGTCGTGGTGGAAGAGGGCAGGGCGGTTGGTGTTGAAGTCACGCGTGGCGGCAAGATCGAGGTGATCCGGGCGGAACGCGAGGTGATCGTGGCGGCCTCTACCATCAACACGCCGAAGATTCTGATGCATTCCGGGATTGGTCCAGCGGCGCATCTGGCCGAGATGGGGATTACGGTTCTGGCCGACCGTCCGGGCGTGGGGGCGAACCTGCAGGACCATCTGGAGCTTTACCTGCAATTTGCAGCCTCTCAGCCGATCACGCTGTACAAATACTGGAACCTCTGGGGCAAGGGGCTGATCGGCGCGCAGTGGCTTTTGACGGGCAAGGGCTTGGGTGCGTCAAACCAGTTCGAAAGTTGCGGCTTCATCCGCTCCAAGGCGGGCATCGAATACCCGGATATCCAATACCATTTCCTGCCCATCGCCGTGCGCTATGACGGCAAGGCCTCGGCCCATGGCCACGGCTTTCAGGTCCACACCGGCCCGATGCGGTCAAAGTCGCGCGGGTCTGTCACCTTGCGATCACCCGATCCGGCAGCCCCGCCGAAAATCCTGTTCAACTACATGTCAGAGGCCTCGGACTGGGAGGATTTCCGCACCACCATCCGCCTGACCCGCGAGATTTTCGCCCAAACTCCGCTGGCCCCCTATATCAAGGCGGAAATCCAGCCGGGGCCGGCGGCGCAATCGGATGAGGACCTGAACGCCTTCATCAAGGACCATGTCGAAAGCGCCTATCACCCCTGTGGCACCTCGCGCATGGGGCGGCGCGATGATCCGATGGCGGTGGTGGACCCGGAATTGCGGGTGATCGGGGTGGATGGCCTGCGCGTGGTCGACAGTTCGATCTTCCCGCAGGTCACCAATGGCAACCTCAACGGGCCGTCGATCATGACCGGAGAGAAGGCCGCCGATCATATCTTGGGCAAGGGCATGCTGGCCCGGTCCAATCTGGAGCCGTGGATCAACCCGAACTGGCGCACGTCACAGCGCTAGGCCAGCGCTGGGCGTCAGGCCCATTCGATCCGGTCGCGCAGATTGGCGAAGAGGTCCTCAATGATGCCCTTGATGTGCCTGGCCCTGCCATCGACCAGCCGCGCCGCCAGCCCCTGCACCTCAAGATTGCCGTTCCAGCGCAAGCGCTTGACCGCACCTTGGCGTGCGTCCGGCACCAGCGCCATGTCAACCCGTAACCGGCCCGCCACGATATGCGACGCAGAGATGGCCAGATCATAACCGGGGCCTTCAGCCGCCCGTGTCAGCGTCAGATTGCCCGACATGCTCAGCCTCATTGGCCCGACCTTGCGGCGGATCACGAAGGGCACCGTATCGCCCTCTCTCTCGCCAACCTCGCAGCCCGGGGGCAACAGATCACGCAATGCCACGGGGTCCAGCAACAGCAGTACCACCTGTTCGGGCCGGCACTTCGTCGGGATCGTTCCGTCCAATTGCATTGCGGGCTCCGTGGTCCTTACCCAGCCGTGTTAGCCAAGCCCTATCCTTTGCGCAAGCCTGCGGCCATGCCCAGCAGCGGAAGAATGGCCAGTGTCGAGACGACCGATGACGCAAACATCAAAAGAACCAGCGGCAACTCGCCAGAACCCGGCGGCAGAAGAGCGATGGCAAGGACCGACAGCGCCGCCCCGCCGCCAATGACAATTGCCCCGCCAAGGCCCGAGGCGGTGCCGGCAAGCTCGGGGCGAATGGACAGCATCCCGGCATTGGCATTGGGCAGGGCAGCCCCATTGCCAAGGCCAAGCGTGACCATCGATCCGAAGAAGGCGGCGGCTCCGGAATGCCCCGTCCATGTCAACAACGCCAGAAGGCCCATGCCCAGCGTCGTGATCAGCGTGCCCAGCAGCACCATCCGGTTCATGCCCACCCGCACCGAATAGCGCCCGGCCAGAAAGTTCCCCGCCATGTAGCCGACCGAGGGCAGAACGAAGGCCGCGCCAATCGCCGTGGGGGACAGGCCGAAGACCTTGGCGCCGACAAAGGGGGCCCCACCCAGAAAGGCGTAAAAGCAGCCCGAGGTGAACGTCGCCGTCCCGCAATAGGCCCAGAAGCGCGGCGCACCCAGAAAGGCGGGGTAAAGCCGCACCTGCTCGGCAAAGCTGCGGCGGCTGGTCACGGCTGTTTCACCAAGATCGGACCAGGTGAGTGCGGTCACCACCAGCCCAAGCGCCAGCAGCATGACGAAGTTGGACTGCCAGCCAAATGCCTCCTGCAAGGCGCCGCCGATGACCGGGCCCACCATCGGCACAAGACTCATCCCCATGGTGACATAGCCGATCATTGATGCGGCCTTCGGCCCCTCGACCATGTCACGCACCACGGCGCGGGACAGAACCATGCCGACCGTGACGACAGCCTGCGCCATCCGGAAGATCAGAAACACCGTGGCATTGGGCGCAAGAAGTGTTCCGACAGTCGCCAGCAGAAACAACACCAACCCGCCCAGCATCACCGGCCTGCGCCCAAAGCGGTCGCTGATCGGCCCGATGGCGATCTGCATCACTGCAGACAGCGCCAGATAGAGCGACACCGCCAGCTGCATCAGCCCGTAGGGCGCGTTGAAATACGTCGCCATCTGCGGCAGCGACGGCAGCATCAGGTTCATCGCCAGCGAGGAAAGCCCGGTCAGCAGCGTCAGCGTCACAAGACGCGGCGGCGTGCGGCGGTTGAGGAAGACGGCGTCGGGCAGACCGAATTGCGTCACAGAATTCACGGTCCGGCTTACCATTTGTGAAAGATGAAGAAGCCACCCAAGGCGATGAAGGCAAAGCCCAGGGCCTGGCTCCATTGCACGGGCTCTTTCAGGTAGAAGGTCGAGAAGATGGCGAAGACGACCAGAGTGATGATTTCCTGAATGGATTTGAGCTGGGTCGCATTGAAATAGCCGCTGCCGATGCGGTTGGCCGGGACCTGCAGCATGTATTCAAACAGGGCTATCCCCCAACTGACAAAGATCACCGTGATCAACGCCGTGCCCTTGAAGCGCAGGTGACCATACCAGGCGAAGGTCATGAAGACATTCGAGCCGATCAGAAGGCCGATGGTGATGACGGGGACAGGAAGGGCGAACATGGGCGATCCTTTCAGAGCTTGGCCTGCCATAGCCGAACGCGGCGCGAAAGGGCAGGGGGCGCGCGCGGCGGCCCCGGCCGGGGGCCAGCCCCCGGACCCCCGGGATATTTGTGCAGTGTGAATTGGGGAGCGGTCTGGCGGCGACGCCCCGCGGGCGGAATCCGGTGGTATACCGTCGTGGCAGCTTGTCGCGGGCCTGCGCAACAATTTTGCTTTCCGCTGCGGCGCGGCACATCTATGTTGCGCGGACAGAGTCTGGCAAACAGGCTGATAACGGCTTGACCATTTGGGGAGGGGCGGAACCGATGAACGTTCTGCAGGAACTTGAGACGCGGCGCGAAGCGGCTCGGGCGGGGGGTGGTCAGCGCCGCGTGGACGCCCAGCACGGCAAGGGCAAGCTGACGGCGCGTGAACGGGTCGAGTTGCTGCTGGACGAGGGCTCGTTCGAAGAGTTCGACATGTTCGTGGCCCACCGCTGCACCGATTTCGGCATGGAGGCCGACCGGCCTGCAGGGGACGGCGTCGTGACCGGCTGGGGCACGGTCAACGGCCGCATGGTCTATGTGTTTTCGCAGGATTTCACGGTGTTCGGCGGCTCCTTGTCCGAGACCCATGCCCAGAAGATCTGCAAGATCATGGATATGGCCATTCAGAATGGTGCGCCGGTGATTGGCATCAACGACTCGGGTGGCGCGCGGATTCAGGAGGGAGTCGCCTCCTTGGCGGGCTATGCGGAGGTGTTTCAGCGCAACATCATGGCCTCGGGCGTGGTGCCGCAGATTTCGCTGATCATGGGGCCTTGTGCGGGCGGGGCGGTCTATTCCCCGGCGATGACCGACTTCATCTTCATGGTGCGCGACAGCTCCTACATGTTCGTGACTGGCCCCGACGTGGTCAAGACCGTGACCAACGAAGTGGTGACGGCAGAGGAACTGGGCGGCGCCTCGACCCATACCAAGAAGTCCTCGGTTGCGGACGGCGCTTATGAGAACGATCTGGAAACCCTGGCCGAAACCAGGCGCCTGATCGACTTCCTGCCGCTCAACAACCGCCAGAAAGCCCCTGTCCGCCCCTTCTTCGACGATCCGGCGCGGCTGGAACCCAGTCTGGACACTTTGATCCCTGACAATCCAAACCAGCCCTATGACATGAAGGAACTGATCCTGAAGCTGGCGGATGAGGGCGATTTCTTCGAGATTCAGAAGGATTATGCCGGCAACATCATCACAGGCTTCATCCGCATTGAAGGTCAGTCGGTCGGCGTCGTGGCGAACCAGCCGATGGTGCTGGCGGGGTGCCTCGACATCGACGCCTCCCGCAAGGCCGCGCGCTTCGTACGGTTCTGCGATGCCTTTGAAATTCCTATCCTGACCTTGGTCGACGTGCCGGGCTTTCTGCCCGGTGTGGCGCAGGAGCTGGGCGGCGTCATCAAGCACGGCGCCAAGCTGCTGTTCGCCTATGGCGAGGCGACGGTGCCCAAGGTCACCGTCATCACCCGTAAGGCCTATGGCGGCGCTTATGACGTGATGGCATCGAAACACCTGCGCGGCGATTTCAACTATGCCTGGCCCACGGCAGAGATTGCCGTAATGGGGGCCAAGGGGGCGGTGGAAATTCTGTACAGGTCAGAACTGGGCGACAAGGACAAGATCGCGGCCCGGGTCAAGGACTACGAGACGCGCTTTGCCAACCCCTTCGTGGCGGCGGAAAAGGGTTTCATCGACGAAGTGATCACCCCGCACACCACCCGCAAGCGGGTGGCACGGGCTTTTGCCTCCCTACGGACCAAGAAGCTCTCCAATCCTTGGAAAAAGCACGACAATATCCCGCTCTAACCCAAGGACCCCGATGCTGCGCCGGCTTGCCCTTCTTGGCCTTATCCTGCCTTTGCCCCTGATGGCAGAGGACGCCCTGACTTTGCCATCAGGCCAGAAGGTGACGCTGATCGAGACGCTGACCAATATCCCCGGCAGCGACGGACTTGCCATCCGCTACCGCTTTCTGGCACCAGAGATCGCGCGCGACACGGGCACCATTGACGCCGACACCGCAGGCGACGATATGGACTGGCTTTGCAACACCTATGCCTTGCCCCGGCTTCCCAAGAACGGCCCGCAACCGGCGGAGATCATCATCTCGATGTCCGACATGAGCGTGCCCTTTGGCGAGGATCACCCAGAAGCCACGCAGTTCTTCAACTCTTACAAGATCGAAGACGGCGCCTGCCAATGGGAGATGTTCTGAATGCCGACGAAGGCCCATATCAGAAAGGCTCAGCAATGCTGAAGCATCGCGGCTTCCCCGGACGGCTTCCGGGAACCGACTTCCAGTTCGTCATCCGCCGCGCCAACATGAAGGACGGCCCGACCAAGCTGACCAAGCGCGAGCGGTTCCGTGACCGCAAGACCGCCGACAAGCGCGCCGACGCGGGATTCATGGCCGCCCTCTGGCAATATTTCGGCGAGGAACCGTTTGAACGCGGCAACTTGGACGCCGGCCGCCTGTCTTGGCTGTTCGGGCGCGAGGTGGTGCCGGGCGAGGACCCGTTCAACCCGGCTTCTTACGAGGCGATGCTGAAAATCGACGTGGCCCGCGCCCGGTCGTCCTTCCCGGAGGTCTTTGCCGAAGGCGCCGCCGATGCCCTGGGCGGCGGGTCGGACGAGGACTGGGACGAATAGGCATGGTTCCGCGCAAGCCCTTGGCATTTCGGCAAAAGTCAGCGCAGCCCCCGCGCCGACCGGTTTTGCCATTTGAAAGCCGGGCGCGGAAACCCCACCTTGGGCTTGGGGCGGTGGTTCGCAGACCGGCTGCCCTCTTTCGTCTCGACTGTTACCCTTCCCTTCTCCTTGGGCCTGACCTGTCATGGGTCGGGCCTCTTTTCTTCGGCCGCTTTGCCTTCTGCGCCCCATGTGCGGAACCTTGCCCAAGGCCGAATTCGGCCTTTGCCATTCCCCGCGAAAGGGAAGATTCTGCCGCAATAAGAAACCAGAACAGAGGCAGTTCACCATGTACAAATCCTTCGCAGCACTCGCTCTTCTTGCCACAGTGGCCCTGTCGGGCTGCATGGAAAATGGCGTCAATGCCAACTGCGCGGCCGTTGGCGCGCTGGCCGGTGGCCTTCTTGGCGCGGCGACCAACAACAACGTGGCGCAAAGCGCCCTCGTTGGCGGGGTCGGCGGTGCCGTCGCCGGCGATCAGGGCTATTGCCGCTAATACACTGACCTCGCCGCGCCTGCCGCGCGGAGGGTCCATCGCATGCAAGGCCACCCGGGCGCTGCCCCGGGTGGCCTTTTGTCTTGCGCCAGCCCCGGCAGAGGGACGCGCACATGGGGGGAAGCCTTAAGTGTTCACCAAGATCCTGATCGCCAATCGCGGCGAAATCGCCTGCCGCGTGATCAAAACCGCCCGCAAGATGGGCATCAAGACCGTCGCCGTCTACTCCGACGCCGACCGCAATGCCCTTCATGTCAAGATGGCGGATGAAGCTTACCACATTGGCCCATCCCCCGCCGCCCAAAGCTATATCGTGATCGACAAGATCATGGAGGCCGTCCGCGCCACCGGCGCCCAAGCCGTCCACCCCGGCTACGGCTTCCTGTCCGAAAACCGCGCCTTTGCTGCTGCGTTGGAGGCCGAGGGCGTCGTCTTCATCGGCCCGCCGTCCTCTGCCATCGAACAGATGGGCGACAAGATCACCTCGAAAAAAATCGCCCAAGCCGCAGGCGTCTCCACTGTCCCCGGCCACATGGGCATCATCGCCGATGCCGACGAAGCCGTGAAAATCTCCGGGCAGATCGGCTACCCCGTGATGATCAAAGCCTCCGCTGGCGGCGGCGGCAAAGGCATGCGCATCGCCTGGGACGCGGCGGAGGCCCGCGAAGGCTTCCAATCCTCGAAGAACGAGGCCGCCGCCTCCTTCGGCGACGACCGCATCTTCATTGAAAAGTTCGTCACCCAACCCCGCCACATCGAAATTCAGGTCCTCGCCGACCAGCACGGCAACACGCTGTACCTGAACGAGCGGGAATGCTCGATCCAGCGCCGCAACCAGAAGGTCATCGAAGAGGCCCCTTCGCCCTTCCTCGACGCCGCCACCCGCAAGGCGATGGGCGAACAAGCCTGCGCTTTGGCCCGCGCCGTGGGCTACACCTCGGCCGGCACCGTAGAATTCATCGTCGACGGCGCTCGCCAATTCTACTTCCTCGAAATGAACACCCGCCTGCAGGTCGAACACCCGGTCACCGAACTGATCACCGGCATCGACCTCGTCGAGCAAATGATCCGCGTCGCTGACGGCGAGCCTTTGCCCTTCGCCCAATCCGACATCAAAATCCACGGCTGGGCCATGGAATCCCGCCTGTACGCCGAGGACCCCTACCGCAAATTCTTGCCCTCCATCGGCCGCCTGACCCGCTACCGCCCGCCGGTCGAGGGCCCAACCGAACGCGGCGGCATCGTCCGCAATGACACCGGCGTCTTCGAAGGCGGCGAAATCTCGATGTTCTACGACCCCATGATCGCCAAGCTTTGCACTTGGGGGCCCACCCGCTCTGCCGCCATCGAGGAAATGCGCCTCGCCCTCGACACCTTCGAGGTCGAAGGCATCGGCCACAACCTGCCCTTCGTCGCCGCCGTCATGGACCACCCGCGCTTCACAAGCGGCCACATCACCACGGCCTTCATCGCTGAAGAATACCCCGACGGCTTCAAGGGTGCCACACTCGACCCCGACCTGATCCGCCGCGTGGCCGCCAGTGCCGCCGCCATGAACCGCGTCGCCGAAATCCGCCGCACCCGCATCTCCGGCACGATGGACAATCACAAGCGCAAGGTCGGCGACCAATGGGTGGTCGACCTGCAGGGCGAGCAAATCCCGGTCACCATCGCCGCCGACCACGAAGGCTCCACCATCGCCTTCGAGGACGGCCCCCCCCTCCGCGTCACCTCCGACTGGCAACCCGGCCAGGCCCTCGTCCGCCTGACGGTCGACGGCCACCCCTTGGTGATGAAGGTCGCCAAAATCCCCATGGGCTTCCGCCTCCGCCTGCGCGGCGCTGACCTGAAAGTTCTGGTCCGCACCCCCCGCGCCGCCGAACTGGCGCTGCACATGCTGGAAAAGGCCCCGCCGGACACCTCGAAATTCCTCCTCTGCCCGATGCCCGGCCTCCTCGTGAAACTCGCCGTTGAAGAGGGCGACGAGGTGCAGGAAGGCCAGACCCTTGCCACCGTGGAAGCCATGAAGATGGAAAACATCCTCAAAGCCACCCGGAACGGTGTGGTCAAGAAGATTAGGGCCACCGCAGGCTCCAGCCTGAAAGTCGACGACATCATCCTCGAATTAGCCTGACCCCATCCTCGCTGAGAAATATCCCACGGGGGGTCCGGGGGGTGTGAAACCCCCCGGCTTTCCGGACCCAAAAGGACAAGATCATGACCACCCGCGCCGACTGGGAAGCCCTCGCCACCAAGGACCTCAAGGGCAAATCGCCCGACACGCTCACGTGGCACACGCTGGAGGGCATCCCAGTCAAGCCACTCTACACGGCTGAGGACACCGCCAACCTCCCCCACATGGGCGGCTTCCCGGGGCTGGAACCCTTCACGCGCGGCGTGCGCGCCACGATGTACGCGGGTCGCCCCTGGACAATCCGCCAATACGCCGGCTTCTCCACCGCCGAGGAATCCAACAACTTCTACCGCAAGGCCCTCGCCGCCGGTCAGCAAGGCGTTTCCGTCGCCTTCGATCTCGCCACGCACCGCGGCTATGACAGCGACCACCCCCGCGTCATCGGCGATGTCGGCAAGGCCGGCGTCGCCATCGATTCGGTCGAGGACATGAAAATTCTCTTCGACGGCATCCCGCTCGACAAAGTCTCCGTCTCCATGACGATGAACGGCGCGGTCATCCCGATCCTCGCCTCCTTCATAGTCGCAGGAGAGGAACAGGGCGTCCCCCGCAAGGCGCTGTCGGGCACCATCCAGAACGACATCCTCAAAGAATTCATGGTGCGCAACACCTACATCTACCCGCCCGAACCCTCGATGCGCATCGTGGCCGACATCATCGACTACACCGCGCGCGAGATGCCGAAGTTCAACTCCATCTCGATCTCCGGCTACCACATGCAGGAAGCTGGCGCGAACCTCGTCCAAGAACTCGGCTTCACCCTCGCCGACGGCCGCGAATACGTCCGCACCGCCCTTGCCCGTGGCATGAACGTCGACGACTTCGCCCCGCGCCTGTCGTTCTTCTTCGCCATCGGCATGAACTTCTTCATGGAGGCCGCCAAACTCCGCGCCGCGCGCCTCCTGTGGCACCGCATCATGTCCGACTTCGGCGCGAAAAAGCCCGAATCCCTCATGCTGCGCACCCATTGCCAGACCTCCGGCGTCAGCCTCCAGGAAAAAGACCCCTACAACAACGTCATCCGCACCGCCTACGAGGCCATGTCGGCCGTCCTCGGCGGCACCCAAAGCCTCCACACCAACTCCTTCGACGAAGCGATGGCGCTCCCGACCGAAGCCTCCGCCCGCATCGCCCGCAACACCCAACTGATCCTGCAGGAAGAAACCGGCATCACCCATGTCGCAGACCCGCTGGCAGGCAGCTACTACGTCGAAACCCTCACCGCCCAACTGGCTGAAGAGGCGTGGAAGCTGATCGAGGAAGTCGAATCCTTGGGCGGCATGACCAAAGCCGTGGCTTCCGGCATGCCCAAACTCCGCATCGAAGACAGCGCCGCCCGCCGCCAAGCCCTGATCGACCGCGGCACCGACGTCATCGTCGGCGTCAACAAATACCAGCCCGAAACCGACCACCCCGTCGACATCCTGAGTATCGACAACATCGCCGTGCGCGACAGCCAGATCGCCCGCCTCCACGCTACCCGCGCCGCCCGCAACGAAGCGGAAGCCCAGGCCGCCCTCCAAGCCCTGGAACGGGCCGCCCGCTCCACCGGCAACCTGCTGGAAGCCGCCGTCACCGCAGCCCGCGCCCGCGCCACCGTCGGGGAGATCTCCACCGCCTTGGAGAACGTCTTCGGCCGCCACCGCGCCGAAGTCAAAACCCTCGCCGGCGTCTACGGCGCCGCCTATGACGGTGACCAAGGCTTCGAAGCCATACAGGCCGACATCAAGACCTTCGAACAAGAAGAAGGCCGCCGCCCCCGCATGCTGGTGGTCAAGATGGGGCAAGACGGCCACGACCGGGGTGCCAAGGTCATCGCCACCGCCTTCGCCGACATGGGCTTTGACGTCGACATGGGCCCGCTGTTCCAGACGCCCGAGGAAGCCGCCCAAGACGCCATCGACAACGATGTCCACGTCATCGGTATCTCCTCCCAGGCCGCAGGCCACATGACCCTCGCCCCCAAACTGATCGAAGCCCTCCACGCAAAGGGCGCGGGCGACATCCTCGTCATCTGCGGCGGCGTCATCCCGGCGCAGGACTACGACTTCCTCAAATCCAAAGGCGTCAAGGCCATCTTCGGCCCCGGCACCAACATCCCCAAAGCCGCCGCCGAAATCCTCACCTTGATCCGCGCCGCCCGCTAACCCCCCCGGCCCCCCCATTCACACTGCCCAAATATCCCACGGGGTGATGAGCGATCAGAAATCCTCCAGTGGAGGATTTCCGCGAAGAACGCCCGGCCCGTGGTAAGCGCTGTTCCGACCCCACCTTCCGCCAGAATCTGTAAGCTGCGATTGCGCTTCCGTGGAGATTTACACGGGAGGTGTCAGTGGGAGTCCATCGGGAGTGCAGTATGGAGGCCCTTGGGTTTGTGGAGTTGCTAGCGGCTCCGGCAGCGAAGCGGCGATGGTCGGATGAGGCGAAGGGCCGGACGGTTGCCGAGACTTTGGTGCCGGGTGTCACTGTGAACGAGGTCGCGCGGCGGCACGGTGTTAAGGCAAACCATCTTTCTTCGTGGCGGACGCTGGCACGAAAGGGCAAGCTGGTTGTGCCGGAGGAGGCTGGGGCGAAGTTCGCACCACCGGTGGCCGTGACACTGACATCAGAGCCGCCCATCGTGACAGGCAAAATCGATCTGGTCATTGGCCCCGTGACGGTGCGGCTTGATGCTGCCACGCCTGCCACTCGGGTTGCAGAATTGGTGATCACGCTGCGGGCCTGCGCGTGATCTTTCCCTCGAACCGGGTGCGGATCATGGTGGCGACCAAGCCCATCGACTTCCGCAAGGGCCATGACAGCCTGGCCGCGATGGTGAAGAACGAGTTGCGCAAAGATCCGTTCACAGGGACAGTTTTTGTGTTCCGCGCAAAGAAGGCAGATCGGCTGAAGCTGCTGTATTGGGACGGCACTGGTCTCGTCATGGCTTACAAGCGGCTGGAAGAACACACATTTACATTGCCCGCCGTGAAGGACGGGCTGATGATGTTAAACCACGCCCAGTTCGAAGCGCTGTTTGCCGGGCTCGATTGGCGACGGGTTCGGGCCATTGAAGCGCGTGCGCCAGAGGCAGTGGAATGACTGCGGCAGGATGACTCAGGCAGCTGTTTCCGCGGGCATTGACTGCGGGGGTTTGATAAACACGAGGCATGTCAAATGCCGCTGATTTACTTGGAGAAATTGCTGCTTTGAAGGCGATGCTGCTCGCCTCGGAGGCACGCAACCTGCGTAAGGATGAGCGGATTGAGCGGTTGGAAAAACTGGTCGCGGCCTTCAAGCAGGCCGCATTTGGTCGGCGGTCCGAGAAGAGCGATCCGGGCCAGTTCGAACTGGCGCTGGAGGATCTGGAAACGAGCATCGCCGCGATCCATGCCGAAGAGGATGCCCAGGAGCGCGCCGCCAAGCGTCCGGCCAAGCCGCGCGCCGCCAATCGCGGATCGCTGCCAAAGCATCTTGCACGCATCGAAGAAGTGATTGAGCCCGAGAGCCTAACCTGCGCCTGCGGTGGTTGGCTGCACTGTATCGGGGAAGACGTGTCGGAGCGGCTGGACATCGTGCCCGCCCAATTCCACGTCATCGTGACCCGTCGCCCGAAATACGCCTGCCGCTCATGCACCGATGGCGTGATGCAGGCTCCGGCACCGGCACGTCTGATCCCGGGCGGCATGCCGACCGAGGCGACGGTCGCGCATGTCTTGGTCAGCAAATACGCCGATCATCTTCCCCTGTATCGCCAAGCGCAGATTTACAGCCGACAGGGTGTCGATCTTGATCGATCCACCCTTGCAGACTGGGGAGGCCGTGCTGCCTTTGAGCTGCGCCCGGTCTTCGATGCCCTGATGGCCAATCTGAAAAAGTCCACAAAACTCTTCATGGATGAGACCCGCGCACCGGTTCTCGATCCGGGGGCCAAGAAGACCAATACTGGATACTTCTGGGCGCTCGCCCGCGATGATCGACCCTGGGGCGGCAAAGCACCTCCTGGTGTGGCCTTCACCTATGCACCCGGTCGAGGCGGGCTGCATGCCGAACGGATATTGCAGGGATTTGGTGGCATCCTGCAGGTGGACGGCTATGCCGGATATAACCGCCTGATCGCACCGGATCGGGTAGGCCCCGGCATTCAACTGGCCTATTGCTGGGCCCACGCCCGCCGTAAACTGACCGAGATCACCCGACCCGGTCCTGCGCCAATCGCCGAACAAGGCGTAGCACTCATCCGCGATCTCTACGCCATCGAGGCTGAGATCCGTGGCAATGACCATGCTACCCGCTTGGCCGCGCGCGAAGAACGTTCCGTCCCGATCCTTGCCCGCCTTGATGATCGGCTGCGCCATCACCGCGCCCGCACTTCCGCCAAATCGCCCCTCGGTGAGGCATTGGCCTATATCGCGAAGTACCGCGACGGCTTGGGCCGTTTCCTGACAGATGGCCGCATCGAGCTCGACAGCAACACCGTCCAGCGCACGATCCGCCCCATCGCTCTGAGCCGAAAGAACGCCCTATTTGCAGGCCATGATGCTGGCGCGGAAAACTGGGCGGTCATTGTCTCACTGATCGAGACCTGCAAGATGAACGCGATCGACCCACACGCGTGGTTGGCCAGCACGCTCACCAAAATCGTCAACGGCCACAAACAAAGCCAGATCGACGATCTGCTGACGTGGAATTATGCCGCCAAGGTGTGATCAGGACAGCGCTTACCCTCCAGTGGAGGATTTCCGCGAAGAACGCCCGGCCCGTGGCCGGGCTGGGGGGGTGTGAAACCCCCAGCCGCCATCCAAATGCAAAAGGCCCGCAGAACTTGCGGGCCTTTTCAATTCTGGAATGCGGCGACCTCGGGGAGGAGGTCGAGGTCGCCGCTGGTCCGGGGGCCCGAGGGAGGAGGAAAGGGCCCGCGTACATCGGTGGAGCACAGCTCCGAATTCCGCAACGACACCGGGAGGAGGAGGGTGTCGTCGCAATCACCTGACCCGGGGAGGAGGTCGGGCTTCGGCTATCTCTGGGACCTGAGGCCCCGAATGAAGGATGCGGCGACCTCGGGGAGGAGGTCGAGGTCGCCGCTGGTCCGGGGGCCCGAGGGAGGAGGAACGGACCCGCGTACATCGTTGAGGCAAAAAGCCCCGAATTGCGCGACGGTGCCCAGGGAGGAGGTTGGGCGCCGCCGCTTTTGCCTGATCCCGGGGAGGAGCACGGGGTCAGGCGAAACGGGGGGCGGCACCCTCGGGGAGGAGGTCGAAGGCGCCGCCGGTTCGTTGGCCCATGGGAGGAGGAGAGGGCCGCCGAAAGTCTTGTCCCGTTCGGGACCGTGTAGAAAGGCGACGACACCAGGGAGGAGGACAGCGTCGTCGCACTTAACCAAAGACCTGCAGGGAGGAGGATTGCAGGTCAGGGCCAAGATTAAGCGGTGTAAGCAGCCTCGCGGGCCACTTCAGCGATCGTCGCGCGGCTCAGTCCAAGATCGGACAAGTCGCGGTCAGACAGGTTGTTCAGTTCAAACAGCGTCCGGTTGTAGACGCGGCGACGCTCGACCAGATCAGAAACCACTTTCACCACAGCGGCGAAACGATCATAAAAGCTCACCTGAGCCGAGCGGGTAGAATTCACATATGCCATCGTAAGCCTCACATTTTGTCCTTGGCGCCGGGCCTTCCTGTCGTCTTGTCGTCAGGTCCGTCACTGTTAGGGCAAACATGAGGCAATTGCTGCACCTGCACAATCCACCCATCCCTCAATGCCGTCATGCAGCGAGCGCATGGCTAGGCTTCATAAAATCTTCAAATTAATCAAGATACTCGCTGAATTTTTGAGCATTTGGTCAACAGTGTCTTGCCCTTTGCTCGAAAGCGGAACACGCTGCTGATGCCTTGAGCAAAGGAGGAACGAATGTCCCCGACCCGCGCAGAAGTGATCGCGCAGCTTGCCCGCATTTCAACCCCGACAGGGGGAAACCTGGTGAGCGACGATTTGATTCGTGCACTAACGATCGAGAGCGGTATTGTGCGTTTCGTGATCGAAGCGCCTACGCCCGATCAAGCGCGTGCCTTGGCGACCGCGCATCAGGCCGCCGAATCGGCGCTGCGTGCGTTGCCCGGCGTGACAAGCGTGCAGGCGGTCATGACCGCCCATGGTCCCGCCAGCCGCACACCACCTGCAAATCCCGCACCTTCGGCCGAGCCGCCCTCGCTGAAGATCGGCGGTCATGCCGCACCGCATCAGGGCGGCCCGGCACGGGTGACCGGAGTGGACCGGATCATCGCCATTGCATCCGGCAAGGGCGGGGTCGGCAAATCCACCGTCGCCTCCAACCTCGCGGTGGCTTTGGCGCGGCAGGGCAGGCGGGTCGGGCTGCTGGATGCCGATATATATGGCCCCTCGCAGCCCCGGATGATGGGCGTGAACAAACGCCCGGCCTCGCCGGATGGCAAGATCATCGAACCCCTGCAGGCGCATGGCGTGACGATGATGTCGATCGGCCTGATGCTGAAGGAAGACGAGGCGGTGATCTGGCGCGGCCCGATGCTGATGGGGGCCTTGCAACAGTTGATCAACCAGGTCGCCTGGGGCCGGCTGGATGTGCTGGTCATCGACCTGCCGCCCGGCACCGGCGATGTGCAACTGACGCTGGCGCAACGCACCCACCTGACGGGGGCCATCGTCGTCTCGACACCGCAGGACGTGGCTTTGCTGGATGCACGGAAAGCGCTGGACATGTTCGACAAGCTGAAGGTCCCGGTTCTGGGCCTGATCGAGAACATGTCGACCTACATCTGCCCGAACTGCGGGCACGAGGCGCATATCTTCGGTCACGGCGGCGTGGCGGCCGAGGCGCTGAAGCTGGACCTGCCGTTCCTTGGCGAACTGCCGCTGAACCTTGACGTCCGCATCGCAGGCGATGCAGGCACGCCGATTGCGGCGACCGACAGCCCGCTGGCGGAACCCTATCTGCGGCTGGCGCGGCGTTTGATTGAGGGTGGCATGGGCTGACAGCCGTCGGGAGAAAGCGGGAGGCGGCGCCGCCCCCCGCACCCCCTGCGCCGAGAGGCCGTTTCGGCCTCCCGGACCCTCCTCAACCCGGTTCTGCAGGCGCAATCGCGGGAGGGAAGCGGTTTTGTCCGGGAAAACGGGCCACCGGGACCTAGGGGCCAGCCTTTGCTGTAGCACCCGCCCTCACATCAAGTCTCCCGACCTTCACGAGGGGGTGATTCGGGTGGAATCGGCTGCTTTTGGCCGGGACCAGATCCCAGTCGGCTGTAGAATCAAGAAAACAAGGCGTGCGCCTTCGTTTTGTGCGACATTCGCGCAACATGCGCTTGCAAACGGCATCCCTAAATCTAGCGTCCTAAAATGCGAAACCCACCACAGGTGGCGTTTCATGGCGCCGCAGCATGACCTCCAGAGCAGGACTGTCAGAAGAGTGGGGCGATATCCCGAAATTTCCCTTGATGTGGGGCGCTCGCCCGGGCATAAATATCTCAAGAGACGGGCAGTACTGAAGCGGGCGGACGACAAGCCCAAAACATAAAGAGCCAGAGGCAGGTTCATACAGGCTACCCCCTCCTGATTGAAAATCGAATCCGGCGCGATGCGCGAGCAGACGTCCCCCAAGACGGCGCACGAAGCAGGACACCCAGCGATGGGACAGACGGCGAACCCGGCAGTGGCAGCGGCTGGGTTCGCCTTTTCATGTCTACACCCTGCCAGTGATTTTTCAAGGAGGCGCGCTGCGCCGTGGTGATCGAGACGTTCAGGGGCGAACACTACCTGAAGGTAGATGCCAAGGGCCGCGTGATGCTGCCCGCGCCCTTCCGGCATGTCTTTGATCAGGCGGATAATCCGCCCGACGGCGCGGGCTTCCAGATGCTTCTGGTCTATGGCGGGTCCGACCGTGCCTATGTCGAGGGCTTCACCCAGGCAGGTGCCGCCGACCTTGACCGCCGCCTTGCGCAAATTCCCATGGGTACGGACGAATACGATCTGGCCAACGCCATCTTCGTCGAGCAATCCGTGTCCGTCGAAACCGACAAAGACGGCCGCTTCTCGCCCCCCTCTCAGGTCCGCGAAAAGCTGGGCCTGCCGAAGGAGGAAGTGGAACTGGCCTTCATCGGCTCGCGTCATTCGTTCCGCATCTGGCGCGCCGACACATACCGTGCCAAACGCAAGGCCGAGATTCAGGCGCTGGAAGCCAGGCTCTTGGGCGGGGCTGATCCCCTGTCCTTGTTCAAGACCACCACCTAGGGGGAAGACGTGCAGACAAGCGATCCGCTGCCCGGTCGCCCAGAAGACAGATCGGCCCATATTCCTGTTCTCCTGCGCCCGATCCTTGAGGCTGTGGCCCCCGTCTCGGGCCTCTGGCTCGACGGTACCTTTGGCGCGGGCGGCTATGCCCGGGGCCTGCTTGACGCTGGGGCCGCCAAGGTCATCGGCATCGACCGCGACCCCTTGGCGCACCAGATGGCAGCGCCTTGGGCGGGTCAGTATGGCGACCGCCTGAAACTGGTTGAAGGCACCTTCTCGGACCTCGACACTTTGGCCGATGAACCGCTGGACGGCGTGGTGCTGGACCTCGGCATCTCCTCCATGCAGATCGACCAGCCCGAACGCGGCTTTTCCTTCCAGAAAGACGGCCCATTGGATATGCGGATGAGCCAGCAAGGCCAATCCGCCGCAGACATCGTCAACAAAGGCTCGGAAGGCGAAATCGCCGATATCCTCTATCACTACGGCGAAGAACGCGCCTCGCGCCGCATCGCCCGCACCATCGTAGAAGCCCGCGCCAAGGCCCCGTTCGAGACCACCCTGCAACTGGCGGAAACCGTCGCCCGCTGCCTGCCGCGCCCCAAGCCCGGCCAAAGCCACCCGGCCACCCGCAGCTTTCAGGCGCTGCGCATTGCCGTGAATGCTGAATTCACCGAGTTGGCCCAAGGCCTTGCCGCGGCCGAGCGCGCCCTGAAGCCCGGTGGCCTGCTGGCCGTTGTGACCTTCCACTCCCTCGAAGACCGCATCGTCAAGCGCTTCTTCCAACTGGCGTCGGGGGCGGAATCCAACACCAATCGCTATGCCCCGGCCCGCGCTGATGTCACCGCCCGCTTCACCTTGCTGAACAAGCGCGCCATCGAGGCGGATGACGAAGAGCTT
>CANBRQ010000031.1 GCA_947371955.1 Paracoccaceae bacterium | reverse complement strand
GCAGGGTTTCCCCGGACCGCAGACGAACATCACTTTCTATCAGGGGGGCATCAAGTTCGCCGACAAGGACTATTTCGCGGCCACGATCCTGAACGAAATCCTGGGCGGCAACGGGTTTTCCTCGCGCCTGATGGAGCAGGTGCGCGAACAGCGCGGGCTGACCTATGGCATCGATACGGGGCTTGCGGCCTATGACCATGCCGAAATTCTAGAGGGCAGTCTTGCCACCGCCAACGACAAGGCGGCCGAGGCAATGAAGGTGATCAAGGATGTCTGGGCCGATGTCGCCAAGAATGGCGTGACGCAGAAGGAACTGGATGACACCAAGACCTACCTGACCGGTGCCTATCCGCTGCGGTTTGATGGCAACGGACGGATTGCGTCGATTCTGGTGGGCATGCAGACTTTGGGCCTGCCGCGAGACTACCCGGCGTTGCGCAATGCGAAGGTCGACGCCGTGACCCTGGACGATGTGAACCGGGTGGCCAAGTCCCTGCTGACGCCGGACAAGCTGACCTTCATCGTGGTGGGCGATGCGGTGGGCGTAAAGTCCGAGTAAGCGAATCTGTGGCTTGAGGCTGGTTGACCTGCTAGAACTGGTGGGATGAACCTGATGGCCCCCAATATAGCGCGTCCGATCCGGATGCTTGACGAAGCCGCGATCAATAGGATCGCGGCGGGTGAGGTGGTCGAACGTCCGGCCTCTGCCGTGAAGGAACTGGTGGAAAATGCGCTGGACGCCGGGGCGCGTCGGGTTTCGGTGGACTACGCCGCAGGGGGCAAGCTGCTGATCCGGGTTACCGATGACGGCTGCGGCATGACGGCGCAGGACCTGCCGATGGCTGTGGCCCGGCATGCGACCTCAAAGATCGACGGGTCGGACTTGCTGAACATCCGGTCGTTTGGCTTTCGCGGTGAGGCCTTGGCCAGTTTGGGCTCGGTCGGGCGGCTGGTGCTGACATCGCGCGCGCAGGGGGCCGAGGGGGCTTCCTTGTCGGTGACTGGCGGCAGGCTGGGCGCGGTGCGTCCGGTGGGCGCGGGGCAGGGCACCGTGGTGGAACTGCGCGATCTGTTCTATGCCACGCCGGCGCGGCTGAAGTTTCTGCGGACCGATCGGGCGGAGGCCGGGGCGATTGCCGATGTCGTGCGGCGGTTGGCAATGGCAGAACCGCATGTGGGCTTTGCGCTGAACGAGGTGGCTGAAGGGGAGCCTTCACGGTCGATCCTGCGGCTGGACCCGGAGAATGGCGATTTCTTCGATGCGCTGCAGCGGCGACTGACCCGTCTTCTGGGGGCAGATTTCACGGCCAATGCCCTGCGGATTGATGTGGAGCGGGAAGGGTTGCGGCTGTCGGGCTATGCCGCCCTGCCAACCTATTCGCGCGGCTCCTCGGTGCAGCAGTTCCTGTTTGTGAACGGTCGTCCGGTATTGGACCGCGTGCTGATTGGCGCGCTGCGGGTGGCCTATATGGATGTGCTGTCGCGGGATCGTTATCCGGCTGCGGTGCTGAACCTGATCTGCGATCCCGAACGAGTGGACGTTAACGTTCACCCCGCGAAATCCGAGGTTCGTTTCCGCGAACCCGAAGCCGCGCGCAGCCTGATCATCACGGGGCTGCGGACGGCTTTGACGGGGGCGGGGCATCGGGCGTCTTCGACCGTCGCAGATGCGACCTTATTGGCCATGCGGTCGGAACCGATGGCTCCGGCGCGGGTTTACCAGATGGACCGGCCCTCGGGTGCCAGCCTGTCGCGGGCCTTCGCTTTGCAAGCGCCCAGCGGTTTCGCCGAGGCACCTGCGGCACGGATTGAGCCGGTGGATGCGGAGGAGAGTTTCCCGCTGGGTGCTGCCAGAGCGCAGATGCATGAAAACTACATCATCGCGCAAACCGCGACCGGAATGGTGATCGTCGACCAGCATGCAGCGCATGAACGGCTGGTCTATGAACGCCTCAAACGCCAGATGGATGAGACGGGCATCACGGCGCAGGCCCTGCTGATCCCTGAAATCGTTGAGCTTTCCGCCGCCGATGCCGGGCGTCTGCTGGAGGCTGCGACCGAGCTTGCCACCTTGGGCCTGACGATCGAAGCTTTCGGCGGCAGCGCCGTCGCGGTCCGTGAAACACCGGCAATCCTTGGCAATGTCTCGGCCAGAGCCCTGTTGGCCGATGTGCTGGACGAATTGGCCGATCAGGGCGAAAGCCCCTCGCTGCGGGGGCGTCTTGATGCGATCCTCAGCCGGATGGCCTGTCACGGCTCGATCCGGTCCGGGCGGCAGATGCGGGCGGAAGAGATGAATGCTTTGTTGCGCGAGATGGAGGCGACACCCTTGTCGGGCCAGTGCAATCATGGTCGACCGACCTATGTTGAGCTGAAGCTGGCAGATATCGAACGATTGTTCGGTCGGCGATGATCACCCTGTTCGGGCAGGCCTATTCCTGGAACGCGCCTGAGATTTTTCTGCCAGGTGGGGCAATTCTGTTCATCTTTGGCCTGCTGCTTATGGTGCTGCGCGCCTCTGGCCGCGTGTCGCCTTTGCTGATGCAGGAAATGTCGTGGCTGTCGCAGCGCGTGCAGGGCCTGTCCGAGGGGCAGGAGCGGCTGGCCGGCGGTCTCCATCATGTGTCCGAGGCGCAAAGCCTGTCGCAGACCGCGATGATCCAACTGATGGAGAACCGTTTGGCGGAAGTGCAGCGGTTCATGGGTGAGTCTTTGCAAGGCTCTTCGATGCGGACGGCGCGCAGCCTAGGGGATTTGCAGCAACGGCTGGAGACGATAGACAAGGCGCAGGCCAATATCGAGAAGCTGTCCGGCAATGTGCTGAGTTTGCAGGATATTCTGTCCAACAAGCAGGCGCGCGGGGCCTTTGGCGAAATCCAGTTGCATGAGATTGTGGCCAAGGCGCTGCCGTCGGATGGCTATACGATGCAGGCAACTCTCTCGAATGGCCGGCGGGTGGACTGCCTGATCCATCTGCCCAATCCGCCGGGGCCCTTGGCGATCGACGCGAAGTTTCCTCTGGAAGCCTATGAGGCGCTGCGGCGGGCAGAGACGCCTCGGCAGGTGCAGGACGCCAATACGCTGCTGCGCAATGCCGTGCGCGCGCACATCAGGGCGATTTCGGACAAGTACATCATCGAGGGCGAAACGGCCGATGGTGCGATCCTGTTCCTGCCCTCGGAAGCGGTCTATGCCGAATTGCACGCGAATTTCCCCGAGGTGGTGCGCGAGGGGTTTGCGGCCAAGGTGTGGATTGTCTCGCCGACCACATGCATGGCGACGCTGCACACGATGCGGGCAATTCTGAAGGATGCGCGACTGCGTGAGCAGACGGGCGCGATCCGCAAGGAATTGGGGGAATTGTCGAAGGACATCGACCGTTTGTCTGACCGCGTCAGCAATCTTGACAGGCACTTCGGGCAGGCGGCGCGGGACGTGGAAGAGATCCGGATAAGCGCTGACAAAGCGGGGAAACGGGCGCGGCGGTTGGACAATTTCGACTTTGAAGAACTGGCTGCACCTATCGTGCCGAGGGTTGCCGAATGATCACTCACTTAACATCGGCTGACTTCCGCGTGATGCCTTGGGCCAATGGGAAGGGCACCACGGTTGAGATGCTGCGCCTTGAACGAGCGGGGCTGCTTGCGCTTCGCCTGTCGCGCGCGATGGTGGTTGAGGACGGGCCCTTCTCGCTTTTTCCGGGGATTGAACGGAATTTGACGGTACTCAGCGGGCCGGGGTTTGATCTGGTCGGAGAGGGGCTGTTGCTGTTGGCGCGACCGCTGGTGCCGGTGGCGTTTGCCGGGGATGTGGCAGTGCGGGCGGAGCGGGTTGCAGCACCTTCGGAGGATTTCAATGTGATGTCAGCGCGGGATTTGCCGCGGCCGCGTGTCTGGGTACAACAGGCGGGCGAAGCACCGGCGGGCGCGATTTTGGCGTTGACAGAGGGGCGGATTGGCGGCCTGTCGGTCGCCCGCTACGATCTGGTGGTATCAGATCTGGCGATGCACCACGATGCGCCGGTGATCGTGGTGCAGGCCGAGGGGCTTTAGCAGTAACGCTCAACCGCGAGGGTCTGGTGATCGGCGTAGCGGTCGCCATAGGCGAAGCCGGGTGGCAGGATGCGGTTGATTTCGGCGTGATCTTCAGACGTTAGGGTGATGCGCGCACCTTGGGCGAACTGGCGCAGGTTGGCGGCAGAGCGTGTGCCGGGGATCGGGATCAGGTGATCACCTTTCGAGAGGACCCAAGCGATGGCCGTGGCGGGGGTGGACCACCCGCGCGCGGCGCAGAAAGTACGGAACTCGTTGATCTTCAGTGTGTTGGCGGTGAAGTTCGGCTCTGTGAAGCGCGGGTTGGTGTTGCGAAAACCGTCGGTTGGAAGGGCAATCGGGTTGTTTCCCAGCATTCCGCGTGCAAGGGGCGAGAAGGGGATGAAAGCAACGTCAAGCATTTGGCAGGCCTGGATCATGCCTAGTTCGGGAAGGCGGGTCCAAAGTGAATATTCGTTCTGTACCGCCATGCAGGGGTGGATGGCATGGGCGCGGCGCAGGGTGTCAGGGGCGACTTCAGACATGCCGTAGCCGCCGATCTTGCCCTCTTCGATCAGGCGGGAGAGGGAGCCGATGACCTCTTCTAACGGGCGGGCGTGTTCGCGGCGGTGGATGTAGAAGAGTTCCACGTGGTCGCGGCCCAGACGTTTCAGGGAAATCTCAAGCTCGGCACGCAGGTGCTTTTCGGAATTGTCGATATAGCGCGGAGTAGCGTTCACGACGCTGGCCTTGGTGGCGATCGCGACATGCGGTTTGCGCGACGCCAGCCATTTGCCAATGACATCCTCGGAAATCCCCATGCCGTAGATGTTGGCGGTGTCAATGAAGGTGATTCCTTCATCGAGCATGGCATCAAGGCAGGCGAGGCTCTCCGCTTCGTCTGTTGCGCCGAAGATGCCGCCGAAGGACATGGCGCCGAGGCCGATGGCGGAGACTTGGGACGTGCCGAGCTTACGGGTTTGCATGGGATGCCTTTCAGGCGAAAGCGGCTTCAAGGGCGACTTCCACCATCGCGCCGAACGATCGTTCGCGTTGGTCGGCAGGCAGCGCCTCGTGCGTCAGGATATGGTCGGAAATGGTCAGGACGGCAAGAGCGCGGCGTTGATACCGGGCGGCGAGGGTGTAAAGTTCGGCAGCTTCCATCTCAACACAGAGGGTGCCGTGGCGCTGCAACTGGTCGGTCAGGTCCTGTCTTTCATCATAGAACGTGTCGGAGGAATAGATGCCGCCGACATGGATCGGGACACCGATCTTCAAAGCAGCCGCATGGGCCGCAGATAACAGGCCGAAATCGGCGCAGGGGGCGAAGTTCAGCTCTTTGAAGATGCTGCGCGAGGGGGAGCCGTTGCTAGACGCCGTCTGCGCCAGCACGACGTCGCGGACCTTGACGTGGTGTTGCAGTGCGCCAGCCGAGCCAATCCGAATGATCGTTTGGGCACCGTAGTCGCGGATCAACTCGTTGGCGTAGATCGACAGCGAGGGCATGCCCATACCGGAGCCGTGGATGGTGACCCGGTGGCCTTTCCAGGTACCGGTGTAGCCCAGCATGCCGCGCACCTCGTTCACCAGCACCGGGTTTTCGAGGAAGGTCTGGGCCGCCCAGCGGGCGCGGTAGGGGTCGCCGGGCATAAGGACGGTTTCAGCGATCTCGCCGGGTTTGGCTCCAATATGAAAGGTCATGTGCGCTCCTGTTTTGCGGAACCTAGCCAGAGGGGGCAGCGATGGCTAGGGGACTATAACGTTATAGCTTGTCTTTGATGTGGGAATCGTCGACTAGGCCGCCAAACCCATCAAGGAGAAAGCCATGCAGGATATCGACGCGATTTTGGACCGGATGAGCCTTGAGGAGCAGGTGGATATCCTGTCAGGGGCGGATTTCTGGTCTGTCCGGGGCAATGAGCGGCTTGGGACGGGTTGGCTGCGCGTGACGGACGGGCCGAACGGGGCGCGGGGTGGTGGGTCCTTGGTGGGTGGTGTGAAGTCGGCGGCATTTCCGGTGGGGATTGCGTTGGGGGCGACGTGGGACCCGGCGCTGACGCGAGAGATTGGGGCAGCGCTGGCGGATGAGGTGAAGTCGAAGGGCGCGCATGTGTCATTGGCGCCGACCTGCAACATTCAACGCTCGGTCACCAACGGTCGGAATTTCGAGTGCTATTCGGAGGACCCGATCCTGACAGCGGAACTGGCGGTGGGCTACATTCAGGGGCTGCAGGGAGCAGGGATTTCGGCGACGATCAAGCACTTTGCCGGGAATGAAAGTGAGATCGAGCGGACGACGATGTCATCCGACATTGATGAGCGGACGTTGCGGGAAGTCTATCTGGTGCCGTTCGAGGCGGCGGTGAAGCGGGGCAAGACATGGGGGATCATGTCGTCGTACAACAAGGTCAACGGGACCTATGCGGCGGAAAACCATTGGCTTTTGACCAAGGTGCTGCGGGAAGACTGGGGCTATGACGGCATTGTCATGTCGGACTGGTTTGGCTCTCGGTCCACCGAACCCACGGTGAACGCCGGGCTGGATCTGGAGATGCCTGGGCCGACACGGGACCGGGGGGAGAAACTGGTGGCTGCCGTGAAGGCGGGACTGGTTTCCGCCGAGACGGTGCGCGAACGGGCGCGCAACATGCTGCGGTTGATGGCGCGGGTTGGGTCCTTGGATGACCACCGGGCGCATCAGGAAGTGGCCGAGGACCGGCCAGCGCATCGGGCGCTGATCCGGCGGGCCGGGGCCGAGGGTGCGGTTCTGCTGAAGAATGACGGGCTGTTGCCGCTGGGTCGGGAGGGCTCGGTGGCGGTGATCGGGCCGAATGCCAAGGTGGCGCAGATCATGGGTGGCGGGTCGGCGCAGTTGAACCCGCATTACATGGTCTCGCCGTGGCAGGGGCTGGTGGCGGCTTTGGGGGAAGACGCGCTGACCTTTGCGCCGGGCTGCGACAACCATCGGTTCGCGCCGATGCTGCCGGGCGACTTCAAGGTGGAGTTCTTTGCGGGCAAGCAAATGCAGGGCGCGCCGGTGCATACCGAAACGCTGAACGATTTCACGGCGTTCTGGATTCCGCCTTTGGGCGGGGGCAAGGTTGATCCGTTCAACTTCTCGGCCCGGGTGACGGGGACGTTTACGCCGGAGGCCTCTGGAATGCACCGCGTGGGTGTGTTTGCTGCGGGCTATGCCAAGGTCTATGTCGATGGGCATCTGATCGCCAATGCTTGGGATGGCTGGAAGAAGGGGCGGACCTTCTTTGAAGAGGGCTGTGACGAGGTGGTAGGCGAAGCCCGGTTGGAAGCGGGCCGTGCGCATCAGGTGATGGTGGAGTTCTGCAACAAGCCTTCGGACAATCTGGTCTTCGCTGGCCTGCGGGTCGGCATTGGCCGCCCCTTGGGCGATGCCGATATTGCCGAGGCGGTTGCGGTTGCCAAGGCGGCGGAGCGGGCGGTGGTGTTTGTCGGACGCTCGGGCGAGTGGGATACGGAAGGGTCTGATCTGGAAAGCATCCGGCTGCCGGGAAGGCAGGATGAACTGGTGCGGGCGGTGCTGGCGGCCAATCAGAATACGGTGGTTGTGCTGCAGACCGGCGGGCCGGTGGAGATGCCTTGGATCGACGACGCCCGGGCCGTCTTGCAGGCCTGGTATCCGGGGCAAGAGGCGGGGAATGCGATTGCCGATCTGCTGCTGGGCGCGGAACCCGGCGGGCGTTTGGCGCAGACTTTCCCGCGGATTTGGGCGCATAACCCGACGCATAGCCAAGACCGCGAGATTTATCCGGGACTGAACGGGCATGTGCGCTATGAAGAGGGTACCTTCATCGGCTATCGGCACTATGACCGGATGGGGATTGAACCTTTGTTTCCGTTCGGGCACGGGCTGTCTTACACCAGCTTCGATCTGACGGATGCGGTGGCGGATGCCGCTGGCGTTTCGGCCACGGTGACCAATACAGGCGCGCGGGCGGGGTCTACTGTGGTGCAGGTCTATGTCGGTGATCTGCAAGCCTCGGTTCCCCGTCCGAAGAAGGAGCTGAAGGGCTTTGCCAAGGTGCATCTGGCACCGGGCGAAAGCCAGCGCGTGACGGTTGCGCTGGATGACCGGGCCTTCGCCTTCTTTGACGTGACAGTGGGCCAGTGGCGGATCGAGGCGGGGGCGTTTGAGATTTCAACGGGCTTTTCCGCAACGGACCTGCGGTCCGTGACGGTTGTCGAGAAACCTGCGGCCTTGCTGGCGGTTTGAATAGGGGGCCAAGGGGGCAGCCCCTTGGCCTTTCGTCTCAGGCGACGGGCTGTTCGGCTTTTGCGGTGAAGGTGTCATAGTTCAGGCAGAAAGACGCCTCCAGCGGCGAGGCTTCTGCGCCTTGCGCCAGAAGGTGGGTGCATCTGGCGCGGTCACGGCAGTTGCCGCAGGTCGACAGGATGTCGATATAGGCGTCGTGGTTTGCCTGCAATTCAGCGTCCGAGATGCCGAAGACCGCCGCCATGTGCTTCACGCGTTCGCCGATGTCATGCGGCATGCGGACGAAGGCCTGGACTTGTTCACGTGACATGCCCAGATCATCAAGGTCGCGTTGCGAGAGTTCGTTGATTTCCTTAACGTCGTGCCAACGCTCCATCAGCGCTTTGATCCGTTCGAACATGATGGCCTCCATTTGGGTATGAAGACTTTTCACGGGAGATTTGGCCGGGCGCTTTGACATAGCGCAAACCGGGTGCCGGAAATGATGAATTTTCGTCAGGCGGCCTTGGGTTCGGCCAATCCGACGATGTCGGACATGATGCGGTTCAGGTCGAAATCCTTGGGCGTATAGATGGCGGCAACGCCCATGGCGCGCAGCGCGGCGGCGTCGGCCTCGGGGATGATGCCGCCGATGATCAGGGGGGTGGTCAGGCCAGCGGCGCGCAGCCCGTTGAGGACATCTTCGACCAGCGGCATATGGCTGCCCGACAGGATCGACAGGCCGATGACATGGGGGTTTTCCTCGATGGCTTGGGCCACGATGTCGGCGGGGGTGTGGCGGATACCGTCGTAATGGATCGCCATCCCGCAGTCGCGAGCGCGGGCCGTGATTTGTTCCGCGCCGTTGGAATGGCCGTCGAGGCCGGGCTTGCCGATCAGCAATTTCAGGCGGCGGCCTAGGCGGGTGGAGATGGCATCAACTTCGGCGCGGATCGGGTCAAGGCCTTCGGTGCGGTTCGAGGGGGATTTGCTGACACCGGTGGGCGCGCGGTATTCGCCAAAGGCGGCGCGGATCGCTGCACCCCATTCGCCGGTGGTGACGCCCGTTTTGGCGGCGGCGATGGAGGGGGGCATGATGTTCTCTCCGCTGATTGCGGCTTGGCGCAGGGTAGTGAGAGCGCGGTTGACGGCTACGCCATCGCGGGTGGTGCGCCAGTGGTTCAGGCGGTGGATCTGATCGGCCTCGGCTTCCGGGTCAGAGGCGAGGATGGACGAAATGCCGGTGACCAGCGGCGAGGGTTCCGCCTCGCGGTAGCGGTTGACGCCGACGACCACCTGATCGCCGCGCTCGATACGGGCGAGGCGTTCGGAATTGGCCTCGACCAGACGGGATTTCATGTGGGGGATCGCGGCGACGGCCCCGCCCATGGCGTCAATCTGCGCCAGTTCTTCAAGGGCTGCGGCCTTCAGCGCCTGAACTTTGGCGTCAATGGCGGGGTTGCCGTCGAAAAGGTCGGGGAATTCCAGCAGGTCGGTTTCATAGGCGAGGATTTGCTGCAGGCGCAGGGACCATTGCTGATCCCAAGGGCGGGGCAGGCCCAAAGCCTCGTTCCAGGCGGGCAGTTGCACGGCGCGGGCGCGGGCGTTTTTCGACAGGGTAACGGCCAGCATCTCGATCAGGATGCGGGCGACGTTGTTTTCCGGCTGCTGCTCGGTCAGGCCCAAGGAGTTCACCTGCACGCCATAGCGGAAGCGGCGGTGGCGTTCCTCGGTGATGTTGTAGCGGGTCAGGCAGAGGTGGTCCCACATCTCGACGAAGGCGCGCATCTTGCAGAGTTCGGTGACGAAGCGGATGCCGGCGTTGACGAAGAACGAGATGCGGCCGACCATCGCCGGGAAGTCTTCCGGACCCACTTTGGCGCGCAGATCGTCGAGGACGGCGATGGCGGTGGCCAAAGCGTACGCGAGCTCCTGCTCCGGCGTCGCCCCGGCTTCCTGGAGGTGGTAGGAGCAGACGTTCATCGGGTTCCACTTCGGCAGCGCCTTGGCAGTAAAGGCGGCGACGTCGGTGATCATCCGCAAACTTGGCGCGGGCGGGCAGATATAGGTCCCGCGTGAGAGGTATTCCTTGATGATGTCGTTCTGCACGGTGCCTTGCAGGGTGGCAATGTCGGCGCCCTGCTCCTCGGCCACGGCGATGTACAGCGCCAGCAGCCACGGGGCCGTGGCGTTGATCGTCATCGAGGTGTTCATCTGGCCAAGGGGAATGTCCGCGAACAGGGCCCGCATGTCGCCCAGATGGCTGATCGGCACGCCCACCTTGCCGACCTCGCCACGCGACAGGATATGGTCGCTGTCGTAGCCGGTCTGGGTCGGCAGGTCGAAGGCCACGGAAAGGCCGGTTTGCCCCTTGGCAAGGTTGCCTCGGTACAGCGCATTGGAGGCCACAGCGGTGGAATGGCCCGCGTAGGTGCGGAACAGCCAGGGTTGGTCTTTCTGCGGTTGCATCGGGCCCTCATGAATCGTCTTCGCAATTTTATTGCGCTTTACGCGCAATAGCAGCAAGTTTCGGCAAGTGTCAATTCGCTGCAACGCGGCGGAGGGGGGAAATTGCATGGGTGCGCCGGGCATGGCATGAAGGCGCATGACCCAGAATATCCCAGTGCCGCTGTGGCTGTTGATCCTGATCCTTGCTTTCGCGGCGACGTCTTTCGCGTCGAATTTCCTGTTTCCCTCGGTACGTTGGTTCTTTCGGCGGCGGATCGAGCGCTGGGTGGCGCGGTTGAACGAAAGGCTGGACCGCAAGATCGACATCTTCAAGCTGGCAGAGCGGCAGGACCGGATTGCGCGGCTGGTCTATGACCCACAGGTGCTGGCGGCGGTGACGGAACATGCGGCGGAGGCGGGGATTCCGCCTTCGGTGGCGTTCGAGGAAGCGCGGCAGTACGCGCGCGAGATTGTGCCGGGGTTTTCTACCACGTTGTACTTCGGCGTGGCGATCAGGCTGGCGAAGTGGCTGACGCGGCGGCTGTACCGGGTACGGTTCGGCAAGATTGATGCGGCTTTGCAGGGGATTGATCCGCAGGCGACGGTGGTTTTCGTGATGAACCACCGCAGCAACATGGACTATGTGCTGGTAACCTGGCTCGTGTCCGGCCGCGCCTCGATTTCCTACGCGGTGGGCGAATGGGCGCGGGTCTGGCCGTTTTCTAGGTTTATCAGGGCCTTGGGAGCCTATTTCATCCGGCGCGGGTCGAAGAATACGCTCTACCGCCGGGTGCTGGCGCGCTATGTGCAGATGGCGACGGCAGAGGGGATCACGCAGGCGATCTTCCCGGAGGGCGGGCTAAGTCTGGACGGCCGAGTGGGACCTGCGCGGTTGGGGTTGCTGTCCTACATGATGGCCGGGTTCGATCCGGCGGGGCGCGATGTGGTCTTCGTTCCCGTGGGTCTGAACTATGACCGCGTGCTGGAGGACGGCATCCTGACCGCCGCAGCAGCAAGTGGCACGCGGCGTTTTCGCGTCAATCCGTTCAGTGCGGTTTGGTTTGGCGCGTTGGCCATTCTGCGCTTTGCCTTCCTGCGGTTCAACGGGTTTGGCACCGCAGCTGCGGCTTTCGGTCAGCCGATTTCGCTGCGGGACCATCTGCAGCATTTTCCCGAAGCTGCACCCGATGCTCTGGGCGAAAAGCTGATGGCTTCGATTGCGCGGGTCGTGCCGGTCTTGCCTGTCTCGCTGGTGGCGGCGGCAGTGCAGGAGGGGCAGGACGGTCTGGTAGAGCGGGCTTCTGCTCTGGCGGATCGGCTGTCCGCCCTTGGGGCTGAGATGAAGTTTGCCCCGCAAGGCATTGAGGCGACAGTGCAAGAGGGTCTTGCCCTTTTGATCGCCCGTGGAATTTTGGCGGTGGATGGGACGCCAATTGCTGCGCAGCATGCGCTTTTGGCGTTTTACGCCGCTTCTGTGCAACAGCACCTGATCCTTTCGAGTACATGACTGGGATCCTTCGTTGATTCGTTAGCCGTCCCTCCATAGCCTGAGGGTGCCGGCAGCGAGCCGGACATATCGAAGGACTTTGACCGTGAAACTTGTGACTGCACTTCTGCTTGGCTCCGCTGCCTTGGCCCTGACGGCCTGCGAGGAAACGACAACAACGACCTCGGCCGACCGCCATGTCACGATCGTCAACAATACCAATGTGGCGATCCGGGAATTCTACGGCTCCAACGCCGGCGCCGACACCTGGCAGGAAGATATCCTTGGCTCGAACGTTCTGCCGGCAGGCAGCTCGGTTAACATCAATTTTGATGACGGTTCGGGCTATTGCACTTTCGACTTCAAGGCTGTCTTCACCGATGGCACTTCTTTGATCGACCAGAATGTCGACGTCTGCACGACATCGAACGTCACGTTCAACTGAGCGCGCTGCAACGCGGCAGACATAAAATTACAAAAATAGCGCGTCAATGTATTGCAAAGTTGCGCGCAACTTTATATCTCAGGGGCATACCGCGCTGTGATTCTGCAGTGCGGCGTGTCTCGGGAGGCACATTATGGCGCTGGATGCGACAAAACTGGCTTATGATGCGCCGGTGAAAGACCTGTACGAACTGGGCGAGATGCCGCCCTTGGGTCACGTGCCAGGCCAGATGTATGCTTGGGCGATCCGGCGCGAGCGGCATGGCGAGCCGGATACCGCGATGCAGGTCGAGGTGGTGGATACGCCAGAGATTGATTCCAACGAGGTTCTGGTCCTCGTGATGGCGGCAGGGGTCAATTACAACGGTGTCTGGGCGGCGCTGGGCCTTCCGATCAGCCCGTTTGACGGCCACGGCGAGTCCTATCACATCGCGGGGTCGGATGCCTCGGGGATCGTCTGGAAAGTGGGTGACAAGGTCAAGCGCTGGAAGGTCGGGGATGAGGTCGTCATCCACTGCAATCAGGACGATGGCGATGATGAGGAGTGCAACGGTGGCGATCCGATGTTCTCTCCGACTCAGCGGATCTGGGGGTATGAGACGCCGGACGGTTCCTTCGCGCAGTTCACCCGGGTGCAGTCGCAGCAGTTGATGCGGCGTCCGGCGCATCAGTCGTGGGAGGAATCCGCCTGCTATACGCTGACGCTGGCCACGGCTTACCGCATGCTCTTCGGCCACAAGCCGCATGAGTTGCGCCCGGGGCAGAATGTGCTGGTCTGGGGCGCCTCGGGGGGCCTCGGGTCCTATGCAATCCAGTTGATCAACACGGCCGGCGGCAATGCGATTGGGGTGATCAGCGACGAGGACAAGCGGGCCTTTGTCATGGGGCTGGGTGCCAAGGGTGTGATCAACCGCAAGGATTTCAAATGCTGGGGCCAGATGCCTACGGTGAACACGCCCGCCTACAAGGAGTGGTTCAACGAGGTCCGCAAATTCGGCAAGGCGATCTGGGAGATTACCGGCAAGGGCAACAACGTCGACATGGTTTTCGAACACCCCGGTGAGTCGACCTTCCCCGTCAGCGTGTTTCTGGTCAAGCGCGGCGGCATGGTGGTGATCTGCGCGGGCACCACGGGCTATAACCTGACGCTGGATGCGCGCTATCTGTGGATGCACCAGAAGCGGGTGCAGGGCAGCCACTTTGCCAACCTCAAGCAGGCCTCAGCGGCCAACCAGTTGATGATTGAACGGCGGCTGGACCCGTGCCTGTCGGAGGTTTTCCCTTGGGCGGAAATCCCCGCGGCGCATATGAAGATGCTGAAAAACGTCCATAAACCGGGGAACATGGCAGTGCTGGTGCAGGCGCCGCGCACAGGGCTGCGGACGTTCGAGGACACGCTGGAGGCCAGCCGCGATCGCTAGCCGTTTCCTTTTGACGTACAGTGTGTTGCAAGCCGGATGGGTTATTTCAGCCTTGGTGCGAGGGTAACATGAAGGACGGCATTTGTTTTGAATGCCGCCTTTCCCGGAGCGCTGATGGGCTACGACTGGATTTTCGACGTGCTGGAAGACCTGAAGTCTTTCGCGGAGGCGAACGGACTGCTGGAGCTTGCCGCGAAAGCCGATGAGGCTTTGCTGGTCGCCGCACAAGAGATTTCCGCACGGGAGGAAGCGCCGGTTGTCGTTCCGCCGCGCCGGAGTGGTTCGACACACTGAGGCCATGTCACACTAGGGCTATGGTGCGGGGCGGGTGAAAGGCCTAAGGTTGGGGCATGTCGAATGTTCCCGCGCTGACCTTCTCTGACGATCAGGCCGAGGCTTATGATCGTGTATCGGCTGATCTCTTGTCCATGGGCATTGACCTTGGCAGCGGTAGCTTGACGCCGCAGGCCGAGGGCAAAGGGACGGTTCTGGCGGTGCTGGGCAAGGCGGGGTCGGGCAAGACCATGCTTTTGGCCTCGTTGTACCGGGCCTTGAAGGAATCAGGGGTTGAGATCATCTCGGGCGACTATGAAGGTCGCCGCCGGAAAGAGCGGCGGTCGTTGGCCGTGCTGGCGCCGACCAACAAGGCGGCGTCCGTGCTGCGCTTGCGTGGGGTGCCAGCGACGACGATCCACCGGATCTTGTACACGCCTTTGTACGACCCGCAGTATGAGAAGATTGCCGAATGGCTGGCGGGGCAGGCACCTCGGCCCGCCGTCGAGGGGTTGACGGAACTCGCTTTGGACCGGGCTCATGCCTTCTACCAGCAGGTGCCGTCCATTCCGGGGGCTTTGGCCGCGGCAGGCCTGCGCGGCAGCGATTTCATCAAGGGCTGGAAGCGGCGGGAAGAGCCGCTGGATGTGGGCTTTGTCGACGAAAGCTCGATGCTGGATCAGCGGCAACTGGACGACCTGCGCGAGATCTTCCCGACCCTGGTGCTGTTCGGGGACCCGGCGCAGTTGGCACCGGTCATGACCTCCGGTGAAATGGTGTTCGACAAGCTGGGTGACAGCCGGAAGATGATGCTGAGCCGGATTCACCGTCAGACGCAGGATTCTCCGATTCTGGACCTCGCCCATGCCTTGGGCGACAGCAGCCTGTCCTTCATGGACTTTGAACAGATGGTGCAGGACGCCTCCCGCAAGGATGATCGCATCCAGTGGGCGGAGCGGGTATCCTCTGACCTGATGGCGCGCAGCCCCGTGCTGGTCTGGCGCAACGTGACGCGGATCAAGCTGATTCAGGCCTTCCGCGCGGCGCATGGTGCGCCGGAAGACGCTCTGCTGCCAGGCGAACCGCTGATCTGCGATGGCATCGAACTGCCGTTGAAGCACCGCAAGAAGCGGATTGATCTTGAGGCGCGCGGCCTGATCAAGGGTGCGCAGGTGATCTACCTCGGACCGGGCAAGAAAGAAGGCTTTGCCAAGCTGCATGTGGTGGGCGCCGAAGACCCTCAGGTCTCGGCCGCCTGCATCATCAAGATTGAAAAGCCGGATGAAGAGGAACCTTTTATCCCTTCGGCCGCCAATATGGGCGCAGCCTTCCTGCATGGGGCGGCGGTGACGATCCACAAGGCGCAGGGCTCGCAATGGGAGGATGTGCAGGTCTTCGCGCCCGACCTTTGGGCGGCAGCGCAGGCGGGGCGGACGGAAGCCGGGGTGCCTTTGTGGAAACGGCTGGCCTATGTGGCGATCACGCGGGCGGAAAAGCGGCTGCATTGGGTGGTGCGGAACCGTCTCGCATTGCCCAAGACCGCGCTGGGTGTGTCGGACCTGATCGTGCGCCCGGTGCCCTTGACGCTGGAAGGGCTGGAACCCGAGGAAAGCGTCAGCTAGTCTTGCGCCAACCCGTCTGGACCCGCAGGAGATCCCCATGACCGCCGTCTTCGTCCAGTTCCGCTGCACCCCCGGCAAGACCTATGCCGTGGCCACCGCGATCTATGACCGCGAGGTGGTGAGCGAGTTGTATTCGACCAGCGGCGAATATGATCTGATCGCCAAGGTCTATATTCCGGATGACGCCGATGTCGGGCATTTCCTGCAGGAACGGCTGTTCGACATTCCCCACATCGTTCGGACCCTGACCACGATGACCTTCAAAGCCTTCTGATCAGTCGCAGATTCCCATGGCCTTGGCGAAGGTCTTGCTGCTTTTCTTCATGTGACCCACGTCGATCATGATTGGCCTGAACGGCGGTGCCTCCTGAATGGCGGGCTGCACTTGCGTCAGCAGGTAGCAGCCCTCATAGACCGTTACCACGCCTTCCATCGACATAGCGCGCAGGGCGACGGGCACCTGACTGTGGATTGACCCGGCAGCACCGTCCGATGTGACCTGACCCAACCTGATATCGACCTGATCTGTATCGGCATAGCCGTCCGCGAAGCCACGGTAAGCTGGCGCGGATTCGGGGCGGTAATAGCTCCATCCGCGCAGGTATTCGTGACGGTTGATTGCGTTGTAAAGCGAGCGGATCACATCAGCGGCGGTCGAGCGATTGTCGGAATAGTCCGGCAGGCTGGTCTGGCCGATGGCTTGGCCGCCGAATAGGGCCAGAAGGCAGAGAGGGGCGAGGATGCGCAAGGCGGGCTCCTTTGGAAGCGGCATGGTCCAACGTGCGGGCGACGATTTGGTTCCGCTCGGCGCCTAAAGCCATTCGCCCCGGCCCGCGCCAACCGCTGCACTGACCGAGGCATGGCCGTCACGGGCCAGCAGGGCATCCAGACCCCGGGCGATGTCAGCCGCCAACGACAGGCCCTGAAACACCATCGCGGTGTAGATTTGCACGGCCGAGGCCCCGGCGCGGATCTTGGCATAGGCTTGGTCTGCGGTTGAGATACCGCCGACGCCGATCAAGGGCAGTTTGCCGTCGGTCAGCTTCGACAGTTGCGCAAGGACTTGGGTGGATTTCTCAAACAACGGCGCGCCGGAAAGGCCGCCAGCTTCCGAGCGATGGGCAGACCGCAGACCCTCGCGGGACAGGGTCGTGTTGGTGGCGATGATGCCGGACAGGCCTGCTGCCAGCGCGACCTCGGCAATCGCAGCAAGGTCATCGGGTGTCAGGTCGGGGGCGATCTTCAGGAAGATCGGGATCGGTCGGGGCAGTTTGGCGCGGACCTCCATCACGCCGGCCAGAAGGGCGGCGAGGGCGGCGGGGCCTTGCAGGTCGCGCAGCCTTTCTGTGTTGGGCGAACTGACATTGACCGTGGCGAAATCGACATGCGGCCCGCAAAGCGCCAGCACTTGGGCGAAATCGGCTGCCCGGTCGGTAGAGGTCTTGTTGGCGCCAAGATTGAGACCAACAGGCACCTCGGTCCGCTGGCGGGCGGCAAGGCGGGCGGCTATGGCGGCGGCGCCCTCGTTGTTGAAGCCGAAACGGTTGATGGCGGCTTTGTCTTCCGTCAGGCGGAACAGGCGCGGCTTGGGGTTGCCGGGTTGGGGCAGGGGGGTGGCGGCGCCAACCTCGATGAAACCGAAACCGGCACGGGACAACGCGGCGATGGCCACGGCGTTCTTGTCATATCCTGCAGCCAGACCCACCGGGTTCAGCAGGGCCATTCCCGCAACGCTGGTCTTCAGCCGAGGGTTGGAGACCGGGCCGGGCAGCTGCACCAAACCGGCGCGAAGCGCAGTCAGCGACAGGCCATGCGCGGTTTCCGGATCGAACTTGTGCAGCAGGGCAAGGCCAAAGCGTTCAGCCGGCGTCAAAACACGCCCTCGGGGAAGATGTGGCCTGTGGCACCCAAGGGCAGGCTCTTGTCCCACAGCACGTCAGCGGCCACCAGACTGCGGTAAAGGTGCGGGAACAGAGCCCCACCTCGCGACGGCTCCCACTTCAGCGCCGGGCCGAGTTTGTCCGAGTCGAGGGCCAGCAGCACAAGGTCGCTTTCCCCGGCGAAATATTTCGCCACGGTTTCGGCAACCTGCGCGGCGGTGGAGAAGTGGATATAGCCATCCTTCACGTCAATCGGCGCGCCGGTGGTGGTGCCCGCGTCGCGGAAAGCCGTCCACTCGGGGCGGCGGAAAACCTTGTAGATCAGCATCTCAGACGGCCCCGACCGTTACGGCGGTCCCGTAAGCCAGAACCTCGGTGATGCCGTCCATGATCTCGTTCGCGTCATAGCGCATGGCGACGATGGCATTGGCACCAACTTCGCCGGCATGGGCGACCATCAGATCATAGGCCTCTTTCCGCGCGGTTTCCGCCAGATTGGTGTAAACCGACAGGTTGCCGCCGAAGATCGACTGGATCGCCCCACCCAGATTGCCCACGACCGAACGCGAGCGAACCGTGATGCCGCGCACCACGCCATGAACCTTGACGATGCAGTGGCCGGGCAGGTCATTGGTGGTGGTGACGATCATGGCGCTCTCCTGTCGCTGTTGGACCCTCTGATGCCGCAAGAGCGGGCTTTGGTCAACCGAAGGTCATCGGTCAAACGTCATCGGGGTGTTGCACGGCGCGGGCAGGTTTGCGCGGTAGGCTTTGACAGACTCAGCACTGACAAGGCATCGTGATTTGCAACCATGACGGGAGAACTGTGATGTCTGTGTCCAAATTTCTTGCTTCTGGCGCATTGTGCGCCCTGCTGGTTGCCCCGGCGGCAGCTGATCCGGTCAAGATCACGCTGCTTGGCGTGGGCGACGTCTACAACTTTGCCGGTGACGGCAAGCAGGGCGGTTTTGCCCGTCTGAACGCGGTGGCCAAGGCGGAGCGGGCCGCCAATCCCAACACGCTGTACCTGTTCGATGGCGACATGCTGTCGCCCTCGCTGCTCTCTGGGTTCGACAAAGGGCAGAATACGATCGACCTGACCAACTTGGTGCCCTTCGATCTCGCGGTTCCCGGTAACCACGAATTCGACTTCGGCCCGGCCAATTTTGCCGAAAAGCTGAAGGCCTCGAAATACCCCTGGGCCGCGATCAACATCGCCAACAAGGATGGCTCGCCGGTTCAAGGCTTGGGCGGCGTCATGGTCAAGGAAGTGGCAGGGCTGAAGATTGCCCTGATCCCGGTGGCGCAGGATACCTCGCCGGAAGTGGCCAATACCGGCGATCTGGTCTTCACTTCCTCGGTCGAAACCGGGATTGCTGCTGCCAAGCAGGCGCGGGCGGATGGTGCCGATCTGGTGGTGGGCGTCGTGCAGACCGACATCTACAACGACCTCAAGCTGATCCATTCCAAGGCCTTCGATGTGGTCCTGTCGGGCGATGACCACAATTATGCGACCTATTATGACGGGATCACCGCCTATGTCGAAACCTCGATCGACGCGCGGCAACTGTCGCCGGTTGATCTGACGGTGAACGTGACCGAGAAGGACGGCAAGCGCACGGTCAAGTTGTTCCCGAGCTTCCGCTTCATCGACACTGCAAATGTGACGCCCGATCCGGAAACCCAGGCCAAGGTGGATGAGTTCCAGAAAGGCCTCGATTCCGCGCTGAACGTGGCCATCGGCAAGACGGAAACCGCGCTCGACAGCCGCAGGAATGTGGTGCGGGGCGAGGAATCGACGATGGGCGACCTGATCGCCGATGCGATGCGGCTGTCGACCGGGGCGGATGTGGCGCTCATGAACGGCGGCGGAATCCGCGCCGACCGGACCTACGACGCGGGCACCACGCTGACCCGCCGCGATATCCTGACCGAACTGCCCTTCGGCAACACCATTGCTGTGACCGAGATTCCGGGCAGCCAGCTGTTGGCCGCGCTGGAGAATGGCGTGAGTCAGGTGGAAAAGGGCGCGGGCCGCTTCCCGCAAGTCTCGGGCATGACGCTGGTTTATGATGCCAAGGCCGAAGCCGGCAAGCGCGTCTCCGAAGTCATGGTCGGTGGCGCGGCGCTGGAGGCTGACAAGCTCTACAAGGTCGCAGTCAACGACTACATGCTGGGCGGCGGGGATGGATATGCCGCTCTGGGCGGTGGCAAGCTGATCAACGACACCGGGGCCGGGGCTTTGGTTGCCAATGTCGTGATGGACTTTGTCGAGAAGGCCGGAACCGTGAAGCCTTCTGTCGAAGGCCGCATCAAGGTTCTGGGTCAGTAAGGTTCAGGGTAGAGACGGCTGAACCGGGGGCGTCCCCGGTTCACGCCCGAATAAGCCCGATGTCCGAGGCGTTCAGATGCGCCGCCCCCAGCACATGGGCAATCGCCTGACCATTGATCAGGATCGACGTCCCCTCGCCATGTTCCATCGGTTCGGTGGATATGGTCTGCTCTTCGGGCTTGATGTCGGTCAAACCCTCGTTCGCGTGGTTTGAGGTGTATTCGACGAAGATCTTGTCCAACTTGGGATTGTAGTCGGTGATCTGGGCCGGGTGGCCATGTTCGACATCCCAACTGACGTGAAAACTGTCAGCACCCTGGCCGCCGGTGCCGACATCGTCGCTGCCGAGGAACAGTGTGTCTTTGCCTGCGCCGCCCTGCAGATGGTCGGCCTGATGATCCTCGACCACATAGGACAGATCGCCCGGCTGCTTTTGCACCAGATAGCCGTGCAGTTTGTCATCGCCTGCGCCCCCGATCAGCGTGTCATGGCCCGCGTCAAAGCCGACGAGGTTGTCATTGCCGCCATGTCCATAAAGCTTGTCGTCGCCGCCCTGACCCTCCATCAGATCGCCGCGATTGCCGCCGTGCAACGTGTCGTTGCCGTCCGTCCCGAAGACCTTGGACGCTGGTTCCTTGACCCCGCTTTGGCCCTGCGCGTCATGGGAGGCTGCGGCGTGCGGCTCGTGATGCGCAGCGTTTGTGTGGTGCCCGGTCTGGTGATGCCCTGCCTGATGGTGGCCGCTGCCATGATGAGCCGAGACGTGATGCGCTGCCTGATCATGGCCACTGGCATGGTGGCCCGACGGGTGGCTGGTGGCGTGATGCTGGGCCTGATGATGTGCGGGCTCGTGGTGGGAATGGGAAGCGTGGCCATGCCCATGCCCGTGACCATGTGCTTGGCTGTCCTGATGATGGACCTCCGGCGCGCTGTGCGCTTCGCTGTGAATCGCATGGCCAGCCTGCGGATCATGGTCGTCCAGCAGCGACCCATGCGGGCCCATCTCATCCAGCATGGAGCCCTGCGACGCTGTTTCATCCTCATCCTGCGGATGGGCGTCATCCGTGGTCTGATTGTCCATGTGGTCAATGATTGCAGTGGCGGCAAATCCAAGACCTGCCATCATTAATAGCCCCAGCACGATCACTCTCCCCCAATTCACCCGAGGATGAGAGTATGATCCGTCCCTTTACAGAGCGTTAATTGGCTTAGGCCTGTCAGTAATCCGACACTGAACCACGCGTTGTATTCTATTCAAAAACTCTGGAAGCGCGCGGGATTTCCAGTGCCGTCTTTGGCTCAACTTCACGCCAAACACTGCGCAACTTTTCGTAATTCTCTGCATCGCGCTTGTAAACATCCTTAATGCGGGCCTTGAGTGCAGAGTCAAGAACTTGACTCTTCATCTCTTTCGAATTTGTCGTATAGCGTTCCAGTTTTTCAAGAATTTGCGCGATATTCGGCACCACATCAGACAGCAGCATGGTCAGATGCCCATCCAGACCATTGATCGGCAAAACCTTCATGTCAAAGGCGCGGATCGTCTCCATCCGGAAATGCTGCGGCGTCCAATGCGGATCGCGGCCGATCTCGTTGCCCTTGCTCAGGTTCTCTTCGATCCAGTCGATCAGGATATGGCAGTTCCGGGTGTGATCGGCAGGTGACGCCGGTTCCACCTCCAACGCGTGATTTTCGCGCAATATAGCGCGCAGGGGCACGAATTTGCGGTAGCCGTCGCCGACGACCTTGTCGAAATACAAAGACAAAAAGCGGTCAATCGGGTCGCGCAGGACGACGAAGCAGTATTCTTCGGCCCGCACCTCGTCGATGGACAGATTGAACTGTGAAACCCGGGCGAAGTCGCGGGTGCGTTCATGGACCCGGGGCGGGTTGATGTAGCTTTCCCCGTGGTCCAGCTGCCAGATCAGGTTCTTGACGAAGGTGCAGCCACATTTGGGGATGACCAGATAGCGGATCGGGAGGGCTTTGCAGGACAGCAGGCTTTCCATGCGCGGCTGTTGGCGTGCCATTCTGTCGATCCCCTTTTCCCCGGTGCCTTACAGGTGTTGCAGTGGTGCGGCAAGCCGCGTCATCCGCCTGCGCGGTCTCGCCAGTATCTGGCAATTTCGGCTTCATAATGGCGAAGTCCGGCGTCCAGCGCCTGTGCGAGCCTTGGGTTCTGACGGTACTCCGCGGTCAGGGCCGCAACGGCATCGGCATATTTGAAGATCGTGTCGTCAAGGAACGTGCCGCCGGACATGCGCTGGAAGTAGTCTTCGTTGTGGCGCTGGTTGGCCTTGCCGCGCAGTTGCGACCCTGCCCCGCGCGCCCGGCGCAGGTCGAAGGAATCCTCGGTTCGCGTGGCATAATGGTTGATCTGCGCGATACGAAAGCTGCCGACCCGTGGTTTGACATTGCGATAGGTGCCGAATTCCACTGCCTCGGCGGCGACATCCTCGACCCAGACCCCGCCGGCAAAGGCAATCCGCACCGGACCGGGGCCTGTGAAGCCAAAGGGATGATGGCTGCTTAGGCTTTTCCAGCGATGCGGCTGCCGGATCAGGCTTTTCACCAGACCGGCCCCGTTCAGGGTACGCATCCGGTGGGTGAAGCGCAGGCTTGACGGTTCGTCGACCCAGCGTTCATGCCCCGAGGTGCCAAAACAGGCCCAGTTGACGAGCACCAGATCGGTTCTGTCGTCCTGTACCGCGATCAGGTCGGAGATCTTGCCGTCGCCGACATGGATGTTCAAAAGCTCGTCCGCGTCCATGATCATCAGCCATTCGGCACTGTCGATGGGCACGGTGCGGCGGATCTCGGCCCAGGCGAAGTTCAGAACCGAGATGTTGGGCGGTGGTGAACTGTGCACATGGGTGATCACCCCCATCGCATCCAGCGCGTCCAGAATCTCCGCCGTTCCATCAGTGCAGTCGTTCGAGGCGATGGCGATATGGTGGAACCCCAGCACCTTGTGGTGTGCCACAAACTCCACAACGAAAGGCGCTTCATTGCGGAAGCTGGAGATCAGAACCGTCTGCCCGTCCATCGAAGCCTTGGTTGTCACGTCACCTCTCCCCGGCGGCCCATTGGCAGACTAGCAGGCCCCACCCCCAGCGCAAGGTTTGACATCACTCTCCTCCACGACGCGTGGATTGGCACCTTTTAATTAATTGATCCCGTTTTCCCCAAATTCTGACCGGCACTCCTATTTGCAGCGAAGTCTAATGATGGGCCCGCCTGCTGCCACAATTGCGTCACCATAGGCGCAGGTTTCAACCCGAGATTCCGGCTTGTACTGGTGGAATTGCGTGGGGCAATCATGGTCACTTCGGAACTCGTAAAGATTGCGCCGCTGGCCACAAAGGGCGGCGAGATTACCGCTGCGCATTTCGGCATCAATCTGGTGCTGGGATTTGAACGCTTCGGCAATCAGTCCTGGGAAAAATTTGATGAAATTCAGGCCGCCGTCGGATCGAAAGTCGTCCGCTTTCCGGGTGGCGCGGAGACTGAGCGGTTGTTTGACTATGCCCATCCCAATGCGACAACGGCGGTGGCCAATGACGGATCGATCAAGCAACTGATCACCACAGACAGTTTCCTCGATTATTGCAAGGCGACCAACTCCAAGGCGACGATTGACCTGCCCGTCGAGCAGTTGTTGACGCGAGGCCAATATGGGTCGCGTGATTTCGATACTTCGAAGATGGCTGAGGTACGGGCCTTCATCGCCCACGTGCTTGAAAAAGCCGGGCCGCAGGGCATTTCCACCTTCGAACTGGGCAACGAATACGAATCCTACATGACCAGCAAGGAATATGGCCGGGTCGCCAGTTCGCTTGCCCTGATCACCAAGCAGGAAATCGAGAAATACTATGCGCAGCACCCGTCAGACGCGGCGCACCGGCCCGACATCGCGGTTCAGGTCTGGGGCCAAAGCGTCGGCGGCAGTCTGACCGCCGCGGACCTGGCTGGACGCAACCAGTCCGTCATCGCTGAGTTCAACGCCCAGGAGCTTGCCGCCGTCACCTCGGTCGACAGCCATTTCTACTACAACGAGGGCGCCAACGCTGGCAAAGCGAACCACCACACCTATTCGAATATCGGCACCACGCTCGGCTTCAGCTTGTCCATCATGAACGCCTGGAACGGGGCCACCGGGCGCACGATGGACACCTTGTTCTCGGAGTGGAACGTCAACCTCAACGATGCTGACAGCTATGGGATTCAGCAGATCCCGATCCTGCTCGAGATGTTCTCGGTCATGGTGGCGGGCGGCGTGGACCAGATGGATTTCTGGTCGACGATGTACCACCCCACCAGCCTCAGCAATTTCCGCGCCGAGTTGCAGCCCGCCGGTACGCTGTTCCAGATCATGACGCGTGAACTGATCGGAATGAAGGTCAACGACGTGCCGATGGTGTCTGACAACTACGACATCCACAGCTTTTCCAGCGGCAACAAGGCCGAGGTTTTCATCTCTTCGATGATCGACAATGCCCAGACGCTGAAGCTGGACCTGAGCGCCTATCTTGCCGGCTACAATCTGTCATCGGTCCGATTGATGCAGGTCGACCTCAGCAAGGCAGACGGCAATTTCAAAAGCCTGACCGGATTGGCCCCATGGGAGGAGCCTGACGCGCCGATCAAGCTGACGCCGCAAACCTTGGCCAACTATCTGACCAGCGGATTGATCTCGACCATCTTGGGGGCGCATGAAACGCTTGTGCTGACCTTTGATGCGTCCGTCGGCGTCAGCATGAAGGGCAGCGGTCGCTGCGATACGCTCAGCGGCGATGCTTCGGACAATGTGATCAATGCGCTGGCTTCGGCGGATCTTGTGATGGGTCTGTCGGGCAACGATTCCCTTTACGGCGGCACCGGCAACGATACGGTTCTGGGCGGTGACGGCAAGGACAAGCTGTGGGGCGACGCCGGGCGTGACCAGCTTGACGGTGGAGCCGGAAATGACACGCTGGAGGGCAAGGCTGCCGCCGACGTCCTGCATGGCGGGGCGGGAGATGACTACCTTGCCGGCGGTGACGCGGTGGATGTGCTTTACGGCGATGCCGGAGCTGATGCCTTCGTCTTCCGCATCGCGGATCGCGGTGGCGATGTGGTGGCGGATTTCTCCTCGGCAGAGGGGGACTACCTTGTCTATGACGGCGGCCCCATCTCGCGGTCCAGCTTTCAGGTCGAAGTCCGCGCGGTTCATGGAATGGGCGTCGAGGGGACGGCTGATCTGCTGATCCATTTCGGCCCCGGTGGGCCGGTGCTGTGGACGTTGCAGGACGACGGCGATCTGTCCTCGCTGAAGCTGCTTGATGCCAGCACGGGCGCGCTTCTGACCCTGATCTGATACGACTGCGGGACGGGGCGTCACAGCCTCACCTTGACTTTTGCCCTTTGAACATGATTCTTTCTTTACAGGCAGACGCACGTCGCCTATGCCCTTTCGCATGATCACGCGCTGCACCCCATTCCAGCTGCCCCGACGCCGACGTCTGACCGCGTAAGCGCCCGATCTGCTGTGGCCCGCTGTCTGAACGTGTGGCCACATCCCCCCCCGATCTTCGTTGACCTTTTGCCCCGTCTTTGGCACCCCTTGGGCTTACTTCATAGGACCTGACCCATGATCACCCCCGTCCTGCCGACCTACAACCGCGCCCCCATGGCTTTTGTGAAGGGCGAAGGCTCTTGGCTGACCGCCGAGGATGGCAAGCGCTACCTTGACCTTGGTGCCGGAATCGCGGTGAACGCCTTGGGCCACGCCAACCCGGACCTGGTGGCCACCCTGACGGAACAAGCGGGCAAGCTGTGGCATGTGTCGAACCTGTACCGCATCCCCGAACAGGAAAAGCTGGCCGAGGCTTTGGTGGCCAAGACCTTCGCCGATACGGTCTTTTTCACCAACTCGGGTACCGAGGCGGCAGAACTGGCCATCAAGATGGCCCGCAAGTACCATTACGACAAAGGCCACCCTGAACGGATCGAAATCCTGACCTTCGAGGGCGCCTTCCACGGCCGCTCCACCGGCGCCATCGCGGCGGCGGCGTCGGAGAAGATGGTCAAGGGCTTCGGCCCCCTGATGCCCGGCTTCCGCCAGTTGAAATGGCCCCAGAACGCATCCGACCATGACGCGTTGCGTGCTGCCATCACCGACCAGACCTGTGCCGTCCTGATCGAGCCGGTGCAGGGCGAGGGCGGCATCCGCATCGTTCCCGACCAATGCCTGAAAGGCCTGCGCGATCTGTGCGACTCGACTGGTACCCTGTTGATCTTCGACGAGGTCCAGTGCGGCATGGGCCGTTCCGGCAAGCTTTTCGCCCATGAATGGTCCGGCATCACGCCCGATATCATGATGGTCGCCAAGGGTATCGGCGGCGGCTTCCCCTTGGGCGCGGTGCTCGCCACCGAAGACGCCGCCTCGGGCATGGTCGCGGGTACTCATGGCTCCACCTATGGCGGCAATCCCCTCGCCTGCGCGGTCGGCGCCAAGGTGGTGGAGATCATCTCGGACGACGCCTTCCTGTCCGAGGTCAACCGCAAGGCCGCCTTGTTCCGGCAGGGTCTGGAAAGCCTCGTGGCGTCCCATCCGACGATCTTCGAGGCCGTGCGCGGCGAAGGCCTGATCCTTGGCCTGAAATGCAAGGCCAACAACACCGACATCGTCAAGGCCGGCTATGCTGCGGGTCTGCTGACCGTCCCTGCCGCCGACAATGTGATCCGCCTGCTGCCCGCGCTGAACATCCCCGACGATGACATCGCCGAGGCACTGCATCGGCTGGACACGGCGGCCAAGGCCGTGGAGAGCCATGCCTGACCCCAGCTACAGCCTCCGGCCCATGACGGCAGCTGATCTGGTCCTTCTGGCCGAGTGGCTGCGGGGGCCGGAGCATATCCGCTGGTGGGGCGATCCGGCAGAGTGGCTGGCCTCGAAGACCGAGGATTTGGACGAGCCCCTGATGGACCTGCGGATCGCCTATTTTGGTGCAGACCCGATCGGCTATCTGCAATCCTATCCCGTCCATGCCTGGTCCGAAGGCGCGCCGAATCTGGTGGACCAGCCGCCGGGGTCCATGGCCATCGATTGTTTTGTGGCGCCGCAGATCATCGGCCAAGGTCATGGCTCGGCGATGGTCAGGCTGTATGCCCTGTCCCTGCTGGCCAACGGTGCCCCCGCCGTGCTGATCGACCCGGACCCCTCCAACGAACGCGCCGTGCGCGCGTACCGACGAGCAGGCTTTCGTGATCTGGGCCTGCGCCCGGACGGAGAGGGCGACATGACGCTGGTCATGCGCTTTGATCCTGCTTCCCGACCCACAGACATCGACATGGCGGCCCGGGGCAACGCGCCTTCCGGCGGTCCGCCAGAAAGAAGACCATGAAACACTTCCTCGACCTGCACAAAACCGACGCCGCCGACCTGCGGCACATGATCGACAAGGCCCGCGCCATGAAGACCGCGCGCCATGACCGCCCCAAAGGCTCACCCGATGACGACCAGCCCTTGGCCGGCCGCATGGTGGCGCTGATTTTCGAGAAACCCTCGACCCGGACGCGAGTGTCCTTTGACGTGGGCGTCAGGCAGATGGGTGGGCAAACCATGGTCCTGTCCGGCAAAGAAATGCAACTGGGCCATGGCGAGACCATCGCCGACACCGCCCGGGTGCTGAGCCGCTATGTCGACCTCATCATGATCCGCACCTTCGAAGAGGCGACATTGCTGGAGATGGCTGAACACGCCACCGTCCCGGTGATCAACGGCCTGACCAACCGCACGCATCCCTGCCAGATCATGGCCGATGTGATGACCTATGAAGAACATCGCGGCTCCATCGCTGGGCGCAAGGTCGTCTGGGCCGGTGACGGCAACAACGTCTGCGCCAGCTTCATCCATGCGGCGGGCCAGTTCGGCTTTGATCTGACCTTCACCGGGCCCGAAACCCTCGACCCCGAGCAGAAGTTCATCGACTTCGCCCGCGCCCGGGGTTCCGATATCAAGATCGAACGCGACCCCTCCCGCGCTGTCGTGGGCGCCGATCTGGTGGTCACCGACACCTGGGTTTCCATGCACGACCCCGAATCGGCCAAGGAGCGTCGCCACAACCAGCTGCGCGGCTATCAGGTGAACGAAGCGCTGATGGCCCATGCCAAGCCCGACGCCCTTTTCATGCATTGCCTGCCCGCCCACCGCAATGACGAGGCGACCAGCGCCGTGATGGACGGCCCGCATTCGGTGATCTTCGACGAGGCGGAAAACCGGCTTCACGCGCAAAAGGCCATCCTGCGCTGGTGCCTCGGCGTTTGAGGCGACACAGGATTCCAACACTGGCGTGACGGGCAGTACAAAAAGACGTGTGCTGCCCGCCGCTCTGCACCCTCTTGCTTTTCGCTCGGTTTGGCGGCTTGGTGGCGCCAGAACCCCGCACATAGGCCGAGCCATGCAAAACCCCACCCCGATGTTTGTCCATTCCCTGACCGCCCTGTCGAAAATTCTCGACAAGGCAGAGGCCTTCGCCGAAGCCAAGAAGATCAAAGCGGACGTCCTGCCGCAACTGCGGCTGATCGCCGACATGCTGCCGCTGTGGCGTCAGGTGACCATCGCCTGCGACCATGCCAAGGGCGCGCCTGCCCGTTTGGCCGGTCTTGAGGTGCCGTCTTTCGCTGACACCGAAACCACCGTTGCCGAGTTGAAAGAGCGTGTCGCAAAGACCATCGCTTTCCTGTCCACCATTCCCGAGGACGCATTCGAAGGTGCGGAAGCCCGCACCATCGTCGTCAAGGCCGGTCCGCGTGAACTGACCTTTGCCGCGCCGCAATACCTTGCGGGCTACGCCATCCCGAATTTCTATTTCCACATGGCCACTGCCTATAACATCCTGCGATCCAACGGCGTCGAGATCGGCAAGACCGATTTCCTCGGCGGCTGACCCCAAAGGAGAGGCCCATGGACAAAACAACAGCCCTGATCGTGATCGACCTGCAGGAAGCGATGCGGGCAGAACGGTCGGTGGACTGGCCGTGGGCCAATGATGCGGCGCCCGACGTGGCAGGAAAATTGCTGGAGGCGTTTCGCGCCTCTGGCCTGCCTGTCGTGCATGTCCACCACAACACGGACTATCCCGGCGATGGCTTTCATCCCGACAGCCCGTTTGTTGTGGCGATGCCAGAAGTGGCGCCCAAGGCCGAGGAGCCGTTGTTCATCAAGACAGGCTCCTCCGGTTTCATCGGCACCGGGCTTGAGGCGATGCTGCGTCAGGCCGGTATTTCCCGGCTGGTCATCGTCGGCGGCGAGGCCAACATGTGCGTTGAAAGCACCACGCGGATGGCGGGCAATCTTGGCTTCAAGGCCACCGTTGTCGCCGATGCGCTGGTGGCCTTCCCCCGCACCCTGCGCGACGGCAGAGTGATGCCGCCGCAGACCGTGCTGGACATGTCCTTGGCCAACCTGACCTCTTTCGCACGCATCACCGACAGCGCCGAGGTTCTGGCCGAGTTGACCCAATCCGAATGACCCCCGAAGCCATTGCCGCCCTCTTCACCCGCAGCGACGGGTCCTATTTCTTCTCGCGCTGGGGCCGCCCCATTGTACCCGTGGTGTTTGGCGGCGACGACAAAACCCTGTCGGTCTTCAAGGGTGCCATCGAGGCAATTGTGACGTTAGCCGGTCACAAGATGGCCGAAACCGATGTGGAACTGGGCGCCAATCTGATGGTCTTCCTGTTTCGCGATTGGGACGAACTGCTGGCAGTGCCCGGCCTCGGTGCTATCGTCCCCGAACTGGATCGCCTCTGCCCTCGCCTGCATGCGCAAGGCGCCAACCAATACCGGTTGTTCCGCTTTGACCCACAGGGTGCGATCCGCGCGGCCTTTGTGTTCCTGCGCATGGACGACGCGCTGTCGGACATGCCCGCCGAGGATCTGGCGCTGGCCCAAGCCGCGCAGATGATCTGCATTTGGTCCGATCAGGCTTTCCGGAGCCAATCCCCGCTTGCGAAGGTGGGTCAGATGGTGATCCTGCGGCCCGAGATTGCCGGGCTGATCCGGGCTGGCTACGACCGGATCCTGCCC
>CANBRQ010000030.1 GCA_947371955.1 Paracoccaceae bacterium | reverse complement strand
CGGTGGAAGGTGCCGGTCTGGTCCTGCCCTCGCTGGAACATTGGGTGATGCCGGTGACGCTGGGCATTCTGGTGGCGCTTTTTGTGGCGCAAAAACAGGGCACCGCCAGAATCGCTATCGGCTTCGGCCCGATCATGGTGATCTGGTTCGGTCTGTTGGCGGTGACCGGCATCGCCCACATCATCGCCGTGCCCGCTGTACTGGAGGCCTTCAACCCGCTCTGGGCGCTGGAATTCTTGACCGGCCACCTTGCCATCACCTCCATTGTGCTGGGTGCGGTCTTTCTGGCCGTGACGGGGGCCGAGGCGCTTTACGCCGACCTTGGCCACTTTGGCCGCAAGCCGATCATGCTGGCGTGGATTGTGCTGGTCTTCCCGGCACTTGTCCTGAATTACCTGGGCCAAGGGGCCTTGGTGCTGGCTGACCCTTCGGCCATATCCGACCCGTTCTTCAAATCCGTCCCCACCGCCGCCCTGCCCTTCCTGGTCGTGCTGGCCACCGCCGCCACGGTGATCGCTGCCCAAGCGGTGATCAGCGGTGCCTTCTCGATGGCGCTGGCCGCCATTCAACTGGGCCTGCTGCCCCGGATGCGGATCAGCCACACCTCGGCCAACCAAAGCGGGCAGATCTACATCGGCAGCGTGAATTACCTGCTGCTGATCGGTGTGGTCTGGCTGGTGCTGGTGTTCAAATCCTCCGCCGCGCTCGCCTCGGCCTACGGCATCGCGGTCACCGGCACGATGCTGGTCACCACGACGCTGGCAGTGATCTATGGCATCAAGGCCCGCCTGATGCCGGTCTGGGCGATCTACGCCATCGCCGCCCCGATTGCGGTGATGGAGACGGCCTTCATGATCTCCAACCTCTCCAAACTGTTTGACGGCGGCTATGTGCCGGTGGCGCTGGCGGCTGTGGTGGGGCTCGTGATGGCCTCATGGTGGCGCGGCACGCAGATCATCCAGTCCAAGAACGACAAGCTGGCGATTGCGCTGGGGCCCTTCGTCAAATCGATGACCAAAAGCTCGGTCGGCGGCGTGGCGGGCACCGCCTTCTATCTGACGCCAGACAAGGATATCGTCCCTTCGGCCCTGCTGCATAGCCTCAAGCACTTCCGCGTCCTGCATGACAAGGTCGTGCTTCTGACGGTGGAGACGTTGCGCGTGCCGGTGGCTTCGCGTGAGGAGCGGGTGACGATCACCACGCTGGACGCCCGCTTCACCTCGCTGACCCTGCGCTATGGCTTCATGGAGACGCCGAACATCGTCATGGGCCTGTCGGCGGCGCGGAAGTCCGGGCTGAAGTTCAACACGATGACCTCGACCTTCTTTCTTGGACGTCGCAGGCCGGTGGTACGGCCGGGCTTTGGCGTGGGGCAGTTGATGGACAAGGTCTTTGCCCTGCTGACGCGGCTGGCGGCGGACCCGACCGACTACTTCCACCTGCCGCGCGACCGCGTGGTGGAACTTGGCTACCGCGTCGCCGTTTGACGCTCTGACCCTGCCCGCCAGGCGGGGTCAGATCATCCGCCTGATCGTGACCCGGTCCTTGAAGGCCCCGGCGATATGCAAGGCAATCAGCACGGTCAGGGTCAAAGCGGTGGCCCCATGCCAGAAGTGCCCGGTGATCATCGACATATCCTCCGGCAAGGGCGCGCCATTGCGGGCAAAGACAATGTCGTTCAGCCTGGCGCTGAAGACCATGGTAAAGCCTGACACCGGCATCAGAAAGACGCAGGCGTACAGCGCCCGATGCACCCACAGCGCCAGCCCGGTGTTTTCCGGATGCGCCACACGCAGCCGCACCACCAGCCGGATCAATGTCAACGTCACCAGAAAGACACCGATCGCCATGTGGTACATCAAGGCGTCCAGCTTGAACGGATCGCTGCTGGCCATGGTGCGCAGCCAGAAGTACCCCCCGGCCAGCATCGGAATGAACATGATCGCCGTAAACCAATGGATCAGGCGCATTGCCAACGGATAGCGCATGTCAGGCCTCCCCCACATTGCCCGCTGTCATTTCACCCTGCCCGCGCCAATTCTGTCAAACGAAAAGGCCCCGCCAGCGGAAACCGCGTGGCGGGGAGTGGCTCTGCAGGCGGACCACAGAGCAGGCGTGCGTTATGGGTAGGATGGGCCATTGGCCCATGGTGTCTTAATGGCTGCGGCTGGCATCCGGCCGGGCGTCGGCTTCCATCTCGGCCCGGATCTGCTGGCGCAGGATGTCGATCGGGATCATCTTGCCATCGCGCTTGAAGTGCCAATAGGTCCAGCCATTGCAGGACGGCGCCCCTTCCAGATGCGCACCCACCTGATGGATGGATCCCTTCACATCATTGCCCACCAGCGTGCCATCCGGCCGCACCTTGGCAATATGCCGCGCGCCAATCGAGAACAACTCTTCCCCGGGCCGCAGCATCCCGCGCTCCACCACCTGCCCGAAGGGCACACGCGGTTCCGAGCGCTTCGACCCGGTCGTTTCCAGCGAAGACGCATCCAGCCGCCGCACACGGTCAATCCGGTCCTGCGCAGCCTTGCGATAGCCCTCTTCCCGCTCCAGCCCGATGAAATCACGGCCGAGCATCTTGGCCACAGCCCCCGTCGTGCCCGTGCCAAAGAACGGGTCAAGAATCACGTCGCCCGGATTTGTGGTGGCCACGATGATCCGGTGCAGCAGGCTTTCCGGCTTCTGCGTCGGATGCGCCTTGTCGCCGTTCTCGTCCTTCAGTCGCTCATGCCCGGTGCAGATGGGAAGCACCCAGTCCGACCGCATCTGCACGCCATCGTTCAGAGCCTTCAGCGCTTCGTAATTGAAGGTGTACTTGCTGGCCTCATCCCGGCCCGCCCAGATCAGCGTCTCATGCGCGTTGGTCAGGCGTTTGCCCCGGAAATTCGGCATCGGGTTCGACTTGCGCCACACCACGTCGTTCAGCAGCCAGAACCCCTGGTTCTGCAACTCGGCGCCCACGCGGAAGATGTTGTGATAAGACCCTATCACCCAGATCGCCCCGTTCGGCTTCAACAACCGCCGCGCCGCTGCCAGCCAGTCCTTGGTGAAGCTGTCATAGGTGGCAAAGCTGCTGAACTGGTCCCAATGGTCATCCACCGCATCGACCAGCGAATTGTCCGGGCGATGCAGATCGCCTTTCAACTGCAGGTTATACGGCGGGTCGGCAAAGATCAGGTCAACCGAGCCCGCAGGCAGGCCCCGCATCAACTCGATACAATCGCCCGCCAAAATCTGGTTGCGCGGAAGCGTCACCGCTTCCGGTACTTTCGTTTTCACAGCCATTCTGCCCTCAATTCCTGCGGCGTTGATCACCACTAGTTGCCCACAGTGTGAGTCATAGGTGATTCGCCGTCAAACCCTTTTTGAATCAAGGGGTTAGAGAAATATCTTGATACAACCTATTGTGGACGGGCCCGAACGAACGCCTATGCCAAGGGGTCACCCCCAAATCTAGAAGGGCCTGTAAATGGGCAGGGGTTGGGTAACCCGCGTTCCGCTCCCAGCCGTAGCCCGGAAATTGTTGCGCCAAATCCACCATGATCGCGTCGCGTGCCACTTTGGCCACGATCGAGGCCGCCGCGATCGACAGGCTGCGCGCATCGCCCTTCGCGATCGCTTCGGCCTTTCCCTGCAACCCTTTGGGAATCTTGTTGCCGTCGATCAGGCAGAAATCGACCACCCGCAGCCCCGCGACGGCCCGCTCCATCGCCAGAAGGCTGGCCTGCAGGATGTTGAGCCGGTCAATCTCTTCGACCGAGGCATGGGCGATGGACACCTCCGCCACCTCTTCCAGTTCCGCGGCCAAAGCCTCGCGCCGCGCCGCTGTCAGCGCCTTGCTGTCGCGCAACCCATCCGGAATGCGCGCGGGGTCCAGCACCACGGCCGCAGCCGTTACCGGCCCGGCGAGCGGACCCCGCCCCACCTCGTCAATCCCGGCGATACGGGCAAGACCCCGGGTGCGGGCGGCGGATTCAAAACTGTAATCGGGCAGGATCATCGCCCGACCAAAGCGCAAAACCCTTCCGGGCGGAAGGGGTCACATCGGCGAGGGTTGCAGCACCTGCGCCAGAATACAGGCCTCTGCGCCGCCGGGGCCGCAGGGCGTGGCCTGCAGCGCGACCGGACCTTCCACCTGACGTGCCGCGTTCAGGACGGCACCGTGGTGATAGATCAGCAAAGCCAGCAGCAGCACCGTCAGCCCATCCAACAGGGCTTGCCCGATCTGCCCAATCTCCCACATCAGGTCGCCCAGAAAGCCCAGCGCAAACCCGGCAAGTCCCGGGCGAACCTCTTCCTTGATCTGGTCAAACATGGCTTTGTCCCGCATCTGCTTGGCCGCCCCATAGAACGCGCCTTTCGTTAAGAACTCGTGCATCTCCCGTCGGACGCCCTGCCCGGAACGGTGCCGCAAAGTCCTTGGTGTTGCCATGTCAACGGGTTGATATTGAATAGCAGCGCCATTCCCGACAAGGTGATCCAAAGAAGCGGAGAACACGCCCATGAGCAGATTCTATGTCATATTGGCGGCAATGCTGGCCCTGTGCCTCGCTTTGCCTGCGCAGGCTGAATGCTACGTCGACTACAAGGCCAAGCAGGGCGACCCGCCCCAGTTCGCCTATGGTGTCTCTCAGGTCAGCGACGGTGCCTGTGGGAACAAGGGCGCTGAAGCAAGCGAACTTGAACCGCGCCTCGCCTCGGATGGGTGGACATTGCTGAAGATTGTGTCCAGTTTCGGCCCCGAAGGTCTGGATGAAAGGAAAGCGAGTGCCGGAGACTTCTTCCTCCGTTACTGACAGCCTGCGCGCGGGAAACCGCGTCGTAGCCTTTGGCATTGCGGCCGTTGTCCTGATCCTGCTGGCGGCAGCGGTCTTTCTGTTCGCGAACTTGCCGGACTCGGCCGCCTTCAACCGGGCGGTCGAAAAGCTGTTCGTGGAAAACAACGACCTGACCTCGGGCGCCGAGGTCAAGCTTCTGAACATCCTCGCCCAGACCGGCACCAGCTTCACGGAAGTGCTGCAAACCTACCGCTTCGTGATCTTCGTCCTGCTGGCCTTCTCCACCGCGCTGCTGATCGCCACGCTGGTCTTCCTCGTCACGATCATCAGCCTGAACCGCCGCATCTCGGCCATCCAGAAATCCGGCATCCAGGTCGCCCGCATGGTGATCTCCCGCGAGGCGCGGGCGGTCTATATCAACGACCTTGAATTCCAGTTGACCGAGGCCGCGCTGGAAACCATCGCGGTGCTGGCGGAAGCACGCCTTGACGATGAAGTTCTGACCGGTGCCCAGATTGAAGCCGTCATCTCTGGACGCAACGAGGCCGATTGTGACGAAGCCGCCGGGGCCACCCGCATCAAGCGGCTGCGCGATACCTTGGGCAATCAACTGGTCAGCGAACTTCTGGTAAAGACGGTGGCCCGGCGCGGCTATATGCTGGCAGTCGGCAAAGACGTCATCAAGATGATCTGAGGAGGCGACATGCACCCCGAACTGACCGCACCCCTGACCCCGGAACTGATGGCCATCCACATGGGCCTCGATATCCCTGATTTCGACCGCATCGGCTATTATGGGGCCGAGTATGGCACGATGAAACCCTACCATATTGCCGGGAACCTGCTGTTCCTGTCCGGCCATGTCGCCCAGATCGGCACCCAGATCACCCACAAGGGCCGTCTCGGCCAAAACCTGACGACCGAGCAGGGCTATGCCGCCGCGCGGCAAACCGGCATCAACGTGCTGGGCGGCATCAAGCAGGCGGTGGGGTCACTGGACCGCGTCAAATCCATTGTCCGTACCCTGAACTTCGTCGTCTGCACGCCGGAGTATGAAGACGTCCACAAGGCCTCCTCCGGCCAGTCGGACCTGTTCGTCGAGGTCTTCGGCCCCGAAATCGGCCTCGGCGGCCGCGCCACCATCGGCATCATGGCGTTGGCCGGCGGGGTCTGCTTTGAAACCTGGGCCACGATCGAACTGAAATACTGAGCAAAATCTTTCGGCGGAAGAGTGCAGACCCTGCCGTCACGCCAGAAAATACCCGTCCTCGTTCTTCCAGTACGCCATCAAGTCGGCGCAAAACCGGCAGGGCAGCCCCATTTCCTGCATGATGTGCAGATCAACCCCCAACAGCGCCGAAGTCCGCCAGGTGTCCAGCGCAATCGCCCCCGATTCCGCGCCGGAAAACACCGCCTCCAGCCCCGAAGCCGCAGAGGCCAGCACGAAGATCAGTTCCAGCGCCGGCAGGTTGGGCTTGTGCTCGGCCATCTTCGCCGCAAGCTGGCGGGCATCCCCCTGCCCCGTCAGCAGGAAGTGCAGCGCAAACTCGCACAGACCATCGATATCACCAATACCACACAACATGGCCCAAGTCTGGCAGAGACCCCGCAGCCGGTCACGCCCAAACTTTCAGTGCGGCAAGACCCTGCCTTCGCCATGCCGCTCAGGCCTTGTCGCGCACCTTCAGGACGGAGCCTATCGAGAACACCTCGAACCGCCCTGATTTCCGCAACAGGTCCGACAGCTTGGCCGAACCATAGGTGCGTGGGTCAAAGTCCGGGTGCAACTGGGTGATCACCTGGCCCAACTGCCCCAAGGAGTAGTCGTCCTGATCCGGGTCGATCTTCTTCATCGCATCGCGGATGAAGGGAATGGCCTTGACCGGAGGTTCCTTCGCCGGGGCTGGTTCCACCGCAGGCCCCGCCCTGCCGGGCTTCGGTTCGGCAGGAACCTCGGCTCCGCTGACGATATTCTCGATCAGCACAAACCGGTTGCAGACCTTGCGCAGGCTTTCCGGCGTCTTGGCCTCACCAATGCCGATGACCTGCAGGCCGTCTTCCCGAATGCGGCTGGCCAGCCGCGTGAAGTCACTGTCCGAAGAGACCAGCACAAACCCATCCACCTTGCCGGCATGCAGAATGTCCATCGCATCAATGACAAGCCCGATGTCAGAGGCATTCTTGCCCTTGGTGTTGGCCGACTGCTGATGCATCACCAGCCCCAGATCGCGCGCCTGTTCCTTCCACTGGGTCAAAGCCTGCGACGACCAGTCGCCATAGACCCTGCGGACCGAGGGTTCGCCGAACGAGGCGATCTCATCCAGAATGGCGCTGGCATTGCGCGCCGTGACATTATCCGCGTCGATCAGCACGGCCAGACGCGGCGCACGGCCTGCGATGGGGGAAAAGTCGCTCATGAATGGCCCTCCGGTTTGGCCCTTGATGCCTGAAACCACGGCCCGGCGAAAGGGAGCATGGGCAGATGGCCCATCCTACCCAAATCAGGCGCCATCACGGGGGCAAAGCTGGATGGTCCATCTACCCCTCTAACCGGCGGTCACCTCGACCGCCTTGGCCCCCAACACCGCCAAGGCATCGCCCGGAGAAATCCCCAACAACAACCCCCGTTGCCCCGCATTGATCCAGACCCGCTCCGCCGAGCCTACACTCGCCTCGATCACCGTGGGCACCACCTTCCTCTGCCCGAACGGAGAGATTCCCCCGACCTTGTACCCCGTCACCTTCTCCGCCTTGGCAGGTTGCATCATCTCCGCATGCTTCCCCCCAAACGCCGCCGCCACCTTCTTCATCGACAAAGTCCGGTCACTCGGAATGACACAACAGGCAGCATTCCCATCCACCTCCACCATCAAGGTCTTGAGCGTCACCCCCGCCTCCAACCCCAAAGCCCGCGCCGCCGCCATCCCCACCGCATCGGCATTGGGATCATAGTCGTAAGGATGCAGAGAGACCAAAACCCCTGCCGCTTCCAGCATTTTCAGACCTTGAGTTGATGCCATATCACCCTCCGTAGGTCGGGGCGCACCGCGACTCTGCCAAGGATTGCCCCGCCAAACGCCCCCAAGCAACCCCGCAGGGTGCGTGATCTCACGCACCCTACTTTGGGGACCCATAGTAGCCCTTCCGAAACACCAGCACGGTCTCAATCGGTGCCGACGGGTTGTTCTTGGCAAGAGGCGCGTAAATGCTTACGCCCAGCGCAAAGGCAATTGCACCGTCCGTTTCGACGTCCAACTCGGGGTCCAGTTGCACAAGGGCTGCAATTGCATCTGCAAACCCCATTCCAAGGAGTTTGATCTCTGCCAGTCTCACTTCAGCGGGACCCGTGAACTCCACCGCCTCCATTCTGCCAGAGGCGTCGTAGTAGCAGAATGCTCCATAGGTTTCGAAGAAATCGCACGGAGTGACCTCCTGCGGGGTGCGCAGGAACGACTTCGGCTCGACACTCAGGGTCCTTCGAATGTCATCGGAGGTCATGTCAATTTCAAAGGGACCAGCGCTTTTAAATGGTAGAATATGAAAATCCACTTTCAGCCTCCGTCTTCTCGTAGGGTGCGGTTCCACTCACCACCCGACCCGCAAAGGCTTTCGCGGGCGTTCGCCCCTCAAAACGGTCCACTGGACCGCTTTGCCCCCCGGCAAGCCGTGGGTCGGGGCTTACCCCACAACCATCGCGGCGCAATCCCGCGTCTTCAACACCTCCGCCAGCCGTTCCGCCTTCGCCTTGCCATCGCCCTGAATGGCAAAGATCCCGTCCAGCACCGGGGCCCACAGCGTCGGGCGGCTGACCACCTGACCGCAGACCTTCAGCACCACCTCTTCCTTGACATGCGCCATCGTGAAGGTGGCGAGCGGTGTGATCCCCTTTTCGGTCAGCGTCACGACGACGCGCGGGCTGCTGCCATCGTCCTGAAACACCACACCAAGGATATCCTCCGCCGCGATGTTCACCACATCGCGGCCCGCCTCCACGGTAACAATCGCATCGGCCCGGGCTTCGGCGCCCGTCAGGATCACAAGCGCCAAAGCCAGACCAAGCCGCATCCCCACCTCGCGTTAGAGCTCAGATTAACAAATCCCTAACGAAATTCGCAAAATCAAACGAAATCAGAGCCTTGCCGAGGATTGCACGCGTGCAATCCCCGGCCATTTCACACCCTAGTAGACCACCACCGCCCGGATCGACTTGCCCGCATGCATCAGATCAAACCCTTCATTGATCCGCTCCAAGGGCAGCACATGGGTGATCATCGGATCGATCTCGATCTTGCCCTCCATGTACCAATCCACGATCTTCGGCACATCCGTCCGGCCCCGCGCGCCGCCAAACGCCGTGCCCTTCCAGACCCGCCCTGTCACCAGCTGGAACGGCCGCGTCTCGATCACCGCCCCGGCCGGAGCCACGCCGATGATGATCGACTGCCCCCAACCCCGGTGCGTGCATTCCAAAGCGTCGCGCATCACCTTCACATTCCCAGTGCAGTCAAACGAGTAATCCGCCCCGCCGATCTTGTCGAAGGGGGTCTTGGTCAGGTCGACGATGGCCTGCACGACCGAGCCGGTCAGATTCTTGGGGTTCACGAAATGGGTCATCCCGAAGCGGCGGCCCCACTCCTCCTTGTCGTCATTCAGATCAACGCCGATGATCATGTCGGCCCCGGCCATCTTCAGGCCCTGAATGACATTCAGCCCGATCCCGCCCAGCCCGAAGACCACAGCCTTGGCCCCCGCCTCGACATTGGCCGTGTTCAGAACCGCGCCGATCCCGGTTGTGACACCGCAGCCGATGTAGCAGATCTTGTCGAACGGCGCGTCTTCGCGCACCTTGGCCAGCGCGATCTCGGGTACAACCGTGTGGTTCGCAAAGGTTGAGCAGCCCATGTAGTGATAGATCGGCGTGCCATCCAGCATCGAGAACCGCGTGGTCCCGTCCGGCATCAGCCCCTGCCCCTGCGTGGCGCGGATCGCGGTGCAGAGGTTGGTCTTGCGGGAAAGGCAAGACGGGCACTCGCGGCATTCTGGCGTGTAAAGTGGGATCACGTGGTCGCCCGGCTTCAGGGTCTTCACCCCCGGCCCCACGGCAATCACCACCCCGGCACCCTCGTGGCCGAGGATGGCGGGGAACAGGCCTTCGGGATCAGCGCCCGACAGGGTGAATTCGTCGGTGTGGCAGATGCCGGTCGCCTTGATCTCGACCAGAACCTCGCCCTCTTTCGGGTCGGCGAGGTTCACTTCCATCACTTGCAACGGCTGGCCAGCGGCTAGGGCTACGGCGGCACGGGTACGCATGTTCATTCTCCCAAAGTTATTCAGTCGCATGACTTTGCGGCGCAGGCTGCGGCAGAGCCGGTGAAATTGCAACGCCGTTCGCGGCACGCGATGCCGGTTTTCCGCCGGTCCGGCCCTGCCATCCTATCAGGGTTTATGGACGCAAGCGGCGGCCGCTGCCAAACTGCATGCCTAGTCCGTCATGATTGGAGGCTCCGATGCGCCCGTTGATTCCGCCGTCCCTGTTGCTGTTGCTGTTGCTGGCCCTGACCACGGCTGCCTGCGTGCCGGTCATGCAGGACGCCACCCCCGCGCCTCTGGCCGACCTCAGCCAATGCGGCGGCAATGCGCTGCATGTGCTGGTGGGCCATCCCGCAACGACCCTGCCGGACAAAGGCGGCTGGGGAACCCTGCGCGTGATCAAGCCCGGCATGATGGTGACGATGGACTATTCCGCCACACGGTTGAACGTGCATGTCGATGGCGCGGACACGATCCTCGCCCTTGACTGCGGCTGAATGAAAACGGCCCCGGATCGCTCCGGGGCCACTTCCGCATGACGTGAATCTACAGGATCACGAAGCCTTGTAGGCCGTGTGGCACGCGCCGCAAGCGCCGCCGACGGCACCAAGGCCGGCCTTCAGCGTGTCGAGGCTGGTGGTGTCCAAAGCGGCTGAAGCCTTGCCGAAATCACCGGCCTTGGCCGCGAAGTCGTCCCAAGCGGTCCAGATTTCCGGCTTGGCCTTCGAGGCCGGGTCGGTGGACTGATTCTTGAAGACCACCGGGATGTTGCCGGCATTGGCGACCAGAGTAGCCTTGGCGGCGGCAGCAGCTGCGGCGTCAAACGCCACGTCGCCTTTGGCCATGCCGCCCAGAACCTTCATGGCGCCGCCATTGGCATCCATCAGGTCCTGACGCGCCTTGGCGTCTGGATCGGTCGCTGCGCCGGCATAGGCCAGGCCCCCAACCAGAATAAGGCCGAGGATAAGGGTCTTGGTGGTGAATTTCATGGTGTCCGCGCTCCCTGCAGGAATTATGGTTCGACTATAGAAGGCGGTTTGTGACGGTGGATACGGACTTTAGGCTGAAAGCTTTCAGTTCACGAAATTGTCATTGGGGAAATCAGCGGGTTGTCCTAAGGCCCGGCGCCGTTTTCAGCAGGATTGGCGGTCCGTCGGGTTGGAAAGACGGGAACAATATGCGAACATTGTGCCATGTCCTACCGCCGAATCCTTTCCCTGTGGTTTCCCCGCCTTGCCGCCGAACGCGCGCTGCGTCTGCGGCGCGATGTGCTGCCCCTGCCCTTCGCCATCGTGGCCGACCAGAACGGCGCGCAGGTCCTGACCTCGCTGAATATCGAGGCCGAGGCGGCGGGCCTGCGCCTTGGCCAACCCCTGCGCGACGCCTCCGCCATGTGCCCCGCCCTTTTGACCCGCGCGGCAGACCCCTTGGCCGAGGCCGCCTTCCTGACCATCCTGCGCCGCTGGGCCGGCAAGTTCAGCCCCTGGGTCGCCGAAGAGCCTCCGGCCGCGCTGGTGATCGACCTGACCGGCTGCGCCCATCTGTTTGGCGGCGAAGCGGCGCTGCTGGCGCAGTTGGAGGAAGACTGCGCCGACCTCGGCCTGACCCTGCGCGCCGGTGTCGCCGATACGCGGGGGGCCGCTTGGGCCTTGGCCCGGTACTCCGGCCGACAGGCGCAGCCCAACCGCAACGGCGACGCGATTGACCAAGAGGCGCGGGCGACCCGTTCCCGCGCCGTCAAGCGGCCGGGCTGGGAAAGGGGCGGGATAGCCCCCGCCGCCGTGACACCGCAGCCGCAGGGCATGATCGCCACCCCGGGCCACATGCGGCAGGCTTTGGGTGATCTGCCCCTGCCCGCGCTGCGCCTGTCGACCGAGGCGGTCGAGGGCCTCAACCGCCTTGGCCTGCGCCGGGTGCGTGACATCATGGACCTGCCGCGTGCGGCGCTGGCGCGGCGCTTCGGGGCTGACACCCTGCGCCGTCTGGATCAGGCTTTGGGACTGGAGCCCGAACCCGTGGCCCCGGCCCGCGTGCCCCTGCACTTCGCCACCCGCCTGACCTTCCCCGACCCGATCGGGTTGACCGAAGATATCACGGCGGGGTTGGACCGCATCCTGCCCCCCCTCTGCGACAAACTCCGCGCCGCGGCCCGGGGCGCGCGCCGCATCCGGCTGGAGGCCTACCGGTCAGACAACAAGGTCGAGCGGCTGGAGATCGGCCTCGCCCGCCCCGCCGACCGCCCCGACACGATCCGCCCGCTGATCCTGCTGAAGCTTGATTCGATAGACCCCGGCTTCGGCATCGACTGCCTGCGGCTGGAGGCGCTGGAGACCGAACCCCTCCACGCCGTCCAGCACAGCGGCCATGGCGAGGCCTCGGCGGCAGCCGCCGCCCGCCAGACCTCCGATCACGCGCTGGCCGACCTGATCAGCAAACTGGGCACCCGCCTCGGCACCGAGAACGTCACCCGCCTGCACCCCGGCGAAAGCCATATCCCGGAGAAGGCCGCCCAAACCCTCGCTGCAGCCTGGTCCGCCCCGCACCCCGCCCCATGGCCCGCCCCCCGTGCCCCGCGCCCCCTGACCCTGTTCCGCCCCGAATCCGTCACCGCCCCCGAGGACCCAACCCCGCCCGCCCGCTTCCGCTGGCGCCGCCGCGACCTTGTCACCCGCGTCGCCTCGGGCCCCGAACGGATCAGCCCGGAATGGTGGCTGGACGACCCCGACTGGCGATCCGGCCCGCGCGACTACTGGCGGGTCGAGGTGGAAGGCGGCGAACGCCTCTGGCTCTTCTACGCCCATGGCGGAGAGATGTCGGGCGGCTGGTTCTGTCAGGGGCAATTCGCCTGACATCTGCGCGGGCGGCACCGGCAGAGCCTCCGGCGGGAGTATTTCGAAAGGAGCAAATGCAAAGGCGCTCTTTCATTTGCTCCTTTCGAAATACTCCGCAGGGGGGTCCGGGGGGACGCGAAGTCCCCCCGGCGTTGATGAAGCAGAACAAACCATCAAGGCAGGCGCTTCAGCACGTCCAGCGAGGCATAACCATCCGGCACCACGCTGATCGAGGTTTGAAAGGCGCGGATCGCCGCTTGCGTCAAGGGACCAATACGGCCGTCGGCACCGCCTGCGTCGAACCCGGCCAAGGTCAGACGGTGCTGCAGGGCCACGCGCTCCTCCAGCGTCAGGGCGCGCAGATCGCGGGGCCAAGCGGCCTGAATCGGCCCGCCACCCAGAATGCGGTCGCCCAGATGACCCACCGCGATCACATAGGCGTCGGCGGGGTTGTAGTGTTCGATCACATGGAAGTTCGGGCAGATCAGGAACGCCGCCCCGCGTGCGCCACCCGGCAGCAGCACGGAAGACGGCCCGCAGTCCGGCAGATCGCCGCCGCCCGCCCGCGCCACGCCCATCGTCTGCCATTCGGCGGCGGAATGGTGGATCTTTTCACCCGACAGCCGGTAGTCAAAACCCGCAGGCAGCGTCACCTCTACCCCCCACGGCGCACCCTTCCGCCAGCCATAGCGCGCGAGGAACGCGGCGGTCGAGGCCAGCGCGTCGCCCGGGTCATCCCCCCAGATATCGCGCCGCCCGTCGCCATCGAAATCCACCGCCAGCGCGAGATAGCTGGACGGCATGAACTGCGTGTGCCCCATCGCCCCGGCCCAGCTGCCCTTCATCGCAGCCGGTGCCACATCCCCCTCTTGCAGGATGCGCAGCGCGGCCAGCAGTTCCCGTTCAAAGTAAGCCCCACGCCGGGTCGAGGAGGCCAAAGTCACCAAAGCCGCCACCGTCGGAATATCGCCCCGCACCACGCCATAGCTGCTTTCCAACCCCCAGATCGCCAGCAGCACCTGACGGTCGACGCCGTACTTGGCCTCGATGCCGTCCAAGAGGTGATCGCGCTTCTTCAGTGCCTTCTGACCGGCGACAATCCGGTCGTCCGACACCGCCTTGTCGAGGTAATCCCAGATCGTGCGAGTGAATTCGGTCTGGTTGCGGTCCTTCTCGACCACATCCGGCCGCAGCGCCACGTCCGTCAGCGCGGCGTCCAGCATGGCCGCCGTAATCCCCGCCGCCTCGGCCCTTGGCCGGAAGGCTGCGATCCAAGCCGCCACATCGCCCGTCATCACCGAAATCTCCTGCGGCCCATGCAGCGCATGCCGGGTCGGCGGCTCTGCCAGCAGGGGGCCGCCCCCGAACAGAAGCACAACAGCCGCCACGCCTGACCGAACCTTGCCACCCATGCGCCTTCTTCGCAAAGCCCCCGCATTTCCACAAGCCTGCCACATCGTCGCCACAAGGATTGATGAAGGATAGGAAACAACGCACCGAGCCAAGGGCCATTTTCCTGCCAGCTTGACACTCAAAACGACGGCCAGACTTCGAATACGAGCAGTCCTGAAACAAAGACAAAGCCAGTTGATCATCTGATCAGCACAAGGCGCGAACAGATAGGGTGAGGTGGCACATGGGCACTTATGTGGTCAATGGCGTGAAGGTGACCAAGGATGGCAACGGAACGGTCACGTCCACAGCCGCCGCGACCTTGTCTGCCTTCGTTCAGGGCGCAAACGGCGGATTCACCTTCTCCTACAGTGACCCGGTCCAGACCACCGGCCTGACCTCGGTCACGCTCAGCGCGATCAAGACCCAGCTTTCGCTGCACGGCGACAGCCTCACCAGCGGGTTCGAACTGGCCATGGGCTCCAAGGTCTGGCACGGCCACCGGGTTCAACTGTTCGAGGTTTATGACACCGCCACCGGCGATCTTTACTACTTCCAGCTGCAGGGCGGCCCCGTCTCGGCCCCCATCGCCAGCGCTGCCGAGTGGAAAGATATGCTGAACGCCGACACGCGCTATGGTGCAAGCTCTTACGCCCAAGGCAGCGTGATCTTCCCGGGACAGTTCGAGAAGGATGATTTCACCGACAATGACCGGCTGATCCTGACCTCGGGCGATGACAATGTCATCACAGGCGGCGGCTGGGACACGGTTTTTGGCGGCGATGGCAATGACAGCATCGAAACCGCCTCTGGCCATGACAGCCTTTACGGCGGCGCAGGCGACGACACCTTCCTGCTGGGCAATTCCACCAAATTCACCGCGAATCTGTTCCTGGAAGGCAATGTCCTGTTCGGCGGCGCGGGCGAGGATGTGCTGGCCTTCGATCTGTCCAAGCAGACCAAGAAATCCGGCGTCACGGTGGATCTGAAGCTGGGCACCGCCGTGTTCGACGGCCTGGGCCATCTTGCAACCACCTTCCAATCGGTCGAGCATCTGCGCATCACCGGCGCAGTCGGCACCCTGCATTCCGCGACCATCACCGGCAGCGACGGCGCCAATGTGATCGACCTCAGCGGCGGCACGTTCCTGAAGATCAACATCGCGGCCGGCAGCGGCAATGATCAGGCGATCGGCCTTTCCGGCAACGCCACGGTCGATGGCGGCAGCGGCAATGACGTGATCACCCTGACCTCGGGCAGCCTGCATGCCTTGGGCGGCTCGGGCGACGACACAATCACCAGCTATGGCACCGGAGTGGCGTTCGAGAATGGCGACACCGGCAACGATTACCTGCAAGGCGGTTCCGCCTCTGACAAGCTGATCGGCGACAATGGCGCTGATACCCTGCTTGGCATGGATGGCAACGACAGCCTCTATGGCGGCATCGGCGGCGACAGCATTTCGGGCGGCGCAGGGCGCGATCTGGTCTATGGCGGCGCGGGCGACGACATCATTTTTGGTGGCGATGGCAATGACCAACTCAACGGCTCTGACGGCAATGACACGATCCACGGCACCGCGGGGCAGGACACCATTCTGGGCGGTGCGGGTGATGACTTCATCTTTGGGGGCGACGGCAACCGCGTGGCCCTCTATGGCGGCGAGGGCGATGATTACATCACCGCAGGCGGCCAGACCACCCGCGCCCCCGACACGCCCGAACCCGTGCACGGCGAGGCCGTCTTCGGCGACAAGGGCAATGACACGCTGACCGGCAACTGGGGTCAGGACACGCTGAACGGCGGTGACGGCTATGACCTGATGCAGGGTTACGTGGTCGAGGATGGCGTGAAGATGGGCGACGGCCAGCGCGATGTCTTCGTCTTCAGCGGCCCGGTCAAGCACGCGCCCGTCGGCATCTCTGACACGGTGACGTGGTTCGAACCCGGCGTCGACAAGCTGGACCTCTCGGCCCTTGGCGTCGCGATCCGTCTGACGCCAGGCGACTTTGTCCGTAACAAAATCGCCCAGATGCACTACGACGCCGCCACCGGCCTGCTGGAAGTTGATCTTGACGGCAAGGGCAAGGTGGCGTGGATGGCCGAGGTCTATACCATCGGCCACGCCGAACTGACCAACGCCGACTTCATCTTCTGAACAAGGCCCCGCGCAGGTCTGACCCACGCGGGGAGCAAGTCACGCCGCCCGGCGGCGCTGGTCGGCCCCGTCCTGCAACAGCGACAGGATCTCGGCATTCTGCCGCTCCAGCCGGTGCAGGTGGCCCTGCAGTTCGGCAATCGTGCGGTTGCCGGTGTTTTGCAGCAGGAAGACCATCAGGAAGGTGCTGATCGTGGTGCCGGTGTTGATCACCAGTTGCCACGTATCGGAATAGCCAAAGATCGGCCCGCTGACCGCCCAAAGAAGCACGATGGCTACCGCAGCCAGAAAGGCCGCTGGCTGGCCAAGGGCCGCCGAAATCCACTCCGCAAGCACTTCGAAGCGGCTTTTGATGAAAGCTTTCATTGTCGTCTCCTTGCGACCGGCCATCTCAGGCCGCGCGGCAAGGAGACCCCCTGCCTAACGCTGCCCTGACGGCACGGTCAATCGACTGAGGGTTGGCATTTGGATCAGGTCCATGGTGAAGCGGAGTAACGTTCCGCACCTTGTCCCTACGCCCAGCCCAACCCTCGGGCAAGTCACGATGTCTTGCGGTCTAGCGCGGCTTGCGCGTGACCTTGCGCTTGATCGCCTCGCGCTTGACCTTGAAGCCCGCCGGCTTCCTCGGCGCATAGCGCCCACCTTTCGCCGCCGGAGCCCGCAGCGCCCCGCCCTCAATCGACAAGAGTTCCAGCGTCAGCCCGCCCGTCACCGGCGTAGCTTCCGTCAACCGCACCAGCACCCGCTGTCCCAGCCCGATCACCACCCCCGAGTCCGACCCGGTCAGCGTCTGGCTCGCCTCGTCATAATGATAGAACTCGCGGCCAATCGAGCGGATCGGCACCAGCCCATCCGCCTGCGTCTCATCCAGCTTCACGAACAGCCCGAACTTCTGCACACCTGAAATCCGCCCGGCAAACTCCGCCCCGACCCGGTCCGACAGGTAAGCGGCCAGATACCGATCCGTCGTATCCCGCTCCGCCGCCATCGACCGACGTTCGGTATCGGAAATCAGCTTCCCCGTTTCCGCCAGGTTCTCGATGTCCCAAGGCGACAGCCCATCCTTGCCCCAACCATGCGCCGAGATCAGCGCCCGGTGCACGATCAGGTCCGAATAGCGACGGATCGGCGAGGTAAAATGCGCATAGTTCCGCAGCGCCAGCCCGAAATGCCCAAAATTGTCCGGGCTGTAATAGGCCTGAGTCATCGACCGCAGGGTCGAGATATTCATCAACTCATCAAACTCGGTATCCTGCGCTTGGCTCAGCAGCCGGTTCAAATGCGCCGTCTGCAACACCTGCCCCTTGGCCAGCGTGAACCCCGAAGCCTCCGCCACCTCGCGCAAGCTGTCCAGCTTTTGCGGCGAGGGCTCCTCGTGCACCCGGAACAACAGCGGCCGCTTCAACCGGATCAGTTCCTCAGCCGCCGCCACATTGGCCAGCACCATGAACTCCTCGATCAGCTTGTGCGCGTCGTACCGCTCTGCAAACGACACCGAGGAAACCTTGCCATCCTCCGCCAGCACAATCTTGCGCTCCGGCAGTTCCAGTTCCAACGGCTGCCGCGCCACCCTTGCCCGCTTCAACGCCTCATAGGCCCCGTACAGCGGGGTGATGAAGTCCAACAACGGCTCCGTCACCGCATCGGCAAACCCTTCCCGCGCCGCCTGCACTTGCGCGTAAGACAAGGCCCCCTTCGACCGCATCAGCCCGCGACAGAACGCATGCCGCAACTTCTGCCCCTGCGCATCAATCACCATGCGCACGGCCAGACAGGCCCGGTCCACATGCTGATGCAAGGAACACAAATCCCCCGACAGAATATCCGGCAACATCGGCACAACCCGATCCGGGAAATAACTGGAATTCCCTCGCTTGCGCGCTTCCCGGTCCAGTTCCGAATTCGGCGTCACATAATGCGCCACATCCGCAATCGCGACCCACAGCACGAAGCCACCGGGATTCGAAGGATCAGAATCACCCTCCGCACAGACCGCATCGTCCCGGTCCCGTGCATCCGGCGGGTCAATGGTCAGCAGGTTCAGATCGCGCAAATCCTCGCGCTGCGCCATGGGTGCGGCCACACAGGCATCCGCCTGCGCAATCACCGCATCCGGAAACGCATCCGGGATGCCATGCTGATGAATGGCAATCAGCGACACCGCCCGAGGCCCGTTCGGGTCCCCCAGCCGCGCCACGATCCGCGCCTGCGGCAAGCCCATGGACCGCTTGCCGACCAGTTCCGCCTCAACCAGTTCCCCATCCCGGGCGTCAAAACTGGCGTCCCGTGCCACCCGCCACTCCTTGTCGGCCCCCTTGTCGATCGGAACAATCCGCCCGCCCTCGGCCCCAGACCGGAAGATCCCCAGCACCTTCAAGGGATTGCCGCCCAAAGCCCGGATCAGCCGCGCCTCATAGCCATGATCCTCCGCCTCGACCTTGGTCAACCGCGCCAGAATCTTGTTCCCCGCACCAAGGGCCGGATCGCCCTTCTGCGGCATGATCAGAATCCGGGGCCCATCCGTCGGCACCCCCGCCTCCAAGGGCCGCGCAAACAAATCCCCATTGCCATCCGGCGCCAGCACCTCCAGCACCGCCACCGGAGGCAGCGCATCCGCCTCGATATACCGCCGGGCAACCCGCGTGACGGTGCCCTCCTCCTCCAGCTCCTTCAGCATGCGCTTGAGGTCAATGCGGGCATCCCCCTTGATCCCGAAAGCCTTTGCGATATCGCGTTTGGCCAAGAGGGTGGGGTTGTCGAGGATCCACTGCCGGATCTGGTCTTTTGTGGGAATAGGGTTCATCCCCCGCCCCTAGCACGACAGCCCCCGCCCGAAAAGCCAGAACCCGGCACCGGCCGCGCTTCAGCGGCCCCCCAACGCCAAATCTCGCGAGAGATTGAAGACAAAAGCCCCTTTCCCCTTTCACATTGGCACAAATATCCCACCGGAGGTCCGGAGGGTGTGAAACCCTCCGGGTGCCCACCAAGCGTGCAAATCCTCCAAAGAATCACAACCCTTCCTTAACCATTCCCCACCATGCTCCCGGCATGTCCAACTACATCCGCCCCCGCATCCCTGGTGCTACCGTGTTCTTCACGGTAGCCCTCGCCCACCCCGGCTCCGACCTCCTGATCCGGGAGATAGAACCCCTCCGCCAAGCCGTCCGCCTGACGCGTGCGGACCGCCCCTTCGAGATCAACGCCTGGGTCGTGCTGCCCGACCACATGCATTGCATCTGGACCCTGCCCGAGGGGGATGCCGACTTCTCCACCCGCATGGGTGCCATCAAGGGCCGCTTCTCCCGGATGATTACGGCCAAGGTGGGGTTGAACCCCACCCTACGCAGCGCCTCCATGGCCAAGAAGGGCGAGTCCGGCATCTGGCAGCGCCGCTTCTGGGACCACCACATCCGCAACCCGGATGACCTGACAACTCACCTGCACGCCTGCTGGAACGACCCCGTCCGCCACGGCCTCGTATCCAGACCGGAAGACTGGCCCTTCTCCTCCTGGCACCGCGACCACGCCCTGACGCAAGCGGCGTAGGGTGGGGTTACAACCCCACCCTACCGATCCCCGCTGCCGCTTCGTAGGGTGGGGTTCCACCCCACCTTGCCCAAACGACTCACTGGCATGACCGTCTCCACAAGGCTACAGTGTTCTCTTAATGTTCACGGTCTCCCATGCCCTTCACCGAACTCAGCGCCACGTCCAACTTCACCTTCCTCACCGGGGCCTCCCACCCCGAGGAGTACATCCTGCGCGCCGCCGAACTCTCCCAAACCGCCATAGCCATAGCCGACCTCAACTCCGTCGCCGGCATCGTGCGCGCCCACACCAAAGCCCGCGAACTCGCCCGCGACGGCGGCCCCACGCTCCGCCTGATCCCCGCCGCCCGCCTCCAGCTGCAAGGCGGCTTCACCCTCACCGCCCTCCCCCAACACCGCGCCGGCTGGGCCAACCTCTGCCGCCTCCTCACCGAAGGCCGCACCCGCGCCCCCAAGGGCGAATGCCACCTCACGCCACAAGACCTGCTCAAATGGGGCGAGGGCCTCACCCTCCTCCTCCACCCCGAACCCGCCAATCCCAAACCCCAACGCAGCACTTGGGCAACCCTCGCCCAGCGCCTCACCCACCGCTTCCCCACTGCCTGCCACCTCCTCCTCTCCCCGCAGTACGACGGCCAAGACCACACCCGCTTCGCCGCCCTCACCACTCTGGCCAACAGCCTGAATATCCCCACCGTCGCCTCCGCCCTTCCCCTCATGCACCACGGCGCCCGGCGCAAACTGGCCGACGTCCTCACCGCCATCCGCTTGGGCAAGCGCATCGACGCCCTCGGCCTCGACGCCGCCCCCCACGGCGAACATCGCCTGCGCTCCGAACCCGAAATGCTCCGCCTCTTCCGCGGCTTCGAGGATGCCGTCCACCGCGCCGGAGCCATCGCCGAGACCCTGCGCTTCTCCCTCGACGAACTCCGCTACGAATACCCGTCCGAGGTCGCAGACGGCCAAACCCCCGCCACCCGCCTCGAACACCTCGCCCGCGAGGGCCTGAAATGGCGCTACCCCGCCGGCGTCCCCGACAAGGCGGCAGCCCAGATGGAACACGAACTCACCCTCATCGCCAAACTGAAATACGAGCCCTATTTCCTCACCGTCCACGACATCGTGAAATTCGCGCGGGAGCGCGGCATCCTCTGCCAGGGCCGAGGCTCCGCCGCCAATTCCATCACCTGCTATGCGCTTGGCGTCACGTCAGTGAGCCCCGAAATCGGCACCATGGTCTTCGAACGCTTCGTCTCCGAAGCCCGCAACGAACCGCCCGACATCGACGTCGACTTCGAACACGAACGCCGCGAAGAGGTCATCCAGCACATCTACCAACGCTACGGCCGCCACCGCGCCGGCCTCTGCGCCACCGTCATCCACTACCGCGGCAAACGCGCCGTCCGCGAAGTCGGCCGCGCCATGGGCCTGACCGAAGACACCCTTTCGGCGATGTCGAGCCAAATCTGGGGCTTCGGCTCCTCCAAAACCATGAACGAACAACGCCTGACCGAAATCGGCCTAGACCCGACCGATCGCCGCCTGCAACTCACCCTCTCCCTCATCGAGGAAATCCAAGGGTTTCCCCGCCACCTCAGCCAACACGTCGGCGGCTTCATCATCACCGAAGGCAGGCTTGACGAACTCGTCCCCATCGAAAACGCCACGATGGAAGACCGTACCGTCATCTGCTGGGACAAAGACGATATCGACACGCTCGGCATCCTCAAGGTCGATATCCTCGCCCTCGGCATGCTGAGTTGCATCCGCAAAGCCTTCGACCTCCTGCAAAAGCACCACCACACGGCCTACTCCCTCGCCACCCTCCCCCCCGAAGACCCGCAGGTCTACGAAATGCTCTGCCAAGCGGACTCCCTCGGGGTGTTCCAGGTTGAAAGCCGCGCGCAAATGAACTTCCTGCCGCGCATGCGCCCCCGCAACTTCTACGATCTGGTGATCCAGGTCGCCATCATCCGCCCCGGCCCCATTCAAGGCGACATGGTCCACCCCTACCTGCGCCGCCGCAACGGGCAAGAGATCGTCGCCTTCCCCTCCGACGCGCTCGGCCGCGTCCTCGGCAAAACCCTCGGCGTCCCGCTGTTCCAGGAACAAGCCATGCAAATCGCCATCATCGGCGCTGGCTTCACCCCGACCGAGGCCGACCGCCTGAGACGATCGCTGGCCACCTTCAAGAAACATGGCTCCGTCAGCGAATTCCACGACCGCTTCCTGAACGGCATGGCCCAAAACGGCTACGACGCCGACTTCGCCGCCCGCTGCTTTGCCCAGATCGAGGGCTTCGGCTCCTACGGCTTCCCCGAAAGCCACGCCGCCAGCTTCGCCCTGTTGGTCTACGCAAGCGCCTGGATCAAACACCACCACCCCGGCATCTTCGCCTGCGCGCTGCTGAACGCCCAACCCATGGGCTTCTACGCCCCCGCCCAGATCGTCCGCGACGCCCGCGAGCACGGCGTGGTGGTCCTGCCCCCGTCGATCAACGCCAGCCAATGGGACAACGTGATGGAGGACACCGATGCCCCCGATTCCGGCGGCCTCGCCCTCCGCCTCGGCTTCCGCCAGATCAACGGCATGTCCGAGGAAGAAAGCCTCTGGATCACCGCCGCCCGCCGCAACGGCTACACCGCCGTCGAAGACGTCTGGCGCCGCGCCGGCGTCTCTCCCGCCACGGTAACCCGCCTCGCCGAAGCCGACACCTTCGCGCCATTAGGCCTAAGCCGCCGAGACGCCCTCTGGGCCGCCCGCGCCCTCGCCGGTGACAAACCCCTCCCCCTCTTCGCCAACGACATCGACGGCGAAGGCATCGTCGAACCCGCCGTCCAGTTCCGCGCCATGTCGGAGGGCGAGGCCGTAGTGGAAGACTACATCGCGATGCGCCTGACCCTGCGCCAGCACCCGATGGCGCTGCTGCGCCCCTTCTTCACCCCACAGGGAGCCGGCCTCAGGGCCATCGAGGCCCCTCGCCCGGCGCTGCCGCGAACGGCGGACACGACAGGGCGACCTACAACCCGCAGTCCGGCTGAAAAGGTGAGAATGGATGTTTGAACCTGGATGAATGGGCAAAAACCGCGCCCTTGCCCTTGCTCTTTGCCCAAATACTCCCCGCGGAGCGTCTTCGCCCGAGCCGGTTGGCGCTTGCGCCAGAGGCGAGATAAAAGGAATGCGCGCCCTTGCGCGCTCCTTTGGATCAACGCCAGCGACAGGCGCGGCCTCAGCCCTCGTCTTTCAGCAGCAAGCCAAGGGCGACCATGATCAGCACCACACCGGCCAGCACGTTAAAGGGCGGCGGGGCGTGGCCCAGCGCCAGTTCCCACAGGATCACCCAGACCGGCACCAGATAGGTATAGGCCATCACCTTGGCCGAGGGCAGCCTCAGGCTCGCGTATTGCAAGAGCACGAAGGTCATCGAGGAAGCCGCTACCGACACATAGGCGAGGCATATCCACACGATCGCGGGCAAGGCCAGCCAATCGGTCGCCAGAACCGCAGACCCGCCCCACAGGCACAGCAAAACAAACCCCGCCAGCATCGTGCCGAAGGTGAAGACCAAAGCGCTCTCCCCCCGGTTCAGCCGCCGCACCATCGGCGCATAGAGCGCATGTGCAATGCAGCCGAAGAAATACACGACCTCCCCCCGCCCCACGTGCAGTGTCAAAATCGCCGCAACATCGCCGCGAAAGATCACCCACAGCGCACCCGTAGCCCCCAAGGCCAGCGCCAGAACCATCCGCCACGAGGTCACCTGCCGCAGCAGCACCCAGCCGAACCCCGCCGCCATCACCGGAGTCAAGGTAAACACCGCCGCCGTCGGCACCGCCGCCGCCGTGCGCAGGCCTTCGAACATCAGCACGAAATAGCAGGCCAGCAGCCCGCCCAGCACCAGATAGCGCCACGGTGCGCCGAAAGCCGCCCTCGGCACCCCGCTCGTCGCATAGGCCGCCAGCCCCACCAGCGATCCCGCCAGCCCGAACCGCACCACCGTCAGCGCCGCTGGCGAGATCAGCGGTGCCGCCAGCGCGCCCAAGGAAAACGACCCCGCCACCAAAGCCGAGAAACTCAGCATCGCCAGATGCCCCATCTGGGGCCGGGTCAAGGTCATGCCTGCACCATCACGTGCAGACCCAGCCCGCCGCCGCCTTCTTCAGCACCGTCAGGAAGCTTTGCACCTTCAGCGTGCGGTGCAGATCGACATGGGTCACGATCCACAGCGCCGAGTCCCACTCCGGCACCGGCGGCAGGACCTGGACCAGATCGGGAAACCGCTCGGCATCGCGCACCGGCAGGAAGCCAAGTCCCAGCCCCCCCACCACAGCCGCCCGGTTCGCCTCGGGCTCGCTGGCGCGGTAGGTCACGGCCTCTGGGGGCACCGTCTCGCGCAGCCAGCGGTAGAAGGGGGCGCGGGCATCGGGTTCGACATGGCCGATGAAGCGGTGCTGGCCATAATCCTGCGGCCCCGAAGGCACACCATGCGCCGCGACATAGGCCTTTGACGCGTACAAAGCCGCTGCCATCCGCACCAGCGGCTGCACCACGTAATCGGGGTCCTCCGGCGCTGCCCCGGCACGGATCGCCACATGCGCCTCGCCATAATCCAGCCGGAACAGCCGCATGTCGGAAAAGAAGCGGATCATCACGTCCGGATGCGCCGCCTGAAATTCGCCAAAAACCGGCGTCAGGATATGCGCAATCCCGGAAATCGAGGTGATGACCAGTTCCCCCGTCACCGTCTCGCCCTGCCCCTTGATCCGGCTGACAAGCTGGCCGAACTGCTCCTCGGTGCGCTGCGCAGTGTTCAGAAGGTCGCGTCCGGCTTCGGTCGGCGTATAGCCGCGCGCATGGCGCTGGAACAGCTTGGTGCCCAGCCGCTTCTCTAAAGCATCAATATGGCGGATCACCGTGGCGTGGTGCACGCCCAGCACATCCGCCGCCCCCGAAACCGTGCCCAACCGCGCCACCTGATAGGCGGTGCGGATTTCATCCCATGTATCAACCAGCATCTCTGTGCATTCCTGAACAAGGCTTAGCGATTTTGGCCCAATTGCGCGCCAATCTGCAAGTGGCAATATGCCGCAATATAGACATGCCAACCCGCCAACCCAAGGAAACCGCCATGAACAAAAATGTATTGCTGGGCATCCGCGCCGTCCTGACCCTCGCCTTCGCCGCCGCAGGCCTCGCCAAGCTGGCGGGCGTTCCGATGATGGTCGCGACCTTTGACGCCGTGGGCGTCGGCCAATGGTTCCGCTATGTCACCGGCATCATCGAGGTTGGCTCGGCCATCCTCCTTTGGGTCCCCGGCTTCACCGCCTATGCCGCTGGCCTGTTGCTCTGCACCATGGTCGGCGCGCTGATCGCCCACTTCACCGTACTGCTGCCGACAATGGGCGCCGGTGCTGCCGTTCCGGCCCTCGTGCTCGGCGTTCTGGCCGCCATCACCCTCTACGCCAACCGCGTGCAAATCTCGTTCCTGACCGCCAAGGCCTGACCGCCACGGCTAAAGCCTTGCGAAACCGCCTCGGCCCGCCTTAAATGATGGGCGGAGGCTTCATGCGCATCTTCACCTTCCCCGCCCTGACCCGAGCCGCCGTCGCCGTGATCATGCTGGCCGCAGGGCTGGCGGTTCTGTTCGCCTATGACCGAATGGGCCACCGCTTCGCAGTGCTGGGCGCAGCGCCGTGGATGCATTACCCCGCCGGGCTCTTTCAGATCCTCGCCGCCGTGATGCTGATGGTGCCGGGCCGCACGGGTTATGGCGCCGCCCTGACCCTGATCGCCGCCCTGGCCGCCACCGTGGCTCATGCCGCAACATTGGGCTGGGATTCTGCGCCGCCGGCCATGGCCATCGCGCTGATCTCAGCCCTGATGCTCTACCGCAACAAGGCCGACCTCAAGCGCTGATCGCTTGACTCTTGCCCCCGCAACCCGTATCCGGCAGCCAATTCCCCGGAGGCCCATCGCTTCCGGTCCCTTGGCTTTTGCCGGGATAGCCATCCGTCAGCGCGTTGCGCCCACGGGTGTCGCACCCTATTTTGCCAAGATCGCCGCAACCGCAGGAGAAGCGCCATGTTTGAAAGCCTGTCAGAACGCCTTGGTGGCGTCTTCGACCGTCTGACCAAGGCGGGCGCTTTGTCCGAGGCTGACGTGGACGCCGCCCTGCGCGAGGTCCGCACCGCCCTTCTGGAAGCCGACGTCTCCCTCAACGTCGCCCGCGATTTCATCAAGGCCGTCAAAACCCGCGCCACCGGTCAAGCGGTCACCAAATCCGTCACCCCCGGCCAGCAGGTCGTCAAGATCGTCCATGACGAGCTGATCGCAGTTCTGGCCGGTGAAGGCCAAGCCGACGCGCTGAAGATCGACAACCCGCCCTCGACGATCCTGATGGTCGGCCTGCAAGGCTCGGGCAAGACCACCACCACCGCCAAGCTGGCCAAGCGCCTGAAAGAGAAGAACAACAAGCGCGTCCTCCTCGCCTCGCTCGACACCAACCGCCCGGCGGCGATGGAGCAGCTGGCTATTCTGGCGGGTCAGATCGGAGTCGACTCGCTGCCTATAGTGAAGGGCGAAACCGCCGTCCAAATCGCCAAGCGCGCCAAGACCCAAGCGTCCTTCGGCGGCTATGACGTGCTGTTCCTCGACACCGCGGGCCGGATGCACATCGACGAAGTGCTAATGGACGAAATCCAGTCCGTCCGCGACATCGCCCAGCCGCGCGAGACCCTGCTGGTCGTCGACGGCCTGACGGGTCAAGACGCCGTCAACGTGGCGACGGAGTTCAACGACAAGGTCGGCATCTCCGGCGTCGTCCTGACCCGCATGGACGGCGACGGTCGCGGCGGTGCGGCCCTGTCGATGCGCGCCGTCACCGGCAAACCCATCCGCTTCGTCGGCATGGGCGAGAAGATGGACGCCCTTGAAACCTTCGACCCCGACCGCGTCGCCGGCCGCATCCTCGGCATGGGCGACATCGTGGCGCTGGTCGAAAAGGCGCGCGAAACCTTCGAGGCCGAGCAATCCGAACGCATGGCCCGCCGCTTCCAGAAGGGTCTGTTCAACCTGAACGACCTGCGGATGCAGCTGGAACAGATGCTCAAGATGGGCGGCATGCAAAGCATCATGGGCATGCTGCCCGGCATGGGCGGCATGGCGAAAGCCGCCGAAAAGGCCGGCTTTGACGACAAGATGCTCAAGCGTCAAATTGCCCTCATCCAGTCGATGACCAAGAAGGAACGTGCCAACCCCGACCTGCTGCAAGCCTCGCGCAAGCGTCGCATCGCCAAGGGCGCGGGGCTTGAGGTCTCCGAACTCAACCGCCTGCTGAAGCAGCACCAGCAGATGGCCGAGATGATGAAGAAGATGGGCAAGGGCGGCATGATGAAGCAAGCCATCGCCCAGATGATGGGCACCAAGGGATCTGGCGGCGGCCCGGCTGGCATGCCCGACCTGAAAAACATGGACCCCGCCCAACTGGAAGAAGCCGCCAAAGCGATGAAATCCGGCATGGGTGGCTTGGGCGCCAGCCTGCCAAAGTCGTTGGGCGGCATGTCCTCGCTGCCGTCGGGCCTGTCGGGAATGTTCAAGAAGAAATGACGCCGCCCACCCTCCATACGGCGCGGTTGACCCTGCGCCTGCCGGTCCTGCCTGACTTCCCGGCCTTCGCCGCGATCATGGCCTCGCCCCGCGCTGCGTACATGGGCGGCCCCTGTGGCCAAAGCACCGCCTGGGGCATGTTCTGCCATGACATCGCCGGCTGGACCCTGTTCGGCCACGGCGGCCTGATGATCGACCTGACCGCAACGCACATCACAATCGGCCAGGTCAGCCTCAACGCCGGCCCGCTTTTCCCCGAAACGGAACTGGGCTGGATGCTGTACGACGGCCACGAGGGTCAGGGTTATGCCACCGAAGCCGCAACGGCCTTGCGCGACTGGGCCTTCGCCCATCTGACCGTCTCCAGCCTTGTCAGCTACATCGATGAAGCCAACGCCGCCTCCATCGCCGTCGCCCGCCGCCTCGGCGCCACGCTGGATGCCCAGGCACCACGGCAGGACCCCGAAGATATGGTCTGGCGCCACGCGAGGGCCCCGGCATGACCGCACCCCAGCCCAGCGCATCCCAAGAATTTTCGCCGAAAATTCTTGGGCCCCGCCCTTCCGCCCATGCCCAAAACCCCACGCTGCAAACCAAGCGCCTGGTATTGCGCCTGCCGGTGATCTCCGATTTCCCCGCCTACCGCGCCTTCGTCACCAGCCCGCGCGCCTTGTGGATGGGCGGCCCGCACGATGCCGCCAAGGCCTGGGACTGGTTCTGCAATGACGTGGCACAATGGACGCTCCTCGGCCTCGGCGGCCTGACCATCACGCTGAACGGCCAGCCCATCGGCCAGGTCGCCGTCTGCCACGGCCCGATCTTCCCCGAGCCTGAACTCGGCTGGTTCCTCTTTGACGTCGCCCACGAACACCACGGCTACGCGACCGAGGCCGCAACAGCCATGCGCGACTGGGCCCTCGGCCCACGTGGCCTGCCCACAATCGTCAGCTACATCGACCCCGCCAACCCCGCCTCGCAGCGCGTGGCCGAACGGCTGAGCGGTATCCTGGACCTCAAAGCCGCCACCCCCGGCGGCATGGCCACCCTGACCTACCGCTTCCGAGGGCAGGCATGAGCGTGACCCTGACGACCGAACGCCTGACCCTGCGCCTGCCCATGGCCAGCGACCTGCCCGCCTGCACCGCCTTCTGGTCCTCGGACCGCTCGCACATGATGGGCGGCCCATGGGATGCCGACAAAACCGCCTTCGAATTCGCCGATGTCCTGACCCAATGGCAAAAGCACGGCTTCAGCCTCTTCGCCGTCACCCTGAAGGGCTCCGACGCCCCCATCGGCCTGATCGGCCCCTTCTTCCCCGACGACTATTTCGAGCCCGAACTCGGGTGGAGCCTGTGGGACGCCACCCTCGAAGGCCAGGGTCTGGCCTACGAGGGCGCAACAGCCGCCCGTGACTGGTTCTTCGCCAACACCTCCTACACTACCGCCGTCAGCTACACCCATCCCGACAACACCCGCTCGCACCGCCTGTGCGAAAAGCTGGGCGCTGTCCTCGACCCCGACGCCCGCTCCCCCTATCCGCCACCCGAAGTGATCTACCGCCATCACGCCGCACAGGATGCCGCCATGACTGACGCCACCACCCGCGCCGCTTCGGTGCTCAAAGACCACCGCGCCTCGATCGACCGGCTCGATGCGATCCTCGTCTACACGCTGGCCGAACGCTTCAAGCACACCCAGGCCGTGGGCGAGTTGAAGGCCCAACACGACCTGCCGCCCTCCGACCCCGCCCGCGAGGCTCGCCAGATCGAGCGGCTGGAACGGCTGGCCCAAGATGCCAACCTCGACCCCGAATTTGCCAAGAAATTCCTGACCTTCATCATCTCTGAAGTCATCAGGCATCACGAACACCTGCAAAAATAGCCAACCCGCAGCTTGGGCATTGTGCCCATCTGCCCCCAAGACATGTTAAGGAGAAACACCATGTCCATGAAAATCCGTCTCGCCCGTGGCGGTTCTAAAAAGCGCCCGCACTATTCCATCGTGGCCTCTGACAGCCGTATGCCGCGCGATGGCCGCTTCTTGGAAAAGCTGGGCACCTATGACCCGATGCTGGCCAAAGACAACGAAAACCGCATCAAGATGGATCTGGACCGGATCAAGGATTGGCTGTCGAAAGGCGCGCAACCCACCGACCGCGTTGCACGTTTCCTGGAAGCCGCTGGCGTGCTGCCCAAGACCGTCCGCTCGAACCCCAAGTCGGCTGTTCCCGGCAAGGCTATGGCGGAACGCGCCAAGAAGAAAGCCGCAGCGGCTGAAGCGCCTGCTGCTGAATGATCTTGAACGGGCGTCCCAATCGGGGCGCCCTTTTTCTTCGCCCACAGGATGGAACCATGGCAGATGACGGCAAAGCCCAAGGCCCTGATCGCATCTGTGTCGGGGCGATTTCCGGCGCGTTTGGCGTGCAGGGCGAAGTGCGGCTGAAAAGCTTCTGCGCTGACCCTGAAGACATCGCCGCCTATGGCCCGCTTTGGGCGGAAGATGGCCAGCGCCAGTTCAAAATCAAACTCACCCGCCCCGTGGCCGGTGGCCTAGGCGCGCGCATTGCGGGCGTTGAAAACAAAGACCAAGCCGATGCGCTGAAAGGCATCTCGCTTTACGCCGACCGCAAGCGCCTGCCGCGCTTGCCGGATGATGAATTCTACCACACCGACCTGATCGGCCTAGACGTGCGCGATCCCGGCGGCACATTCTTGGGCAAAGTGCGCGCCGTGCACAACCACGGCGCAGGCGACCTGCTGGAAATCTCTGGCGCGGGCGCTGACCTTTTGTTGCCCTTCACCCGCGCCGTGATCCCCACGGTTGACCTGACCGCTGGCCGCATCGTGGCCGACCCGCCCGAAGGCGTCGAGTAACCCCCCGCACCCCCTTTTCATCAGCGCCCAAATAGTTCCCATATCCATTAAGTCTGACGGTTGTTCCGGATATCTGAGAACCGCCTCGTTCAGGCGCTTTCAGCCGGATAGGTCACCGTTCTTTGCCGCCAGCGCTTAACGGCGGAAGTTCTGGTGTGACGGTTG
>CANBRQ010000029.1 GCA_947371955.1 Paracoccaceae bacterium | reverse complement strand
GGCCATCCAAGCCATGACCACCCGCCTTGACGCAGGCTTCTTTGACGCCGGCGAGGTCATCGCCGTCTCCCCGATCGATGGCATCCATTACGAAGCCGAAGCACAGCAGACTTTGGGCCTTGCCATGGCGACCTCGGTGCGCAACCATCTGGCCTGAACCGCCAAACCCTTTCATACTGGCTCAAATATCCTGCGGGGGTCCGGGGGTGCAAAACCCCCGGCGGCTGGCAGGCAAACCTCCGGGAGGAATGATGCTCAAGAACCTCGACAACCGGCTCAATGCCGAAGTGCTCTATGCCCTGCGTGCCATGGGTCATGGTGACACGCTGGTGATCGCCGACACCAACTTCCCCTCTGACGCCATCGCGCGCCAGACGGTGCTGGGTGAACTGCTCCGCATGGACAACCTGACCTGCGCCGAGGCGGTCGAAGCCGTGCTTTCCGTTCTGCCGCTCGACACGTTCGTCGAAGATTTCGCCGGCCGCATGGAAGTCGTGGGTGCCCCTGACAAGGTCGAACCCGTACAGGCCGAGGTGCAGGCCAAGATCAACGCCGCCGAAGGCCGCGTGCGCGAAATGATCTCGATCGAGCGCTTCGAATTCTACGACCGCGCCAAGGAAGCCTATGCCGTGATCCAGACCGGCGAGCGGCGCTTCTACGGCTGCTTTATCTTCCGCAAGGGCGTGATCCCGCCGGATTCCGTAGGTTCGGTGCATTGAGGGTAGGGTTCTAAGATGGGAAAGGTCGTCATACTCGGCGTCTTCGTCGCCGACACCGCCTACCGCGCCCCGCGCCAGCCCAAGATGGGCGAGACGATCCTTGGCAAAAGCTTCGCGCTCGGGCCGGGCGGCAAGGGTTCCAACCAGTCGGTGGCGGCCGCCATGGCCGGGGCTGAGACGCATTTCATCAGCCGTCTGGGGCAAGACCCCTTCGCCGACATGGCCCTTGCCACATGGGCGAAAGCGGGCGTGACGCCTGCCATCACCCAAGACCCCAAAAGCTACACCGGGGCGGCCTATATCTTCGTGGAAGACAGCACCGGCAACAATGCCATCATCATCTCGCCCGGGGCGGCCGCCGATATCTCGACGGCGGATGTCGATGCCAATGCGGATCTGATCCGCAGCGCAAAGGTCTTCATCACCCAGCTGGAACAGCCGATCCCGGTGGCCGTCCATGCTCTGCATCTGGCCCGCGCCGCAGGTGTGACCACCATCCTGAATCCCGCCCCCGCAGCCAGTCTCCCGGAAGGCATGCTGGCGCTCTGCGACTACGTGACCCCCAACGAATCCGAGGCCGAGGCGCTGACCGGCCTGCCGGTGACCTCCGTGGCCGAGGCCGAAACCGCCGCCAAAGCTCTGTTGGCCCTTGGGGCAGGGGCTGCCATCATCACGCTGGGGGACAAGGGTGCCCTGTTCCACGATGGCACCCGCACGGTCCATGTCCCACCCTTCAAGGCCGGTCCGGTGGTGGAAACCACCGGCGCAGGTGACGCCTTCAACGGCGGTTTTGCCGCAGCTCTGGCCGAAGGTCAGGACCCGGTGGACGCCGTCCGCTTCGGCTCTGCCACCGCCGGCATCTCGGTCACCCGCCCCGGTACCGCCCCGTCGATGCCCTCGCGGGCCGAGATCGAAGCGCTCCTGAAGGCTTGACTTCACAGGGCAGGGGCCCGGGTTGCCCCCGCCCCCCCTTCTTCATTCTGGCACAAATATCCCGCCAAGGGTCCGGGAGGGTGCGCAGCCCTCCCGGCGCAGGGGGTCTGGGGGGCGGCGCAAGCCCCCCAGCCGGGGCCGCCGCGCGCCCTCCGGGAAATGTTGGCTGCGCACCGGCCTCAGGTCAGCTCCACAGGAAGTCCAGCGCGCTCAACTGGGCCGCGTTGGTCAGCCCGGTCATGTTGATCAGGATATCCGCCGAACCGTCGCCGTTCACGTCGATCTGCACTTGTCCTGCAATCATCTTCGCCTCGGAATTGTCTGATCCGCCGCTGAAACTTCCAGAGCCGACATAGGCGAACTGGCCCACCAGCAAGCCCTGGAACTCCAGATAGTCGCCCTGACCCGCGCCACCGACCAAAGCGTTGAAGTCGGTGATCGTGTCGGTGCCGTTGCCCAAAGCCGTGGTGAAGACGAAGTGATCCGCCCCGGTGCCGCCCGTCAGCGTGTCTGCCCCGGCCCCGCCGATCAGCCGGTCGTCGCCGCCCATGCCCATCAGCCGGTTGGCGCCAGAATTGCCGGTCAGCACGTTGCCCAGATCGTTGCCGGTGCCATTGACCGACAGAGTGCCCGACAGGACAAGGTTCTCGACATTGGCCCCCAGCGTCCAGGTGACCCCGCTGGTGACGGTGTCGGTGCCTTCGCCCGACTGTTCCACCACAATGTCGGTGGTGACGTTGACGATATAGCTGTCATCCCCGCCGCCGCCCAGCATGCTGTCATCGCCCGACCCGCCGTTCAGCGTGTCATTGCCCAGACCGCCGATCAGCGTGTCGTTGCCGTTGTTGCCGATCAGGCTGTTGGCTGCAGCGTTGCCGGTGATCGTATTGGCCGAAGCATTGCCGGTTCCGTTGATCGACAAAACTCCGGTCAGGGTCAGGTTTTCCACGTTGGCGGTCATGGCATAGCTGACCGAGGCCTGAACCGTGTCGGTGCCCTCGCCCATATTCTCGGTGATTCCGTCGGTCGCGCTGTCGACGACATAGGTGTCGTCGCCCGCCCCGCCCGTCATCGAGTCAATCCCCGCGCCGCCGTCCATGAGGTCGTTGCCCGCCCCGCCCGTCAGCACGTCATTGGCCAGACCGCCGTAAAGCTGGTCATTCCCGTCACCGCCATCCAGCGTGTCGATGCCGCCCAGACCGCTCAGCAAGTTGTCGCCCGCATTGCCGGTGATCAGGTTGGCCAGTTCATTGCCGGTGCCGTTCAGGTTGGTCAGCCCATCCAGCGTCAGGTTTTCAAGGTTGTTGCCCAGTGTCCAGTTGATCGCGGCGATCACGACATCGGTGCCGCTGCCCACGATGGAGTCTTCCAGCAGCGTGTCGTTCAGGCTGTCAACATAGTAGGTGTCATTGCCCAGACCGCCGGTCATGCTGTCATCGCCAGTGCCGCCGTTCAGCGTATCCGCCCCGCCACCGGCGTCGATCGTGTCATTGCCGCCCATGCCGGACAAAAGGTTTGCGCCCGTGTTCCCGGTCATCCGGTTGGCCAGCGAAGAGCCCGTGCCGTTCAGCGGGCCGGTGCCGCCCAGAACAAGAGCTTCCAGATTGTCGGTCAGCGTGAAATCGAAGTTCACGACGTTGACCGTGTCATAGCCCTGACCCGAAGCCTCGGTCACGCTGTCGCCCGCGCTGTCGAGGAAGTAGGTATCGTCGCCAGCGCCGCCCAGCAGGCTGTCATCGCCCGACCCGCCGGTCAGCGTGTCGTTGCCCACGTCGCCGTTCAGCGTGTCATTGCCCGCACCGCCATCCAGCGCGTTGTTCAGCGTGTTGCCGGTGATGGTGTTGTCGTTCGTCCAGCCCGTCCCGTTCAGCGCCGTGCCGGTCAGGATCAGCGTCTCGACATTGTTGCCGTTGGTCGCCAGCGAGTAATTGACCGAGGCATAGACCGTGTCGGTCCCGCCGGTCAGGAGCTCCTGGATGAGGTCGCTGGCGGAGTCGACATAGAACGTGTCGTTGTCCGCCCCACCCGCCATCGTGTCGGCCCCGGTCCCGCCGTCCAGCGTATCGCTGCCCGCCCCGCCCACCAGCGAGTCGTCGCCGAGCCCGCCGTACAGCCCGTTGTTGCCGCTGTTGCCGGTCAGCACGTTGGCCACATCGGTGCCGTTGGCCGAAAGGTCCGCGGTCCCGGTCATCACCAGGTTTTCGACATTGGCAAACAGCGAGATGTTGGAGGAGGTGACCATGGTGTCGGTCCCGCCGCCCAGTCCCTCGACCACGACATCGCCCGCCGAGTCGATGATGAAGGTATCGTTGCCTGCGCCGCCCGTCATGGTGTCGTTGCCCGCACCGCCGTCCATCGTGTCGTTGCCGAAGGCGCCGTACAGCTGGTCATTGCCGTCCATGCCATACAGCGCGTTGTTGCTGGTATTGCCGGTGATGATGTTGGCCAGCTCGTTGCCGGTGCCGTTAACCGCGACCGAACCGGTCAGCAGCAGGTTTTCCACATTGCTGGCCAGCGTCCAGGTGATGGTCGAGTTGACCTGATCCGTACCGCCGCCCAAGGCCTCGACCGTCAGATCGCCCGCGACGTTGACCACGAAGGTGTCGTTGCCCGCGCCGCCGTCCATCGAGTCGATGCCGGTGCCGCCGTCCAGCGAGTCATTGCCGTCACCGCCGTACAGGGTGTCGGTACCTTCCATGCCCATCAGCGTGTTGGCCGCAGCGTTGCCGATCAGGACGTTGTCGCTGAGGTTGCCGGTGCCGTTCAGCGCCACCACACCGCCCAGGGTCAGGTTTTCGACATTGGCCCACAGCGTCTTGGTCACGGTTGAAATCACCGTATCGGTGCCGTTGTCGACATCCTCGCTGACGGTGTCGGTGGTCACATCGACGTAATAGGTGTCGTTGCCTGCCCCGCCCAGCATCGAGTCGCTGCCGGTGCCGCCGTCGATCGTGTCGTTGCCGTCATTGCCCCAGATCGAGTCATTGCCCTCCATCCCGTTCAGCACGTTGTTGCCGCTGTTGCCCGAGATGCCGTTGGCCACCGAACTGCCGGTGCCGTTGATGTCGCCGGTACCGGTCAGGGCCAGGCTTTCGACGAAGGCATAGTTGACCAGCGACAGGCTGAGGGTGGTCTTGATCGTGTCGGCCCCCTCAAGCGTCTTTTCGACCACGACATCGGTCAGGCTGTCGACGATGTAGACGTCGTTGCCGATGCCGCCCACCATGCTGTCGTTGCCGGTGCCGCCGTCCAGCGTATCCTCGCCGCCGTTGCCGATCAGCGTGTCGTTGCCCGCCATGCCCTGCAGCAGGTTGTCGCCCGCCTCGGGCAGCAGGCTGCCGCCGACGCTGTTGCCGGTGATGACGTTGTTCAGCTCGTTGCCCGTGGCCGCGATGCCCAGCAGGCCGGTCAGGGTGATGTTTTCGAAGTTGGCGCCCAGCGTCCAGTCGATGTTGCTTTGCACCAGATCGGTGCCTGCGCTGGCGTTTTCGGCAATCGCGTCATTGGCGTTGTCGACGACATAGGTGTCGTTGCCCAATCCGCCGTACAGCGTGTCGCCGGGGGCGTCGGCAGCCTCGCCGCTGCCGCCCGAGATCGAGTCGTTGCCAGCGCCGCCATAGATCAGGTTGCCGCTGCTGTTGCCGACCAACGTGTCATTATAGCCCGACCCGGTCAGGTTCTCGATTCCGTTGACGTTGTCGCCCGCCGCATCGCCGCCATAGCCGAAGCCGTTCAGCGTCAGGTCCATGATGACGCCAGAGGCCGAGCTTGCATAGGACAGCATGTCATTGCCGGCACCGCCGTCGATCGAGTCAGCGCCTGCGCCGCCGATGAGCACGTTGTCGAAGCTATCCCCGGTCAGGCTGTCGCCCTGGGAAGAGCCGGTGACGTTCTCGATCCCGGTATAGATATCGCCATTCGCATCGCCGCCCGAGGCTGTGCCCAAGGCCAGGTTGATCGTTACCCCAAGGGTCGAGGTCGCATAGTCCAGCGTGTCGGTGCCGCCACCGCCGGTGATGCTGTCTGCCCCCGCGCCGCCGCGGAAGATGTTGTCGCCGCTCGACCCGATCAGGGTGTCGTTATAGGCGCCGGTCGCGATGTTCTCAACCGAGGTAACGGTGTCGGTGCCTTCCGAGGCCGAGGTGAAGGTGCCAAGTGCCAGGTTCGCCGTGATGGCCGAGGTCGAGGCGCTGATGTCGTAGGTGTCGTTGCCGTTGCCGCCGCTGATGATGTCGTTGCCGGTCCCGCCGGTCAGCCAGTCGTTGCCGTCGCCGCCGTACAGGCTGTCGGCGCCGACGCCGCCGGTCAGCGTGTTGTCGCTGGCGTCGCCGGTGATGTTGTCCGCGCCGGTGGTTCCGATGATGTTCTCGACCTGGGTCAGTGTATCGCCTGCGGCGTCGCCGCCGCTGGCGGTACCGGCCAGAAGGTTGACGGTGATGGCTGTGCCCGAGGCGGAATAGTCCGCCGTGTCGCTGCCATCGCCGCCGTTCAGCACGTCATTGCCGGCGCCGCCGACCAGCGTGTCGTTTTCGGTGCCGCCATAGATGCTGTCGTTGCCTGCAGCGCCGGACAGAAGGTCGGCCCCGCCGTTGCCGCCCAGCACGTTGTTGGACGCATCACCGGTGATGCCATCGCCAAGGTTTGTGCCGTAAACACCCTCGATGTTGGTCAGCACGTCGCCCACCGCATCGCCGCCCACACCCGAGCCGGTACCCACCGTGATCGTGATCGCCGTGGTCGAGCCGGAGTAGTCGACCGTGTCGATCCCCGCACCGCCGTCGATCGTGTCAGCGCCCGCGCCGCCGTTCAGGTTGTCGTCGCCGTTGCCGCCATAAAGGTAGTTGGCATTGGCATCGCCGCCCAGACTGTCGTTGTAGGCCGATCCGGTGATGCCCTCGATATTGGTCAGAACGTCGCCCACAGCGTCGCCACCGGTGCCAGCACCAGCACCCACCGTGACCGCCACGGCCGAGGTCGAGGTGGAATAATCCACCGTGTCGATCCCCGCGCCACCGTCAATCGTGTCAGCCCCGGCACCGCCCGCAAGGCTGTCGTTGCCGATGCCACCATAAAGCCCGTTGTTGCCCGCATCGCCGAACAGGGTGTCGTTGAAGGCCGAACCGATGACGATTTCCGCATTGCTGACAAGGTCACCCGCTGCATCGCCGCCCACGCCTGCGGCACCGCCGATGGTGATGCTGACCGCAGCGCCCGAGGCCGAATAGTCGATGGTATCGACCCCGGCCCCGCCGTCGATCACGTCGTTGCCGGCAGCCCCGATCAGGGTGTCGTTCTCGGTCCCGCCGTACAGGCTGTCGTTGCCGGTGCCGCCGTTCAGGCTGTCGCCCAAGGCGCCGCCGTAAAGCTGATTGTTCGAGGCGTCGCCGCCCAGAGTGTCGGCATAGTTGGTGCCGACAAGGTTCTCGACCGTGGTCAGCACATCGCCCGCCGCGTCGCCGCCAAGGCCCGAACCGGTGCCGATGGTGATGTTGATCGCGGCGCTTGAGGCCGAATAGTCGACCGTATCGGTGCCCGCGCCGCCGTCAATGCTGTCCGCGCCGCCAAAGCCGCGCAGGTTGTCGTCGCCATTGCCGCCCGACAGGATGTTGGCCGCACTGTCACCCGCCAGCGTGTCGTTCAGGGCCGACCCCGTAACACCCTCGACGTTGGTGACGCTGTCGCCCGCCGCATCGCCGCCAGTGTAAGCACCGCCGATGGTCACGTTGACCGCAGCCGAGGATGCCGCATAGCTGACCACGTCCGCCGTGCCCACGCCGCCGTCAATCGTGTCAGCGCCCGCGCCGCCGGTGATGCTGTCGTTGCCGCTGCCGCCCAGAAGCTGGTTGGCACCGCCGTCGCCTGCCAGCGTGTCGTTGTTGGCCGAGCCGATGAGGTTTTCCACCGTCGTCAGTACATCGCCCTGCGCATCGCCGCCGGTGTTGGCATTGCCGTTGACCGTGACGTTCACCGCCACGGACGAGGCGGAATAGTCCACCGTATCGATGCCCGTGCCCCCGTCGATCGTGTCGATCCCGGCAAGGCCCCGCAGCAGATCGTCCCCACCACCGCCCGACAGGACGTTGTTGCCGGTGTCGCCCGTCAGCGTGTCGTTGAACGCCGAACCGGTGAGGTTCTCGATCGTCGTCAACACATCGCCCTGCGCATCACCGCCCGTGTTGGCGTTGCCGTTGACCGTGACGTTGACCGCAGCGCTGGACGCGGAATAGTCCACCGTATCGTTGCCCGCACCGCCGTCGATGGTGTCGGCCCCCGCCAGACCCTTCAGCAGATCGTCGCCGCCAGCCCCCGACAGCGCGTTGGCGCCGGTATCGCCGCTCAGCGAGTCGTTGAAGGCCGAACCGATCAGGTTCTCGACCGTGGTCAGCAGGTCGCCCGCCGCATTGCCGCCGACGCCCGCAGCACCGCCGATGGCAATGGATACCGCTGCCGCCGACGAGGAATAGTCCATCGTATCGGTGCCCGCGCCGCCGTCGATTGTGTCGGCGCCCAGACCCCCGGTCAGGACGTCGTTGCCCGTCCCGCCATAGATCGCGTTGTTGCCCGAATCGCCGTTCAACGTGTCGTTGAAGGCGGAACCGATCAGGTTCTCGACCGTGGTCAGCAAGTCGCCTGCGGCATCGCCGCCGGTGTTGGTGTTGCCGTTGACCGTGACGTTCACGGCGGCAGACGAGGCGGAATAATCCACCGTGTCATTGCCCGAACCGCCGTCAATCGTATCCGCTCCGGCAAGGCCCTTCATCAGATCGTCGCCGCCGCCGCCCGACAGGACGTTGTTGCCGGTGTCGCCGGTCAGCGTATCGTTGTTGGCCGAGCCAATCAGGTTCTCGACCGTGGTCAGCACGTCGCCCTGTGCGTCGCCGCCGGTGTTGGCATTGCCGTTGACCGTGACGTTGACCGCTGCGCTGGAGGCGGAATAGTCCACGGTGTCGTTGCCCGTACCCCCGTCGATTGTGTCGGCCCCCGCCAGACCCTTGAGCTGATCGTCGCCGCCAGCGCCGGACAGGACGTTGCCACCGGTGTCGCCCGTCAGCGTGTCATTCAGCGCCGAACCCGTCAGGTTCTCGACGTTGGTCAGCACGTCGCCCGCCGCATCGCCGCCGGTGTTGGCATTGCCGTTGACCGTGACGTTCACCGCAACGGTGGAGCCTGTGTAATCCACCGTGTCATTGCCGGTGCCGCCGTCGATCGTATCAGCGCCCGCAGCGCCCTTGATCAGATCATCGCCGCCTGCGCCGGACAGGACGTTGTTGCCGGTGTCGCCCGTCAGTGTGTCGTTGTTGGCCGAGCCAATCAGGTTCTCGACCGTAGTCAGCACATCGCCCGCCGCATCGCCGCCGGTGTTGGAGGCGCCGTTCACCGTGACGTTGACCGCCGTCACCGAGGCCGAGTAATCCACCGTGTCGTTGCCCGAGCCACCGTCGATGGTGTCGGCCCCGGCAAGACCCTTCAGCAGGTCGTCGCCGCCGCCGCCCGACAGGGCATTGACGCCGGTATCGCCGGTCAAGGTATCGTTGTTGGCTGAACCCGACAGATTCTCGACGTTGGTCAGCACGTCGCCCTGCGCGTCGCCGCCTGTGTTGGTGTTGCCGTTGACCGTGACGTTCACGGCCGCACTTGAGCTGGAATAGTCCACCGTATCGGTGTTGGCGCCGCCGTCGAGGACGTCGTTGCCGGTGCCCCCCGCCAACGTGTCATTGCCCGCAGCGCCTGCGATGCTGTCATTGCCCGCGCCGCCCGTCAGGACGTTGTTGCCCGAATCGCCGGTCAGCGTGTCGTTATTGATCGAACCGATTAGGTTTTCCACCGTGGTCAGCACGTCGCCCTGCGCATCGCCGCCGGTGTTGGTGTTGCCGTTGACCGTGACGTTGACCGCCGCCGCCGAGCCGGAATAGTCGACCGTGTCGTTGTTCGCGCCGCCGTCGATGATGTCGTTGCCCGACCCGCCCGTCAGCGTGTCATCGCCGCCCGCGCCCGACAGGCTGTCGTTGCCCGCAGCCCCTTTCAGCCAGTTGGCGTTGGCATCGCCGGCCAGCGTGTCGTTCAGGGCTGTACCGATCACGCCCTCGACCGACAGCGCCACGATCACATCAGTGGCCGCATCGCCACCCGAGTTGGTGCCCGCAAGGTTGATGCTCACCGCCGCCGCCGAGGCCGTGTAATCCACCCAGTCAAAACCGATACCGCCGTCGATGCTGTCGCTGCCGCCGCCGCCGATCAGCGTGTCGTTGCCTGCGCCACCAACGAGCGTGTCATTGCCCAGACCGCCGCTCAGAAGGTTATCAAACCCGTCGCCGGTCAGCACGTCCGCCGAGGCCGAGCCCAGGATCGCCTCGACTGTGCCCAGCGTGATGACATCGCCCGCCGCATCGCCGCCCGATCCCACGCCGGTGGCGAGGTTGACCGTGACACCCGTGGCCGAGGCCGAATAATCGACCCAGTCGAAGCCTATCCCGCCGTCGAGTGAGTCATTGCCCGCGCCGCCCTGCAACGTGTCGTCACCGCCGCCGCCATAGAGGCTGTCGTTGCCCGCCAGACCCTGAAGAAGATCGTTGCCAGTCAAGCTGGTCAGAGTGTCGTTGCCAGTGGTACCGGTAATCGTCGCCATAACTAACCTCCAATGTGACAGGTCCAGACAGGCACCGGACACAGAAACCCAAAGTCAGGCTTAAGCGCGCGTTTTGGCGAAAATTGGACCCGGCGCGGGCCGATTCAAACAGAACTGCGACGAGATTAAGGCGCGATGCCACAATCCTCGGTGCCCCGGGGCGGCGGAGTTTCTGCGGCGGGCGCGCAGGTTGCCCTGCCGGATTGCGCATCGCGACTGTGCCGACGACTGCGGCCGTGTCGCAGAAATCTGGAGATCTGCGACGCTTGGCGCGTTGATTCTCGTTTGGGTTCCGTCTAGGTCTTGGGCATGATCACGCAAAAGATGAAATACGCCCTGAAAGCCCTGCTGACCCTGGCAGACGAGGCGGCAATGCCCGCGCCCGAGGCTTTGACAATCGAGGAAATCGCCAAGCGGTCCGGGGCGCCCAAGCGCTTTCTGGAACATATCCTGCTGGAGATCCGCAATGCGGGCATCATTGCCTCGACGCGGGGGCGGTCGGGCGGATACCAACTGATCAAGGCGCCAGAGACGGTGTCGATCTCGGAACTTCTGCGCATGATCGACGGGCCGATTGCGCCCTTGCCCTGCCTGTCGCGCCGGGCCTACCAGCGCTGCGAAGACTGCACGGACGAAGACACCTGCCGCATCCGCAAGGTCTTTGCCGATGTGTTCTGGGGATACCTTGTGTTGATCGAAAGCCTGACGCTGCGCGACGTGCAAAGATCAGTCGATGTGCAGGGCGCCGTTCTGGGCAAGTGACCCAACCTGGATAGCCAAACCCCAAGGCCAGCCCGCCAAAATTTTTCGACGAAAAATTTTGGTCTCCCAAACGCCGCCTCTGCCCGTTGCCGAACCTGGGCAATCTTGACGGCGCAAGCCCAAACCAATCCGCGTCGCCAGCCCGCCAAAACTTTTCGACGAAAAGTTTTGGCGCCCCCCGTCGTGTCAGCCTAATGCCGCCCCGTCAGCCAGTTGCCGAACTTGGCGAATTTCGACGGTGGAATGCCAAGCCTGTCCTCGCGCTTGTCAGCCACGCGCAAAAGCCCATACATCAGATGCACGCCCAACCAGCGGAAGGGTTCCGGCTCCCATTTGCGGACCTTGCGGTTGACCCATGGCAGTTTGGTGATCGCCGTCTGCCGCCCGAGTGCGAGATCTGCCAAGGTCCGCCCGGCGAGGTTGGCGGTGGACACGCCCACGCCCACATAGCCCCCGGCCCAGCCAAGCCCGGTGTCCCGGTCCAGCCCCACGGTCGCACACCAATCGCGCGGCACGCCGATGACACCGCACCAGGCATGTTCCACCCCGTAGGGGGCAGCCTCGGGGAAATGGCGGTGCAGCGTCTCGGTCAGGCGGCGGATGGTTTCAGGGTCGGGCGCGCCGTTCTTGTCCATCTTGGAGCCGAACTTGTAGGGCACCCCGCGCGCACCGACCGTAATGCGCCCCTCACGCGTGCGCTGGCAGTAGCAGTAGGAATTCGCCGCATCCTCGATCAACTCGTTGTTGTCCCAGCCGATCTTGGCCCAGACCTCGGGCGGCAGCACCGGTGTTGCGATCTGGGCCGAGTTCAGCGGAATCCAGTCGCGTTCGTGGCCCGGAAAGCCCGGCGTAAAACCTTCCGTGCAGCGCAGGATGATCGGCGCTTTCACGCGGCCCTTGTCGGTGATCACTTCGCCTTTGTCATAGGACAGAACGGCGGTGCCTTCATGGATCACGGCGCCTGCGCGTTCCACAGCCTCAGCCAGACCCCGCACCAGCTTGGCGGGTTGGATGCGCGCCACGCCAGAGATCGTCATGCCCGCCAAGGCGCCCGGAATGGTAATCCGCTGCGCCACCTGCTCGGGTGTCAGCGCGCGGTAGCGGTGCGCCTGACCCCATTCGGCTTGGTGCGCCACCTCTGCGTCCAGCCGCGCCAATTGCGCCTTGTTCTGGGCGAACATCAGAACCTCGGTGCGCAGGATGTCGGCGTCGATGCCTTGGTCCTCGCAGACCTTGATGATCTCCTCGACCGTGCCTTCCAGATGCTTTGCCATCTCAACCACCGCCGGACGCCCATGCGTCGCCGCATAGCGGTCATGGTCCCAAGCCAAAGTCCCCATGCACCAGCCGCCATTGCGCCCCGAGGCGCCAAAGCCCGCAAACTCACGCTCCAGCACCAGCACCTTCAGCGCCGGATTGGCTTGCATCAGATACCACGCCGCCCAAAGTCCGGTGAAGCCCGCCCCGATGATCGCGACATCCGCTGTCGTATCCCCGGCCAGCGCAGGGCGGCGGGTGGCAGGCAGGCCGATGTCGGCATACCAGAAAGAGACGTCGCCAATCTTCATCATGTCAGAGGTCCTGTTGCAGGCAAGTTTCAAGGGCCGCCACGGCAGCGCGAGCGGTCAGCAAAGCGCCTTCCATCCAGCCCTGCTCGGCGCTGTAAAGGTCAGACCCGGCAAAGGCCAGCCGCCCGCGCAGGCCCCAATGCTCGGGTGCGTAAGCGGGCAGCGTCGCCATGACCGGAGACACCCAGGTGCCGCGCGCGAATGGGTCTTGTGTCCAGTCGTGCCAGTCAAAGCCTGCCAACTCCGCCCCGGGAAACGCCGCATTCAGTACGGTTTCCACTGTGGCGCGGTCCGGTTCCCCAATGTCATCGGCAAGGCCAAAGGCGATCAGCAAGGTCGTGCCATCCGGCAGAATGCGATCGGCATAGATCCAGCGGATGCCCAGGGTCTCACCCGTTGCCAGATGCCCCGGTTGCGGCCCCTTGGCGCGGATCAAAAGCTTCAGGGCCCGCCCCGCATGGCCCGAGCGGCGCAGGCTGTTCTGTGCTGGCGACAAGGACGGCACGAAGCGGATTTGCGACAGGGCGTTGACCGGCAGGGCGACAAGGGCCGTCGCCGCCTCCACCACCCGGCCCGAGGCGAGGGTGGCGCGCACCCTGCCGCCCAGGTCCTCGACCCGCTCCACCGCATCGCCAAGCACGGTCCCAGCACCGGAGGCGGCAATCGCCCGCTGGGCGATGCTGGCGACACCGGTCTCTGCGGTGAAAGCCAGTTCCTCAAGCTTGATCATCAGCCCCTTGGCAAGCTTTGGCGTCACATATTCATCCGCGCCCACCACATCCGGCGCGGCGGAGCCAGAGATGGACCACCACGCCATGATCTCACGCCGGACCGAAGCCGGATAGACGCGGTGATCCAGATAGTCCTGCAGCGTCATGCCGTGGATCATCCGGGGGGGCGCGGTGTCCTCTGCCATCCCGGAGGCGTCCGCCAGAAAGTTGGCCATGGCGGACTCGTGCGTGGCCATGTCCTCGGCCGGATCGGCCCGCCAGACGCCGTCACGAAAGTAGCTGTGCCCCGTAATCTCAGCCCTTGGCACCAGTCTGATGCCAAGCCGCTGGGTCAGGCCGATCATCTGATCATGATCCGCCCTGATCCAGCCGCCGCCATATTCCACCGGACCGCCCGAATTGCCCCAGTCGCGCGAATGCGCCCGACCACCCAGACGCGCGCGCGCCTCGACGACAAGGCTGCTGCGTCCCAGATCGGCCAGCCACAACGCTGCCGCCGCCCCAGCAAGTCCGCCGCCTATGATGAGCACATCCGTCATGGCCGGGATACTGGCGCGCCCGTCTTGCCTTGTCCATGCCCCAAGACGGGCTCTATGGCTCCGAAGTCAGCCAGGCGGTGAAAGAGGCCAAGGGTGCGCGCCGTGGCCGATCCTTGGGCCAGACGAGGTAATAGCTGCCCAAGGACCGGATTGCGGGGCCGTACAGCGGCACCAGACGGCCCTCGGCCAACTCGCGCCCAATCAGGAACAGCGGCAACAGCGCGGCCCCCATGCCGTGGACTGCCGCCTGCTGCATGGTGGCAAACTGGTCGAACAGCATGGCAGGAGGCCGTGAATTCGGTACCCCATGATGCGCAAGCCAGCGCCCCCAGTCGCCACTGCGGCTTTCCAGTTGCAACAGGGGCAGGGCAAGGACATCCCGCGCCGCGTCCAGCGGCTCGAACGCAGGCGCTGCGACGGCAAGAATCTCTTCCTCCATCAGCTTCAGGTATTCGACCCCCGGCCAATCCTGCCGCCCGTAGTGGATGGCGGCATCAAAGGCGCTGTCGGTGAAGTCAAACGGTTTCAGCCGGGTGGAGAGGTTGACCGTCACCTCCGGATGCAGGCCCGCGAACTTGGCCAGCCGGGGCGCCAGCCAATGCATGCCAAAGGCGGGCAGGATGGCAAGGTTCAGCGCACCCCCGGTCGGGTTCGCCCGCAACGTCAGCGAGGCTACGGCCAACCGGTGCAGGGTGCGCCGTGCCTCGGCCACGAAATCGGCGGCGGCAGGGGTCAGCCGCAGCCGCTGCTTGTCGCGGATCAACAGCGTGACGCCCAATTGCCCCTCCAGAACCTGCAACTGGCGGCTGACGGCACCTTGCGTCAGGTTCAACTCCTCCGCCGCAGCCGAAGCCGAGCCAAGACGATCCACCGCCTCCAGGGCCAGCAGGGACGGGATTGAAGGCAGATAGCGGCGCGCCAGCATATGAGCTTTCCTCATGATATGGTGAGGTCGTTTCGATGGTATTCTGACCCAGTTTGTGGCAGAAGTCAGGAAAGAATGATGGAGAGTGTCATGTCCGATCAAATGCCCGTACGCCCGAAACTCAAAGCCAAGGACGCCCCCGATCTCGGCCGCTTTGACTGGCAAGACCCCTTCCGGCTGGCCGACCAACTGACCGAGGAAGAGCGGATGCTCTCCGAAGCCGCCCGCAGCTATGCGCAGGAAAAGCTGCAACCGCGCGTGATCGCGGCCTACCGCGAGGAAAGCACCGACCCGGCTATCTTCCGCGAAATGGGCGAGATGGGCCTTCTGGGGGCGACCATTCCGGAAGAATACGGCGGCCTTGGTGCGTCCTACGTCGCTTACGGCCTGATCGCGCGCGAAGTGGAGCGGGTGGACTCGGGCTATCGCTCCATGATGTCGGTGCAGTCCTCGCTGGTGATGTACCCGATCTTTGCCTATGGAACCGAGGCGCAGCGCCAGAAGTATCTGCCGAAACTGGCCTCGGGCGAATGGATCGGCTGCTTCGGGCTGACCGAGCCGGATGCGGGATCGGACCCGGCTGGCATGAAGACCCATGCGAAGAAGACGGCCAGCGGCTATGTGTTGAACGGCGCCAAGATGTGGATCTCCAACGCGCCCATCGCGGATGTCTTCGTGGTCTGGGCGAAATCGGAAGCCCATGGCGGCAAGATCCGCGGCTTCGTGCTGGACAAGGGCACCCAAGGCCTCACGGCCCCCAAGATCGGCGGCAAACTGTCGCTGCGCGCCTCGATCACCGGCGAGATCGTGATGAAGGATGTGGAAGTCGGCGAGGACGCGCTGCTGCCCTTCGTCGAGGGTCTGAAGGGCCCCTTCGGCTGCCTCAACCGCGCCCGCTATGGCATTGCCTGGGGTGTGATGGGGGCTGCCGAGTTCTGCATGGGCGCGGCGCGGCAATATGGCCTTGACCGCAAGCAGTTCGGCAAACCCCTGGCGCAGACCCAGCTGTTCCAGCTGAAGCTCGCCAACATGATGACAGAGGTGTCCTTGGGCCTGCAGGCCTGCCTGCGCGTGGGGCGTCTCATGGACGGGGCCAATGCGGCGCCCGAGATGATCTCGATCATCAAGCGCAACAACTGCGGCAAGGCGCTGGACGCCGCCCGTTGGGCGCGTGACATGCACGGCGGCAACGGGATTTCGGAAGATTTCCAGATCATGCGCCACATGGTCAACCTTGAGACGGTCAACACCTATGAAGGCACCCATGACGTCCACGCCCTGATCCTCGGCCGGGCGATCACCGGGCTGCAGGCCTTCTTCTAGGCGGCGTTAATAGGCGGGATTGCACGCGTGCAATCCCGTATAACGCTTTGAAATACCAAACAGTTGCGCCTTTTGTTAGCCTCTTGTTAAAGAGAGCGCGTGCCGCGCAAGCCTCTTGTCTCGCCTCTGGCGCAAGCGCCAACCGGCTCGGGTGAAGGGCGCGCCGCGCGGGAGTATTTGGGAAAAGAGCAAGCGCAAGAGCCCGTGTCTTGCCCCTTTCATACTTGCATAAATATCCTCGCGGGGTGAGCGCGTCAGCGCGAGGGGGGCCGAGGCCCCCCTTTTCGCCGCGATTTATCGCGGCTTCCGCCCGCCGGGGACGGGCGCGTCAGCGTCCGGCAACGGCGGGCCCGTTTCCGTCAGAGTTTGGAAAGGCGCAGCAGGTCGTCATAGACCTCCGGCACACCGGCGATGACCGGGTTGCCTTTGGTCAGGCCGTAATTGGCCAGAAAGTCGTTCACGCGCAGTCCTGCGGCTTCAATCACCGCAATGGCGCCGAGGCAGTCCCAGGAGTTGATGTGGGGCTCAAAGTAGCCGAGCAGCCGGCCCGCGGCGACGTAGCTGAGGTTCAATGCACCCGAGCCGTCGCGGAAGAACATCCCACCCTCGCGCAACAGGCCCTCGAAGGGGCGCAGGAAGGCTTCGGGTTTCAGCCGGGTGGAATAGCCCATGCCGGTGATGCCCTCGCGCAAGCTCTTGCCCGGGTGGCGTTTGACCGGTTGGCCGTTCAGGGTGGCGGGGTAGCCTTTGCCTCCGGCAAAAAACTCGCCCCTTACCGGCGCGTAGACCATGCCGAACTGGATCACCCCTTCGCAGACGAAGGCGATCGAGACGCACCAGTTGCCCATCCCCGAGATGAAGGGTTGCGTGCCGTCGATCGGGTCGACCACCCAGATGCCTTGGCCGGGGGCGAAGGCCGTCACACCGGTTTCCTCGCCAAGGAAGGCGTCTTGGGGAAAGGCCTCGAAAATCCGTTCCTTGATCAGCAATTCGGTGTTGAGATCGGCTTCCGAGACCATGTCCTGCAAGCCTTTGGACTTGATCGTCAGCGAGGCCAGGTCGTTGAAATAGCCTTGTGCTAAGGCTCCCGCCTCGTGGATCAGGGCGTGGCAGAGGTCGTAACGGGATGTCAGGTCCATCAGTCTTTCCATAACCAGGCCGCGCCACGCACGCCCGAGGCATCGCCATGGACATTGCGCAGGATCGGCGTGTGAAACACGGTTGAGAAGGTGCGCTTTGCAAGCTCGCGCGGCAGGTCGTCGTAAAGCTCGTCGACGTTGGACATGCCGCCGCCCATCACGAAGACATCCGGGTCAAGGCTGTTGACCACCGTGGCAAGGCCGCGCGCCACCCGGTTGATATAGCGGTCCCAGAGCATGCCGGCCAAGCGGTCGCCGGACCGTTTCAGCTCCATGATAGCCCAAGCCTTCAGGTCCTGCCCGGTATGGAGCGCATATTGCGCCTCGAACGCGCGGCCCGAGACCCAGGTTTCCATGCAGCCATGGCGGCCGCAATAGCAGGCCGCACCCGGGATTTCGGTCGTATCGGGGAAGGGCAGGGGGTTGTGGCCCCATTCCCCGCCCGAGTTGTTGGGCCCATGGTGCGCGCGGCCGCCCACGGCGATGCCTGCACCAGCACCTGATCCAAGGATGACCGCGAAAACGACGTTATGGCCCATGCCCGCGCCATCCACCGCCTCCGAGGCTGCAAAGCAATCGGCATCGTTCTCCACCCGGATCGGGCGCTGGATCACGGCTTGCAGGTCGGCCTCGACCGGCTGGCCCAGAAGCCATGTGGACGACGCGCCTTTGCCCAGACGGCTGACCGGCTCCAGAGAGCCGGGGATGCCGATGCCGATCGAGCCCTTTTGCCCCGTCTCGGCCTCCAGCCGGTCGATCACCGCTTTCACGGCCTGCAGGCAGCCCTTGTAATCATGGCGGGGCGTGTCTTGCCGCAGGCGCAGCAACTCGCGCCCGTCCGGTTCCATCGCGACACCTTCAATCTTGGTGCCGCCCCAGTCGATGCCGATCAGCATCAGCCGTTTCCGCCGGAGAAGTCGAACATCAGGGCAAGGATATTGGCCAAGAGATAGATGGCCCCCAGCACCCACATGGCGACCCAGTCCAGCGTCAGGCTGGCTTCCTCACGACCCTTGTAGCGCAAGCGCAGCGAGAAGATCGACAGGAACACGGCGATGAAGATCACCCCCACGGCGATGAGGTTGATCTGCTCGGCCAAGGTCACGGCGGTGGTGGGCGGCAGCGCCCCGGTGATGACGAAAGCGTTGGCCGAGGCCGCGAAGATCGAACCCACCCCCATGCCGAAGCGGGCGTCAAGGTCGTCGGACTTGATCAGGAAAGCCAGAAGCCCCAGCAGAACCGCCAAGGCCGAGATCCAGAAGCTTTTGAACAGCGGCCCATAGCTTGTCCGCTCCAAGGAAATCCCCAGCGTCAGGCGCGAGTATTTCGAGGCATCGGGTCCGGCGCTGTGCAGGCCGTAGTCGGTGGCGTAGACGTGGTCGACAATCTGAGTGGGTTGCAGGGCCACCTTCCAGCCCGACACGCGGACCGAGGGGTCCAGCGCCATGCCTTCATCCACCGAATAGGTCAGTTGCGCGCCGTTGAGGTTGGCATCCTCAAGCTCAATGGTGATGAGATGGTTGTCGAGCGGGAAGCGGCGCACGTCGAAATCGTGGAAGATCGTGGCCTGCACGCGGACTTGCGAATAATTCACCCCGTTGTCGTCGACCAAGGCAGGCTCGGTCCTTTGCACATTGCCGCCGTTGACGATCTCGAATGTCTGGTCGGGCCGCACATCCGCGCCCTTCCAGCGGAACCACAGCCACATGTCGACGTCGAAGGTGCCGTTCTGCGGCGAGACGTTGGACAGGCGCAGGATATAGGCGCCGACCGAGACATCGGTGTGGCTGGTGACCACGGGCGGTGCGTTGGCCACAACGCCGGTGGTGGGTGTGGTTGTTGTCTGGGCCGTTGCCACTCCGCCCAGCAGCGCAAGGGCTGCGGCGAAAAGGGCCGACAGTAGGACAAGAATTCGTGTCCGCATGGGAAGGCTTTCGGTTGGGGCTTCGGGATCAATCGTCCGCTGAGGCGAAGTCTTGCGAGCGAACGAAGGCAATTTCAATGCCTATTCACGGACCAGTCACGATTTGCAGGGACTGCGCCTTAAAGTCATGCAGCGGTTGAGAGTGCCGTCCGTGACAAGGACCCAATGGGCGGGATGGCCCTTGGGTTCCCGGTCGCTTCGGCGGAAAGCGCAGGCGCTTGGCGAGGGCAGAGCGGCGTTCAAGTCATTCAACCGCAAGGCGATCTTGCCGGCCCGGTCCTTGGCCGCACGCCAGCCTTGCAAGCCTCGTGCAACACGTCAGAAACCTGCGCTAACTCAGCGCATCGCCTAGAAAATGCCGAGAGTCTTACGAGACGATTGACAGAAGGGGACCTCCTGTCGTCATAGTACCGAAAGTTGCTGCATTCTACCTTTCGAGTAGGTGCCATTTATCTTTTGTTCCGGTGACCCGCTGACGGACCAGCGCCATGTCCTCGGGTTTTGCTGCGGCGCTGGAAGAATGATTGAAGGCCCGGCACGAACCGGGTCGGGAGGCCTGGATGAACTTGGACGCGCTTCTTGCCGACCGCGAGAGTGACGGTGCAAGTGGGGAGGATCTGGAATATGACTTCGACTTCATGGAGTTGCAGCGGGTTGCTACTCCGGGGGAAGAACGTCAGGCCGGAAATGACATCATTGCGGGCGAAGAACCGGATTTTCGCGATGTCGAGACTCGTGCCCTTGCCCTTCTGGACCGCAGCCATGACATCCGCATCGCGGTCATGCTGGCCGATGCGCGGCTGAACACCAAAGGCCTGACCGGGTTTGCCGATGCCGTGGCCTATATCCGCCGCTGTCTGGAAGAGCGGTGGGACACCTGCCACCCGATCCTTGACGCGGATGACAACAACGACGCGACGATGCGCTGCAATGCGGTGCGCGGCTTGGCCGGGATTTCCACCACGCTGCGCTATCTGCGCCGGACGCCCCTGACCCAAAGCCGGACCTTCGGGCGGCTCAACCTGATGAACATCCAGCAAGGCTATGGCGAAGTGGCGCTGGCCGAGGGGCAAAGTGCCGAATTCGACCGGGCCGGCGTCAACGCGGCCTTTGCCGACACCAACCCCGAAACCCTTGCCGCCACGCTGGCTGCGGCCAGACAGATCCTGTCCGACCTGACCGCGATCGACAAGCAAATCGGGCGCAAGGCCAGCGGGGTCGACTTCTCGATCGATGACGCGATCAAGATGGCCAAGGTCATCGTGCGCCATGTGGGCGAGCATGTGGTGTCAGACACTCCCGCCGAGGAAGCCCCGGAAGACGAGGCCGAGGAGGATCGGGACGTGGCCCCGGTCGCTGCCGCTCCACGTCGGGCTGGCGGTGGTGGCGGCCTGTCGGGCGCCGTTGAGACGGCAGCCGATGCCAAGGCCGCGCTGGACCGCGTGATCGAATATTTCAAGCGCTACGAACCCTCCAGCCCGGTGCCGATCATCCTGGAACGCGCCAAACGGCTGGTGGGCGCGGATTTCATGGCGATCATGAAGGACATGGCACCGCTGGGTCTGGAAAATGTCCGAATGATTGGCGGGATCGACGATGATGACTGACCCGCGCTTGCCCCACGCAAAGCCCCCCAGACCTTTCGCAGATAGACCAAGAACCCCGAACCCCACATCAAGGAGCGTTTCATGAGCACCAGTTCGCAGAAGTTCATCGGGCGGAACCGGGCGCCCCGGGTCCAGATCGAATATGACGTCGAACTTTACGGCGCGCAGAAGAAGGTGCAGTTGCCTTTCGTGATGGGCGTCATGTCCGACCTGTCGGGCAAGTCCGAAGAGCCGCTTCCGGCTGTGGCCGACCGCAAGTTCCTGGAAATCGACGTCGACAATTTTGACGTGCGGATGAAGGCGATGAAGCCGCGCGCGGCCTTCTCGGTGCCCAACACGCTGACGGGCCAAGGCAACATCGCCGTCGACATCACCTTTGAATCGATGGACGATTTCAGCCCCGCCGCCATCGCCCGCAAGGTCGAACCGCTGCGCAAGCTGCTGGAGGCGCGCACCCAGTTGTCCAACCTGATGACCTACATGGATGGCAAGACCGGTGCAGAAGAACTGATCGGTCAGGTCATGAAAGACCCGGCACTGCTGAAATCCCTGGCAGCCGCCCCCAAAGGCGAAGCGGAGGAGTGATAGATGGCTGAAGCTTCCCAGACCGGCGCACAGGCCGGGGTCCAGACGACCGAACTGTCCGACTTCTCCTCGCTGCTGAACAAGGAGTTTCGCCCCAAGTCCGATCAGGCGAAATCTGCGGTCGAGGCGGCGGTCAAGACGCTGGCCGAACAGGCGCTTGCCAACACCGCGCTGATCTCGAACGACGCGCTGAAGTCGATCCAGGGCATGATCGCCGAAATCGACAAGAAGCTGACCGAGCAGATCAATCAGGTTCTGCACCACCCCGATTTCCAGGCGCTGGAAAGCGCGTGGCGGGGCTTGCACTATCTGGTGAACAACACCGAGACGGATGAGAACCTGAAGATACGCGTCATGAACATCTCGAAGAAAGAGATGTCCAAGACGCTGCGCAAGTTCAAGGGCACCGCCTGGGACCAATCGCCGATCTTCAAGAAGCTGTACGGCGAGGAATTTGACCAGTTGGGTGGCCAGCCTTACGGCACGCTGATCGCCGACTATTACTTCGACCACTCGCCCCCCGATGTGGAACTGTTGGGCGAGATGGCCAAGATCGCCGCTGCCGCCCATGCGCCCCTGATCACTGGGGCCAACCCCTCGCTGTTCCAGATGGACAGCTGGACCGAACTGTCCAACCCGCGTGACCTGACCAAGATTTTCCAGACGCCGGAATACGCGGCCTGGACGTCGCTGCGCGAGTCGGAAGATTCCAAATACGTCGGCCTTGCGATGCCCCGTTTCCTTGGCCGTCTGCCCTATGGCAGCAAGACCGACCCGGTCGAGGCCTTTGCCTTCGAAGAGGATGTCGACGGCAAGGATCATAATGCTTACGGCTGGGTCAACGCGGCTTACGGTATGGCCGTGAACATCAACCGCAGCTTCAAGGAATACGGCTGGTGCAGCCGGATCCGTGGCGTGGAATCCGGTGGCACGGTGCAGAACCTGCCCTCGCACACCTTCCCGTCCGACGATGGTGGCGTCGACCAGAAATGCCCGACCGAGATTGCCATCGGCGACCGGCGCGAGGCGGAACTGGCCAAGAACGGCATGATGCCGCTGATCCACCGCAAGAACACCGATGTCGCGGCCTTCCTTGGTGCCCAGTCGTTGCACAAGCCGGCCGAATATGACGACCCGGATGCAACGGCCAATGCCAAGCTGGCCGCGAACCTGCCCTATCTTTTCGCGACCTGCCGCTTCGCCCATTATCTGAAGTGCATCGTCCGCGACAAGGTTGGCTCATACAAGAGCCGCACCGCCATGCAGTCCTGGCTGCAGGATTGGATCAACAACTACGTTGATTTCAATGCCGAAATCTCCAGCGAAGGCGAGAAGGCCCGCAAGCCTCTCGCCGCTGCCGAAGTTGTCGTCGAAGAGGTCGAAGGCAACCCCGGCTACTACACGTCCAAATTCTTCCTGCGCCCGCATTACCAGCTGGAAGGTCTGTCTATTTCGCTTCGTCTGGTGTCCAAGCTGCCGTCCGAAAAAGGCGGCTGATCGGACTGAACCAACTGCATGAACCTAAATCTGCCTGACGGCATAACACTCGAAAGGAACTGAAACATGCCTGCGACATTGTTCGTCAAGATCGAAGGGGTCAAAGACCTCGTCGGGGATTCGGTGGAAAAGAACCACCTCGACTGGATCGTGGTGGAATCGGTGGAATTCGGTCTGGAACGCCACCAGTCCGACGCGGAAGGCGGCGTCGTGACCCGGGGCTTCGGTAAGGCCGTGTTCAACGACGTGACCTTCTCGTCGGAACTCGGGCGGCATTCGATGAAGCTGATGCTGCAGGTGGCCGGTGGCAAGCGTCTGCCCACGATCACCATTCACCAGTGCAAGGCCAACGAAGACGACGCCGTGGCACTGGAACCCTACGTGATCTGGACGCTGCGCGACACGCAGGTGTCCAGCTACAACATCACCTCGGGTTCGGAAGAAATCCCGAAGGAAAACTGGGCTGTCCGCCCGTCCGAACTGCAGATCGACTACTATTACCCGGACAACAAGGGCAAGGGTAAGCTCAAGAAAGAAAACGAATTCAAGTGGGACATCGGCGCCGGCGCCACGTCCAAGTGATGATGCACTGCAGGCCGGCGCAGGGGGATTTCCTCTGCGCCGGTCAGCCCCCAAGGCACTGGAGCGCAGACGACATGACGCCCGAAGATCATCTGAAAGCCGGCGATCCGGCGGGCGCTCTCGATGCGCTGACCGCTTTGGTCAAGGCCAAGCCGGGCGACGGCAAGCTGCGGATTTTCCTGTTTCAACTGCTGTGTGTGCTGGGCCAGTGGGACCGCGCCATCCGCCAGTTGAAGGTCTGCGGCGAGATTTCGGCCGAAGCCTTGCAGATGGCGCAGGCCTACCGCGAGGCGATCATCTGCGAGGTCTACCGCGAGAAGGTCTTTGCCGGCACCAAGGCACCCTTGGTCTTTGGCGAACCGCAGGAATGGCTGGCCTGGTTGATCGAGGCGCAGAAACTTCTGGCCACGGGTCAGGTGCAGGCCGCAGCCGACCTGCGCGCCAAGGCGTTTGACGCCGCCCCCGCCACCGCCGGAGAGATTGACGGCCAGCGCTTTGACTGGATTGCCGATGCCGACATGCGCTTTGGTCCGGTGCTGGAAGCCATCGTGAACGGCCGCTATTTCTGGCTGCCCTTCGACCAGATCCGCGAGATCACCTTTGACCCGCCGACCGACCTGCGCGATGCGGTCTGGACAGCGGCCACCTTGACGCTGGCCAACGATGGTGAGGTCGTGGCCTTCATTCCGACCCGCTATCCCTTCTCCGGTCAGAAGGGCGACGGGGCGGAAAAGCTGTCACGGGCCACAAGCTGGACCGATGCCGGAGCCGAGACCTTCACCGGTCTGGGGCAAAGGCTTCTGTCAACCGATCAGGGCGACGTGGCCCTCTTGGATGCGCGGGTGATCCGGTTCGACAGCCCCGCTTCCGTTTCAGCGGAATAGGTGCGGCATGGCGGACAAGATGATGTCCGAGCGGCTGCAACCCTCGCTTCTGGACCGGCTGACCGATGACGACCCGACCAACCCGAACGAAAGCCGCGAGGCACGGGTGATCGACATCCGCCGCCTGCGCGACATCGTGCAACGCGATCTGTCCTGGCTCTTGAACACCAACAATGCCGAGACCTGGCTGGATGCCACCCGCTATCCCCTCGCCGCCAAATCGGTGGTCAACTACGGGGTGCGTGAGGTGGCCGGGGATTTCTCGACGACGGAACGCGTGCAGTTGATCCGCAAATCCATCGCCTCGTCGATCGACAATTTCGAAAGCCGCATCCGCAAGGGTTCCGCCCATGTGGAAATTCGCACTGACAATGTCGTCCGCCAGACCATCATCAACTTCAACATAAGGGCGGATATGTGGGCCGAACCGATCCCGATCGAACTGTACCTGCGCACCTCGGTTGACGTGTCGACGGGTGAAGTGACGGTGGAAAGGACGGGCTGATGGATACGCGGCTTCTGGCGCATTACGAAAGCGAACTGGCCTTCCTGCGCGACATGGGGGCCGAGTTTGCAGCGGCCTATCCCAAGGTCGCCGCCCGTCTGGGGATGGAGGGGATGGAGGTGCTTGACCCCTATGTCGAGCGCCTGCTGGAGGGCACCGCGTTCCTGTCGGCCCGGGTGCAACTGGCGCTGGACATGCAGTTTCCCGCCTTCACCTCGAACCTTCTGGAAATCGTCTTTCCGCATTTTCTGGCGCCGACCCCTTCAATGATGATCGTGGCACTGGAGCCTGACCTGACCAATGCCGGGGTGAAAGAGGGCTACCTGTTGCCGCGCGGTGCCCGCCTGCGCTCGCGCCAGATTGATGGGGAGCAGACCGCTTGCATCTTCCGCACCTCGACCGATGTCACGCTTTGGCCGGTGGAGGTGGCGGAGGTTGAATATATCGACAGCCGGGGCGGTCTTGTCGCAGCCGGGGTTAGCCGGGATACACCGGCGCGGGCGGGCATAAGGCTACGGCTGCGTCGGATTGACGGGGGCAAGATCAGCGAACTGCCGATGAATGCGCTGACCCTGCACCTGACGGGCCAAGCCGCCGAACCGTGGACCCTACACGAGGCGCTGTGCACCCGGGTCAGCGGCATGGTCGGCCGGTCGACCGATCGCCGGTCCGACTGGACACAACCGCTGCCGGGCGCGAAAAGCCAACCCAAGGGCTTTGCCCGCGAGGAGGCCCTGCTGCCGACCCCGCGCCGGTCCTTTGACGGTTACCGTCTGCTGCAGGAATACTTCGCCATGCCAGAGCGGTTCCATTTCGTGGAACTTTCCGGCATGCGCCCGGCCCTGAAGCGGGCCGAGGGGGCGGAGGTCGACATCTATCTTTTGCTGTCCGAGACGTTGCCCGACAACGGCGCCTGTGTCCGCAAGGAAACCTTTGTCATCAACGCGGTGCCCGCGATCAACCTCTTTGAACGCGCCTTCGACCGCCTGCATCTGACCAATGCCGATACCGAACACTACGTGACGCCGAACCGCACGGCACCCTTGGATTACGAGGTCTTCTCGATTTCCCGCGTCACCGGCAACGCATCAAAGACCGGCGAGGAAACCGAATTCCGGCCGTTCTACTCCGCCTCCGATCTAACCTCGGCCGGGGAAAGCCATCCGGCCTATTACACGATCCACCGCCGGATGCGGCAAAGGAACGAAAAGGAACGGCTGCGCGGGGTGCGGACGTCTTATCTGGGGTCGGAAGTCTATCTGACCCTCGTTGACAGCAAGCAGGCGCCCTATTCGGCCGATCTGAACCAGCTTTCCGTGACCGGTCTTTGCACCAACCGCGACCTGCCCTTGCTGCTGTCCACCGCCGGCAAGGATGCCTTCCACCTGCCCGACGGCGGCCCGATCCTGTCGGTGACCTGCATCGTCTCGCCCACCCGTCCGCGCCCGACCATCGCACAGGGCGAAACCGCATGGCGGCTGATCAGCCATCTGAGCCTCAATTACCTCTCCATCACCGACCCCGAAGGCGGGCAAGGCGGGGCCGAGGCGCTGCGCGAGTTGATCGGGCTCTATGCGCCCTCGGGCGACCGGGTGATTTCAAAACAGTTGGAAGGGGTACGCGGCGTGTCCACCCGCCCCATCGTGCGGCGCATGACGGATGAGGTTTTGTCGACTGCCGTCAGGGGCTTGGAAATCAAGATCGACTTCGACGAAAGCTTCTTTGACGGGTCCGGCGTTTATGTGCTGGCTTCCGTGCTGGAGCGGTTCTTCCGCAAATATGTGACGATCAACTCGTTTACCGAGACAGTGCTGACAACCCAACAACGTGGAGAGATCACAAGGTGGCGACCGGAAAGCGGGCTCGGCCGGATGATCTGACGCATTACGCGCAGCTTCAGGCCGATCCTACGAAATACCATCTGTTTCAGGCGCTGCGCGTGATCGAGGCGCATCACGCGGCCATGCCGCGCTTGGGCACGTCACGCCGTGCCGCGCAAGACCCGGTGCGGCTGGGGCAGGAAGCAGAGATGGCGTTTCCGACCTCGACCATCGCCGATTTCACGGTGCGGGTGGATGGCAAGGCCGTGCTGACCAACCGCACCTTTGGCCTGTTTGGCCCGATGGGGCCCTTGCCCCTGCACCTGACCGAATACGCCCGCGACCGTCGCCGCAATCACCGCGACACGACTTTCATCGCCTTCGCCAACACCTTCACCCACCGTCTGATGAGCCTGTTCTACCGGGCCTGGGCCGCTGGCCAGCCCGCACCCAGCTTCGACCGCCCCGAACAGGACCCGTTCGAGCGCAAGGTGGCTGCGATTTCCGGCTTCTACGGCAAGGGACTGGCAAAGCGCGATCTGATGCCCGACATGGCCAAGCGCTATTTCGCGGGGCAACTGGCATCCGGCACCAAGACCGCCGAGGGGCTTGTGGCCCTGCTGCAAAGCTTCTTTGACGCCGAAGTGCATCTGCAGCAGTTCGTGGGCTGCTGGCTTGACCTTGAACCCGATGACCGCTGGCAGTTGGGCAAGCCTGCGGGTTTGGGCCAAAACACCTCGATCGGCACGCGCGTCTGGTCGCGCGCCTCCAAGTTCCGCATTGTCGTGGGGCCCTTGTCCCTCGCCGAATACCGCCGTTTCCTGCCCGGACAAGGCGCGCTTGAAAGGCTGGAGGCCATCGTGCGCAACTTTGTCGGCGATGCGCTGGATTGGGATGTCAACGTCATCCTGCGCGCCTCCGAAGTGCCCCGCGTGGCCTTGGGCGGTGCCAATGCTGCGCTTGGCCAGACGACATGGATTGGCGTGCGACGCGCCACGGGCCGGGATGCCAATGACCTCTACCTGTCGCCGCCCTATGCCCTGCGCCGCCAGCGCCCCGCTGCCCCCCTCAAGACCACTGCCCCCCTCAAGACCGGAGCCAAGAAATGAGCGAAATCAGCCGCGTCGCCCTGTTCGGCAAGTTGAACCGACTGGCCTATCAGGCGGTCGAAGGGGCCACGGTCTTCTGCAAGCTGCGCGGCAATCCTTACGTCGAACTGGTGCATTGGCTGCATCAGATCCTGCAGAACCAGAATTCGGACCTGCACCGGCTGGCGGAATACTACAAACTGGACCCGGCCCGGCTGGTGGCCGACATGCAGCGCGCCCTGGACGCCCTGCCGCGTGGGGCCTCATCCATTCAGGACCTGTCCGAACATCTGGAGGATGCGACCGAACGCGGCTGGGTCTGGGGATCGTTGCTGTTTTCGGCGTCTCAGGTGCGGACCGGCTATCTGATCCTTGGCATCCTCAAGACGCCTGCGCTGCGCAACATCCTTTATGCGATCTCGCCCGAGTTCAAGAAGATCAAGCCGGATGATCTTGCCGAGAACTTCGCCGCCGCTGTCAATGGCAGCCCGGAGGAGGGGCAGGGGGCGACCGATGGCAGCCGCGTCGGAACCGGTGCGCCCGGGGAAGAGTCGGGCGCGGTGGCCCCTGCGGCGATGGGCAAAGAGGAGTCGCTGAAGAAGTTCTGCACCGACCTGACCCAGCAAGCCCGCGAAGGCAAGATGGACCCGATTGTCGGGCGGGACGAGGAAATCCGGCAGGTCGTCGATATCCTGATGCGGCGGCGGCAGAACAACCCGATTCTGACCGGGGAAGCAGGCGTGGGCAAGACGGCAGTGGTCGAGGGCTTTGCCCTGCGGATCGCCCGGGGCGACGTGCCGCCCGCGCTGAAAGAGGCGCGGATTCTGGCGCTGGATGTCGGGCTGCTGCAGGCTGGAGCGTCGATGAAGGGGGAGTTCGAGAACCGCCTGAAATCGGTGATCGAAGAGGTTCAGGCCAGTACCACCCCGATCATCATGTTCATTGACGAGACCCATACCTTGGTTGGGGCAGGCGGCGCGGCGGGTACCGGCGATGCGGCGAACCTGCTGAAACCGGCCTTGGCGCGCGGCACCTTGCGCACCATCGGGGCCACGACATGGGCCGAGTACAAGAAACATATCGAGAAGGATCCCGCCCTGACCCGTCGCTTCCAGACGGTTGTGGTGGAAGAACCCAGCCCCACAAAGGCCATCCTGATGATGCGCGGCATTGCCTCGATGCTGGAAAAGCACCACCGCGTGCAGGTGCTGGACGAGGCGATTGCGGCGGCGGTCAACCTGTCCGCCCGCTATATCCCGGCCCGGCAACTGCCGGACAAATCGGTATCGGTGCTGGACACCGCCTGCGCCCGCGTCGCCGTCAGCCAGCACGCCGTGCCAGCGGAAGTCGACGACAGCCGCCGCCGGATCGAGGCTTTGGACACGGAGCTTGGCATCATCACCCGCGATGAAACCGCAGGCTATGACGTGACCGAACGTCGCGCCGCGATCAGCGCCATCAAGGCCGAGGAGGAAAAGCGGCTGGAGGGTCTGACCGCCCGCTGGGATGCGGAAAAGAAAATCGTCGAAAGCATCCTCGACCTGCGCGCAAAGCTGCGCGAGGGTGGGGCGGCGGTGGAGCCTGCGGCGGCTGCCACAGGGTCAGAGGCTGCGGCACCCGAGGGGAACTCTCCGCTGACCGACGAGCAGCGGGCGGCTCTGACAGCGGAATTGCGCGCAAAGAACGCCGAACTGACCGCGTTGCAGGGGGAACACCCGCTGATCCTGCCGATTGTCGATGCCTTGGCCGTCGGCACCGTGGTGGGCGACTGGACCGGCATTCCGGTGGGCCGGATGCTGAAGGATGAACTGCAAACCGTGATCGACCTTGCCGAACACCTCGGCAAGCGGGTCATCGGGCAGGATCACGCGATGAAGATGATCGCCAAGCGCATCCAGACCTCGCGTGCGGGGCTGGATAATCCTTCCAAGCCGATTGGCGTTTTCATGCTGGCGGGTACCTCGGGTGTCGGCAAGACGGAAACCGCGCTGGCACTGGCGGAGGTGATGTATGGCGGCGAGCAGAACGTCATCACCATCAACATGAGCGAGTATCAGGAGGCGCATACGGTTTCGTCCCTGAAAGGCGCGCCTCCGGGCTATATCGGCTATGGCGAGGGTGGCGTGCTGACCGAAGCGGTGCGGAGGAAGCCTTACTCCGTCGTCCTTCTGGACGAGGTGGAAAAGGCCCACCCCGATGTGCATGAAATCTTCTTCCAGGTCTTCGACAAGGGTGTCATGGAGGATGGCGAGGGCCGCTCCATCGACTTCCGCAACTGCATGATTTTGCTCACAACCAATGCCGGCACCGAGAAGATCATGGACCTGTGCGCCGATCCGGACCTGATGCCCGAACCCGAGGCCATCGCCAAGGAACTGCGCGAACCGCTGCTGAAGATCTTCCCGCCCGCGCTGCTGGGCCGTCTGGTGGTGATCCCCTACTATCCGCTCTCGCCCGAGATGGTGGGCAAGATCACCCGCCTGCAACTGAACCGCATCAAGAAGCGGGTCATGGCGGCGCATAATGTGCCGTTCGAATACACCGACGCCGTGGTCGACCAGATCGTCGCCCGTTGCGCCGAGGTCGAATCCGGTGGCCGGATGATCGACGCCATCGTCACAAATACCATGCTGCCCGATATCTCGGGCGAATTCCTGCGCCGGATGATCGCGGGCGGCGAGGTCAAGAAGGTGGCGATTGACGTGAAGGACAACGAATTCACCTACAGCTTTGAATAGGCGGGCGGCGGGTACGCCCCGCCGCTTGTGACCAGACTTATGACCGCAACCGCGACCTCAAGACTGATGGAGCCTGACGATGGCCGGATCTGCTGACATGAATTTCTCGCTCTCGTGTGGGGGCATGAGTGCGGCGCCCCTGGATGCGGCGAAGCCGACACGTATGCGCATCGCGATCATGGGCGACTTCTCGGGCCGGGCGGCGCGGGGCGAGGTGGAGATTGGCGAAGACCTTGCCGCGCGCAGGCCGATCAAGCTGGA
>CANBRQ010000028.1 GCA_947371955.1 Paracoccaceae bacterium | reverse complement strand
CGCGCAGAGCGAGGACCTCGATCACCTCTTGCAAGGTGGCAGGTGAAACTAGTGAGGTGTTCTTCGTGGACATGACTGGACCCATAGTGACTGACGTAGACATAGCGGGCAGATACGTGAAAATCTAGATACAAAATAGCAAGTGAACTCAGCGAAAAACAACATAAACATAATAAAAACAATGCACTATAAGGAGTGCAAAGCCGTCCGAACTGACCCGCGAGACACCGCCAAATCCATCCCAAAAGCCCCCTCAAAACACGGTTTCAGACGCCACAAGTTGCGCCAAATCCGCCGAACGGATGCGCACCAAGCGACCAACGCGGCAGCACGGCAAAGCCCCCCGTGCGATCAAGCGACGGACCGTTTTGGTCGAGACGGACAATTGCAGGGCTGTCGCTTCAACGGACAGAAGCGCGGGCAGGGCCGCGGCTGTGGTGGAGCGGCCAGGGGAGTGGCAAGCCCCAGCGGCAGCTTTATGCTCGATGCTGGACTTGGGGGCAGTCGCTGGCGTTAAGGCACTGGCATAGGGGGCCTTGGGAGCCACAACCCAGGCGCCACCAACTGGACGTTGCTTGGCCGGGGGAGTGGCTTTAGCCTTCACCAAGGCCAGGCCCTCCCGCAGTTGATTGCTCCGCTACCCAACGCTGCGCTTCCGATCGGGCCAAAGCCCGCACCAGCGCGACCAACGCGGCATGAGCCTCATCGGCAGCTTCAGCTGAAGCGGCCGGCAGAGACGTCGCCTTTGCGGCAAATGGGGGCACGTGATGGGTCATGCGAATCAGAATACCTGACCCCCAAAACCGCGCTGGCGAAAACCCCGTGACAGGGTCAGGGACGGTCGGGAAGTCTCTGACGGTGGACCCTCGGCCAATATCACCGCCGCGCCATTACCACCGAAAAGGCCGCTTCACCTTCGTCAACTTCCAGTACTGTCGCAGGCAATGCTGCGCCTTGTCCCCAATATCCAGCCAACCAAACACGTCATGTACCAAGCCGCTGAACGCCGAATGCCCATCGCGCCCCGCCTCAGGCGGAACCCCAGTGCTCCCCAGCCAATCAATCGCCAGATGCGCAATCAACCGCACCTCAGCATCATCCGCAGGCCGGCCGCCCCGCAACTTGGGAAGGCTCACCCCTCGACCACGACCGACAACAACAGGTTCAAAGTGACCGGCAGACTGCCGTCCAGTGGGGCGGTGACGGCCAGGAACCATTGCCCCACCCTCGACCACGCTAAGCCGCAGCACCGACAAAAGCTCTGAAGCCGGAGCGCCCTTCGCCCAGTCGCGAAGTCCGGACGCCAGCGGTCTCAGACTGGGAACCTGTTCCGAGCGCCGCATCGCCATGACCTCAATCTGCTGCGCTACCCCTTCTGACAATTCCGAAACCTTCGTCCGGATCAAACCGATCGATGGGTCGACTGCGAGAAGAAGTCGGACCAACTGAGCAAGTTCCGATGTGCTCGGTGAGGGGGCAGGCGTCACCCGTTCCTCCAGATAAGCCGCCACGCTCGCCTCAACCTGATCGCAAAGCACCGCCGCAACATCAAACGCCTTCACGGCACCAAAGCTCAAAGACTGAACCAACCGCAAAACGTCAGAACGAGCGTCCGCAGAAAGCCGAAACGTGGTCACAGAAGATCACCCATCCCAGCCAGCACCACGCAATCCCAAAGTCGTGGAAAGTCCCCGGGAAACTTATCCCTCGCAAGATCCACACATTACAAGCCAACCTACGGCAGCGCCGGAAAATCCCCTCGCCGATGCCTGCGGATCATGTCGCGCAGCGTCTCGGGCGTAAGTTCCGATATCGTCCGCTGTCCCTTCAGGGCTTTCAGCGCCACCCGAGCCTTGAATGCCGCGTCGTGGTTTCTGGGTTTCGGCATGTTCTGATTTCCTCATGCTTGGGGACCAGAAGTCGTCAGACCGTAAATTCCGTCTCTCTCCGATTTTCACGGACTAACTCAAAGGTGATCGACCTGCCGCGCTCAGATATCTTGTCCCAATGATGCTCGGTCAAGGCATCGGCATCGCAATTCCTAGCCTCGGCTTGATGCTTCAGTGTGAGGGACCTGGGCAATACATTGCCGCGCCATTGCAAGGGGCGTCGAGCAATTCGGTCAGCGTCGCGTCCAGATGCAGCAAGGACAGCGAGACGCCGACCATGTCGAGCGAGGTGAAGTAATGACCCACCCAAGTCGCGTGGACGCCGATACCGCGTGCTTTCAGTCTTTGGCGTAAGCGGCGATTGATGACGTAAAGCTCCATCATCGGCGTGCCGCCAAGCGAGTTGACCAGAACTGCGACGCGGTCGCCTTCTGAGGGATTCATTTCAGACAGGATGCGGTCGATCATCAGATCCGCCGCCTCGTCGGCCGTGCCCAGGCGTTGGCGGGCCACGCCCGGCTCGCCATGGACGCCGACGCCGATCTCTATGTCGTCATCCCCTAGAGCGAAAGTGGCGCGCTGGGTGTCCGGCATGGAACAGGGTTCAAGTGCCAAACCCACCGTATAAGTTTGTGCATTGGCGCGGCGGGTCAGGGCTTCACAGGTCTCAAGTGGCAGCATCCGGTCGCAAGCGGCTCCAGCAATCTTGTAGACGAATACGTTGCCCGCAACGCCGCGTCGCCCTCCCCGGTTTTCCAACGGGCTGGAGGCGATATCGTCGGTGGTGACGATCGACCGAACCGCGATGCCCTCGGCCTGCGCCATTTCGGCGGCGGTCTCGAAGTTCATCACGTCACCCGAGTAGTTGCCGTAGACGTAAAGCACGCCAGCTCCGCCGTTCGCGGCCAGAGTGCAGGCAATGATCGGATCGGGAGGGGGGGCGGCAAAGACGTTGCCAATAGCCACAGCATCGGCCAGCCCTCGTCCGACATAGCCCAGAAATCCCGGCTCGTGACCTGCGCCGCCACCAATCACAAGGCCGACTTTGCCCGGTCGCGGGCCGTCCCGTGCCACCAAAGAGCGCAAAGACCCGCCAATCGGCGCGATCAGATGCCCGTGCGCCAGTACAGCCCCTTCGAGGGATTCATCCACAACGGCACTTGGGTTGTTAATCAGTTTCTTGACACGCGACCGGCGTGGGGCAGGGGCGTCCAGCACAGGAGCCGGCGCAGAGCGTCGCGAGCTGGCGACGTAACTGTCCGCCGTAAGGATACCAAGTCCGGTGGCAGAATCGGTCACGAGCACGCTGACATATCCGCCGCGCAGCGCTGCGAGCATGGCGGGCACCTTGTCAAAGCCACCCGCCACCGCGATGCGCTGATCGATCTTGCGTAAGGCTGAAAGCTCGATCCCGATGGTGCGGGCATCAAGGGGCCCCACGACAGGTTCGCCTCTCGCGTTGATGAAACGTCCGGCAATACTTCCGACGGCTTCGACGTAATCGCCGTGCAGGCGCGCGTCGTCGAAAAAGCCCGAGGTATGGATTGTGGATTCCGGGCGCAGGCTGGAAATGCCAAGGACGATACGGTTCACATCCGCAAGCGCGGCGAATTGTTCTGACAACACAGACTCGCGCAACAGAAGGTCGCGCATTGCGGCCGATGACACGATGGCCGGGGCAGAGATCGGTATGCAGCGCGCTCCCACGGCCTCTGCGAGCCGCGTAGCGCAGGCTTCGGGTGTCCACTTGATCTTGGCTGTCGTCCCCCCGGTTGCCTGAACGACACGCAGATCCTGCAGGTCGCGTCCTCGCATGGCCATTGCCATGGCCAGCATCGAGCGCCCCCACGTTACACCTAAGGTGTCGCCAGATTTCATCAGTTTGGACAGCACATGCGCACCGGCAGCGCCTAGCCGCTGAGTAAGCGGCCGGTCGCCGCCATCCGTCGGGATCACCATGCAATCTTCCAGACCGAAATGGTCTTTCAGCGCGTTCGACACGGTAAGCGACTGAAACTTTTCCTGAACGATTTGAATGTTGACCACGCCGCGTGCGCGGGCATCGGCGAGGTAGGCGTTTATCGTGGCCCGTGACACGCCAATCGCCTCGGCAATGTCACCTTGGGTCATCCCCTCTTCGTAGTAAAGCCAGGTGGCCCATAGCAGGGGGTCGTCGCCAAAGCGCAAGGGAATCCCAGTTTCCGGGTTTGGCGTCACCGCTGTAACGCTGCTTGGCTTTAGACGCGCCATCAGGAGGAACCCGGTCCTTGGCCCATCTTGCCCGTCGCGCATAGTGCGGCAGCGATAACCTCGATGATCGTGGCCGCCGAGGTGGCCCCGGGGTCGAGATGACCAAGGCTGCGTTCCCCCAATCGTGCGGCGCGACCGCGCGAGGCGATCATGGCCCGGGTCGCCTCTGCCCCCGACCGCGCTGCGGCAGCGGCGCGTGCCAGAACCGCCTCTGGTGCCAGGTCGGACTCAAGCCCGGTTCGGATCGCATGCGCGGCCGGGCTCCATGCATCCATCATCGTCTTATCACCCAGTGCCGCCTTGCCACGCTTGGCGATGCCCGCCGACATTGCCTCGATCAACTGTAGTGTCTGCGTGGGGGCAAGGCTGCGGGCATCACCTGCAAAGGCCGCCGCACTCATTAGGGCTGACGCGTAAAGCGGACCCGACGCGCCGCCGACGGCATTGAGGAACGAGCGCGCGGCAATAGAAAAGACGTCCGACAGCGGAACGTCTGCAAGGTCGGCATCATGCAAGGCGCGGACGACTGCGGCGAAGCCCTGTGCCATCGACGTCCCATGATCGGCATCGCCGATCTGACCATCAAGTTCCGATAGGTAATCCCGATCTTCCGTCATCCGGGCCGAGATGGCACGGAACATGATGACCAGGTCAGGGGCAAGAATCGCGTCAGTCATGACGTAGCTTCACCAGTTATGGCCGCTTAGTGCAACACCCCAGGCGCTGAGCCGCGCAGTTAAACCTCCGGCCATTGCAACAAGAATAAGGCAGCACGAGGTCGCCCCGGCATCAAGAACGCCTCGAGACCGCTCTCCCAACCGGGCCCCGCGGCCGACGCGCACGACGCGGTTGATTGTGCCGTCACACCCGGCTTCGGCAGCCCTGGCCATCTGGACAAGAGCCGGTGCAAAGCCCCGAGCCGCATCGAAATCAGACGCCGCGACCGATGGGGCCAGTGTTTTGATCAAGGTCTTGTCGCCCACCTTCGGCGAACCTGCCGCCGAAACGACGTCCAAAACCGCATGCCGCATGGCCGAAAAGTTCTTTGCGCCAATCAGGGCCTTGCCGTGGATGCTGGTCGCCAAATCCTCGAAGATCAGCGCGAAAAGCGATCCCATCGAGCCACTTATCTTTTTCGAAGGCACGTCCGACAAGGCGGTCATCGCCTGATCCAGCCTCAGATCGGCTTGTCTGATCCTGTCGGAGGCGCGCAAGAAGCCTTTGGCCATGTCGACGCCGTGATCGCAGTCGCAGATCTTGCCATCAACCTCTCTGAGCCAGACCTTGTTGGCGACGACCACATTGGCCATGTCCAGAATGATCGCCTAGGCCCCGACGTTTTCGATCGCATATTTAAAGGGTTACATCGCCAACGAAGTAGAGGGCGTATCGAGGAGCGTCGCGGTTTCATCATCGAGTGCCATGATCGACAGTGTGGCGCCGACCATGTCGAGCGAGGTGATATAGTCGCCGAAAAAGCGCGGTAGCCGGCCAGATCCCCGGCCCGGATACGCCCTTCAATGCGGGCATAGCTCGTTTTCTATGGTGACCCCAAGGCTGGAAAGCAACACAGCATCATCGGTGCCCGCAGGCAGAACGTGATCGTCGAGCACGATCTGCGTCATGTCCTCTTCAATCGGGCGCGCAGGTTTCACCGGTTCGACCCGCACGCCGGCCTCGCTATGGTGGCCGATGCCGACCTCCATCGCGCTGGCGACAGTCTCCAAATTCGGGTGGCCGATGGCGCGCAACGTGCAAGGGACGAGGCCCACACCGATTGACCCGCCTGCGTCGATGGCCTTTTGAGCGGCGGCCTGCACATCGGAAAGGCTGGCATCGGCTGCAGCCTTTACTCCGCCGATCTTCAGCATGAATATCTCGCGGGCAATACTATGCCACTTGTCGCACTAGGCCGCCGGAGCCGCTCAGACAGCGCCGTTGGCCACGTCAGTTCCGACCTTGCTTCCGTCCTTCGCGGCCGGACCTATCGCTATCTTCACGTTCATGTTGTCGCCAGCATCGTTGCAGTAAAGCACAGCGACCCTGGCACCGTCATTTGTCGCCCAGATGGCTTCGGCAAGGCTTTTCGCGGTTGGCGAAGAGAACAATTCGCCGGAAGCCACAGCATTGCACATACCCTGCCAGGTATAGCCGATGAACGCCGGTTCGTGACCCGATCCGCCGCCGGTGACGATGCCAACCCGACGCTTGACTGGAGCCGCGTTCGATAGCACAACGCTATGATAAAATGGTGAGGTGTGGATCATGTTGCGATGCGCCCTGACGAAGCCGCGCAGGGTTTCGACGACGATATCGTCAGGATTGTTGATGAATCTCTGAATGCGGCCGCGGTTTTCACCTGACCAGACATCCGCCGTCGACCAACAGATCCGCTCCGTTGATCATGGCAGCTGCCGGCTAGGCGAGGAATATGGCCGCTGAGGTGATTTCGTGCGGCGCTGCGAAACGCCCGGTGGGGATCTGTGCATTCATCGCCTCACCCTTTGGACCGTCCCACGCCTTGTGGCCCAGATCGGTCAAAACCACCGTGGGCGAAATCGAATTTACCGTGACGCCGTGGCGATCCCATTCCAGCACCAGTGTCTTGGTCAGCCCGGGAATGCCGAACTTCGTCACGCAATAGGCAAAATGGCCCTCGATCGCCACGCTGGCCGCCTGCTCGGCAGGGTTGATAATGCGCCCCGGACCGCCTTGGGCGATCATCGCCCGTCTAGCGGCCGGCGCCATGCGGTGACAGAGATATCCTCGGCTGGCGCAAGATCGGCGATCCCGGCACTGTTCCCCCGAAGATCGACCCGGCCCATGTCGGCCGGCAGCGCTTCGACCGAGTCGGCTACACTGGCCGCATCGCAAGCAAAGACGCGCGCGCCGGTCAAATTATCAGTCTGGTGACGGGCAGCCGGTTCGTGCAGGTCGAAGATCGCTACCCGTGCGCCACGCCCCGCAAAGTCCAGAGCTATGGCCTCCCCAATCCCGGAGCCGCCTCCAGTGACGGTGGCGAATTTGCCGGTCAGCGATACATCGGCCTTGGCGTAGAACGGGTTAATTCAGTCATCCTTCCCCCGGGGTCAAAGCCATGATGCCACCAAACGACTTCCGCAGGCACCAGATTCGGAGGAGCGGTTCGTCCATTGGATGCCTCCCCCCCTGAGTTCACTAGAGCGCCCAACCGCCGGCCAAGACCATCATACATCATGGCACGTTTGGCGAGTTTTTCCACAGATTCTCAAAAGTCATCACGTACATGACATTTGTCAAATCGGTATTGACACCCTGTCGATATGCCAGTTAAGTCAACAAATTGCGGGCCAGTGTTGACGAGCATCGCAACAGAAATCTCAGATTCTTTGCATCCAGCAGAGCTGAGAGGCACAGCGTGCCGAAACAGGGAGGATCTAAAAATGCCAAGCTTTCGAAGCATTAAGATGACAATGCTTGCTGGGGCCACAGCGGTTGCAGCGGTTGCGTTCGGCGGTCTGGGGTCTGTAGCCCAGGCGGCTGACGAGCCGACGATCGGCATCATCGTGCCGACGCTGGACTCGGAATTCTGGAATCGCTACGTCGCGTTCACCCAGGCCGGCGCCGACCAACTCGGCGTGAAACTTATTGTCCTGAACGCCGACAACAAGCCGGACAACATGGTTCAGTTCACCCAGGATCTCGTCGCCCGCAAGGTCGACGGTATCATCTCGGTCGGCTACTGGTCCTCGGCTCCGCCGACGATCGCCTTCGCCGCACGGTCCAACATTCCCGTCGTGATCGCGGACTCCTATCCCGATTTCCTGCCCCAAAGCGAAAAAGCACCGAACTACATTGCTTTCGTAGGGCCGAGCGATCTGGATGCCGGCTATCACATGGGTAAAGCCTTGCTTGCTGGTCTGACGGCCGGCGCGGATGGCAAGAAGGTTATCGGCGTCGTCAACGGAACCCCTGGCACGTCGGTCGCAATTGACCGCCGCAAGGGTCTGGATCAGGCGATCCAGGAGGAAGGCGCAGACAAGGTCACGATCGCGGGCGAAGTTCAGGGCAACTTTACCCGTGACGAAGCTATGACCGCGTTCCAGTCGCTCTACCAAGGCCACCCGGAAATTCAAGGCGTCTTCTCTGCAAACGATCCGATGGCGATGGGCGTGATCGCGGCTCTGGAACGTGCAGGCAAGGCACCTGGCAAAGACGTCATGGTCGTGGGGATGGATCTAAACGGCTCCAACGTCGAGGCCATGAAGGCCGGCAAGCAACTCTTTGACATCGGCGGTCACTGGCTGCAGGGCGGCATCGGGCTATTGGTCATGTATGACTACCTTCACGGCTTCAAGGTCACTGCCGACCAGGCAAACCTGAAGCTCAAGCTGCTGCCGATGGAAGCCGCTGACGTAGCTCGTTTCGACAAGGACTTCCCGGGCGGCCAGCCGAACTTCGACTTCAAGGCCCACTCGAAGGTTTATAACAAAGACGCACCGTCGGCTGACACAATCGGTGATGCAGTCCTGAAGTACTCCAACTGAACCACTTCTAAACTTGGCTAAGATCGGTGGCGGCGTCCTAGAAGTTGCCACCAATTCCTCCGACAAAATCAGACGCGATCGGGTGCTACCATGCTAGTTGCAAGCGGGCTGAACAAGCGGTTCGGACCAACCATAGCGTCCAGCAATATTTCGATAACACTGCGCGCCGGCACGGTTCATGCCATCGTTGGCGAGAACGGCGCGGGCAAGTCCACGCTGCTGCGCATGCTGGGCGGTGCCTTTCGACCGGACAGCGGCAAGATGACATTGGACGACGCTGCCTATGCGCCGCAGTCCACTTTCGACGCCACCCACAAGGGTGTGGCGCTGGTTCATCAGGAAATCACCATCAATCGCTCGCTAAGCGTGGCCGAGAACATCTTCATCGGCGATCTGCGTCGCTATGCCGGATCGTTTGGCGTTATGAAGCGCAAACAGATGGCCAAAGAGGCGCAGGAATCTCTCGACCGGATTGGCGTGAAGATTTCCGTCAAAGCCAACATCGACCGATTGAACTTGGGCGAATTGAAATGCATCGAAATCGCGCGTGCGATCTCATCAAATCCCACGACCATCCTGCTCGACGAGTCGACGGCCTATCTCGATCACCGGGAAGTGGACGCAGTGCTGCGTGTCATGCAAGAGTTGAAGTCAAAGGGCATCACGATCGGCTTCGTGTCGCATCACCTCAGTGAGGTTCTTGCCGTTGCCGACGATCTGACGATCCTGAAGGACGGGCAATTCGTGGGATCCTACCTTGCGGCAGGCATCGAAGCGAACGAGATCCATCGTCTGATGGTCGGACGCGATGTCAAGCAAGGTATCTATCCGCCCCACGCGCTCCTGCCGGCCTCGGCCGCTGCGCCCGCGCTGCGTGTCACGAAAGCTGCGGTTGGCCGTGAACTGAACGACATCAGCCTGCAAGTCGGTCATGGCGAGATCCTTGGAATTGCCGGCTTGAAAGGCGCGGGAGCCGAGGCGTTGTTTTCTGGCATCGTGGGCGACGAGCCGTTGCGGGATGGTGATCTGCAACTCGATGGCAAAGACTATCACCCGACCAATCCGCGGGCTGCATGGCAAAACGGCATCGCGCACCTTCCCGGAGACCGCGGCAACGAGGGCCTGATCGTGTCGTTCAGCGTGCTCGACAACCTGGTCATGGCGCGGCCGCCAGCGGTTGGTCCGTTCTTCTCGATGTCACGTGCCCGGGCGATTTCGAAGGATCTGATCAAGTTGATCGGCATCCGCACTTCAAGCCCAGACTCGCCGTGCCAATCTCTGTCCGGTGGGAATATGCAAAAAGTTGTACTGGGCAAGTGCCTTGCGGTCGGTCCAGGCCTTCTTTTGTTGAACAACCCGACGCGCGGCGTGGACGTCGGCGCCCGCGAGGAAATCTACCGGATCATGCGCCAGAAAACCTCCGAGGGCCTCGCCATTCTATTGTCGTCTGAGGACATGCCTGAACTCATTGGCATGGCGGACCGTCTGGTGGTTCTGCGTCGGGGCGAGATCGCGCACGAGTTCGCCTCCCTAGAGAACGTCGAAGAGCACAGCATCGTGCAGTACATGATCTGATTGAAGAAAAAATGAGCGAAGCAATGAAAACACCCTCTTCCGGCGTAAAAGCTCCGGTTCAACCGGTTCGTGACAGCGCTCTGCGAGATCGCCAGATCGCGATGCTGCGTCGCAGCTTCCCGGCAATATTTCTGGTCATCCTCGTTGTCGTCTTCACGAGCATGTCGCAGCGCTTCCTGTCGCTCGACAACCTGTCAACCGTCCTAGAGCAGGGCACGGTCCTGCTTGTTGCCTCTCTGGGCGCAAGCTTCATCATCATGGCTGGGTCAATCGACATCTCCGTGGGCTCGATCGTGGCAGTTTCTGCACTAACGGCCGCGCTGACGGCGGACACGCTGGGCGCGTTTGCCATCGTGCCTGCGGTGTTGATCGGTGCGTTGTGCGGATGCCTGAACGGTCTTCTGGTCGCGGTCGGCAAGGTGCCATCCTTCGTGGCAACCTTGGGTACGCAGGTCGTCTTCCGTGGTCTCGTTCTGTACTTCACCAAGGGAGCACCGGTCGAGATTAGCAACGACAGCTTTCTTAACGCCTACTCCAGCATCTCGTTTGGCATTCCGCACACTGTCATGATCGGTCTGGCACTGGCTGTCGTAGCCTGGTCCATTTTCAAGTTCACCGTCTTCGGACGTGAAGTTCTGGCAATCGGCGGCGGGGAACGCGTTTCGATCCTCACCGGCATCGCGGTCACCCGCGTCAAAATCAAAATGTTCGTGCTGCTTGGTGCTTTGTGCGGCATGGCGGGCCTGCTACAAGGTGCGCGAACCATGGCCGCGACATCGCAGCTTGGCATCGGACTGGAGCTTGACGTGATCGCTTCGGTCGTGGTCGGCGGTACGCCTTTGACAGGCGGCCTCGGCAGCATCACCAACACCTGTCTTGGGGTCTTGATCGTAACACTCTTGTCGAACGGCATGAACATGGCCGGGGTCGATCCGTACCTGCAAAACATCATCAAAGGGGTCGTTCTGATCACCGCAGTATACATCAACATTGATCGCAAAAAGATCGGCGTCATCAAGTAACCTTGATCGCTGCAAGCGATCGACGTTCACGAAAAATCGAAAGGAATTAATGCGATGGAATATCGTCAGCTTGGCCGATCAGGCCTCAAAGTATCTGCTGTTACGCTTGGCACCATGACATTTGGGGGCAAGGGCAAGTTTCAGTATGTCGGGAACAGCGACCAGTCTGCGGCAACACGCATGGTCGACATCGCCGTCGACGCAGGTGTGAACCTGCTCGACACCTCGGACCAGTACTCGACAGGAACGGCCGAGGAGATGGTGGGCAAGGCGATTGCGGGCAAGCGTGGACAGGTCCTTCTTGCGACCAAGGCACGGTTTCCGATGGGGTCAGGCCCGAACGATACCGGAACCTCGCGCCACCATCTTATTAACGCATGCGAAGGGAGCCTGAAGCGGCTCGGGGTCGATCACATCGATCTCTACCAACTGCACGGGTGGGATGGCCTGACCCCAGTGGAAGAGACTATGTCGGCCCTGGAGTCCCTCGTGGCGTCAGGCAAGGTACGTTACATCGGCGCGTCGAATTTCACTGGCTGGCAACTGATGAAAGCGATGGGTGTCGCTGATCGTGTCGGCAGCACGCGCTTCATCAGCCATCAGATTCATTACACTCTCGACGCACGCGAGGCTGAATACGAACTGGTCCCGATCTCGCTGGATCAAGGTGTGGGCGTTCTGGTCTGGAGCCCCCTCGCGGGCGGCCTGCTTGCTGGCCGGTATCGCCGCGGTCAGGCCGCTCCGACCGACGGACGCAACTTCGCGGGCTTCAAGGAGCCCCCGGTCCGCGACGAGGCCAAGCTTTATGACATCATCGAACTGCTCGTTGAGATCGGCGAAGAGCACGGCGTTTCCGCTGCTGAGATCGCCTTGGCCTGGCTGTTGCGCCGCCCGGCGGTGGCATCAGTGGTGGTTGGCGCGAATTCCGAGACCCAGCTTCACTCCAACCTGAAGTCGGTGGACGTACAGCTTACCGACAGCGACATGGAGCGGCTGAATGTAGTCAGCAAGCTGCCCTTGCTTTACCCGTACTGGCACCAAGCCTTGACGGCCAGTGACAGACTTGGCGCAGTGGATCTGTCGCTTCTGGCCCAATATCTGCCGCTCACAAGTGCATATTAAGGATAGCACGTCTGGCGTCAGTTGACGCCAGACGTCCGTGATATCGCTGCAGATAACTCTGCCATCGACAGGCGGAAACGGTAGCGGGGAAGCAACAACCCATCGGCGTCCCTGTAGATGATCCCGTGTATGAAGCCACTGGACTAAAATCGTCTGTCGTCATGGAAACAAGAAATGGAGCGGGCTTATGAATGCTCAACTGGCGGAAAAACTGATTGCGGCGGCGATCACCAAAGCCAAGACAGACTACGGGCGCCCAATATGTGTTGCGATCTGCGACTGTTACGGGTTCTTGACCGCCTTCGCCAGCATGGATGGTGCGCCGGTCCGCAGCATCCAACTGTCGCAGGGCAAGGCTTATTCGGCGGCCCGGATGGGTGTCGACACAGTTGCGTTCTTGGAACGGCTGCACGCCAACAACATACCAGCGAGCTACTTCTGTGACGACAAACTGACGGGCTTGCCGGGCGGATGCGTTCTCAGGGGCGCTGGTGGCGGCGTGATCGGCGCCGTCGGGATCAGCGGGCTTACCCCCGATGAGGATGTGGCCGTTGCAAAAGCACTTGTCGCCCTCGCCTCCGCTCAAAACGCCTGACCTCAAATTCGTGAAGGAGAAATGATCATGTCAAAAGCCAGCGTTTACGTCACGCGCCTCATCCCCGAGGAGAACATCGATGCCCTGCGGGCGGAGTTCGATGTCGAGGTGAATACCGAGGATCGGGCACTCAGCACGGCAGAACTGAAGGAGAAAGTTCGCGGAAAGTCTGCGGTCGTCAGCTTGTTGACCGACAATATCACAAGCGAAGTCCTCGACGCTGCCGGACCGCAATGCAAGATTTTCGCGAATTATGCCGTGGGCTACAATAACTTCGATCTCGCTGCTGCGACTGAACGCAAGGTCATCCTGACCAACACGCCGGGTGTGCTGGATGATGCGACGGCGACGCATACCTTCACCTTGTTGCTATCCGTGGCGCGGCGGATCGCCGAGGCGGACAAGTTCGTGCGCACTGGTGGATGGAAAGGCTGGGCGCCGATGTTTTTCGTTGGCCTTGATGTGGATCGCAAAACCCTGGGCATCGCTGGGCTTGGCCGCATCGGCAAGAACGTCGCTCGCAAGGCGCGCGGCTTTGACATGCGGATCATCTACAATGACGTGCAACGCGACTTGGCCTTTGAGGCCGACACCGGTGCCTTATTTGTCGATAAAGACACTCTGCTCCGCGACTCCGATTTCCTGACGCTGCATGTCCCGCTTTTGCCGGAAACCCGCCACTACATCGGTGCGGCGGAATTCAGGAAGATGAAGCGAACCTCTGTCCTGATCAACGCCAGTCGGGGACCCGTCGTCGATGAAAAAGCTCTCGTCGAAGCGTTGCGCGAGAAGTTGATCTTTGGTGCTGGACTCGATGTTTTCGAAAACGAGCCCGCCCTTGCACCGGGACTGACGGACCTCGACAATGTCATCATCGTGCCACACGTCGCCTCGGCCACGCCGGCGACCCGTATCGCGATGGGAGATATCGTTGTTGCCAATATTCGCAACGTGCTGAACGGACTTGCTCCGGTCACCTGCGTCAATCCCGCAGTGCTCTGAAGTCAAGCTTCGTTTGCGTTTTGGCGCACGAGCCAAGGCCTCCCCCGTGCGATATCCGCGAAAATCGCTGCGTCACACGTGTGTAAATTCGATTTCCGGCGCTGGTAAAGCCGCCGGAAGTTCATGAAACGCAATGAGTTTTGGAGTAAATCATGCACAAGTTGGGCTTCATCGGTCTTGGCATCATGGGGGCGCCGATGGCGGGCCATCTCATCGCCGCCGGCCATCAGGTCTTTGCCTATGGCCGCAAGGATCTGCCTGCGGAACTTCTCTCCAAGGGCCTGATCACATGCGGCTCCAGCAAAGAGGTCGCGGCAGCCTGCGACGTTCTCTTCATTATGGTGCCCGATACCCCGGATGTGGCTGCGGTGCTGTTTGGCAAGAACGGGGTTGCCGAAGGTCTGTCCAAGGGCAAGATCGTCGTAGACATGAGTTCGATCTCTCCGATCGAGACAAAAGAGTTTGCGGCGCGGATCGAGGCTCTTGGCTGCGACTATCTGGATGCGCCGGTATCGGGCGGCGAGGTCGGTGCTAAGGCCGCCACGCTGTCGATCATGGTTGGTGGCAAAGATGAAGTCTTTGCGCAGGTCCAGCCGCTGTTCGCCCTGATGGGCAAGAACATCACTTTGGTCGGTGACGTCGGCGCGGGTCAGACGGCAAAGGTCGCCAATCAGATGATCGTGGCGATGACCATCGAGGCGGTGGGCGAGGCGCTTTTGTTCGCCGCCAAGGCCGGGGCCGATCCTGCCCGCGTCCGTCAGGCCTTGATGGGGGGCTTTGCGTCTTCCAAGATCCTCGAAGTGCACGGTGACCGGATGGTCAAGCGCACTTTTAATCCTGGCTTCCGGATCGGATTGCACCAGAAGGACCTGAATATCGCCTTGTCGGCGGCACGCCAGATGGGTATTTCGCTGCCCAACACCGCTACCTGTCAGGAATTGTTCAATTCCTGCACAGCCCATGGCGGCAGCGGCTGGGACCATTCGGCGATGGTCAAGGCGCTCGAAACCCTGGCAAATTTCGAGATCGGCCAATCCGCCTGATCTGCAAAGCAGGACACAGAGCAATGACCTTTGATCCCCGCGCCCTGTTGCTGCGGATGTTCGATGCGGCGATCGCGGCGGCGCAACCGTCGCATTGTGTGCCACCGCATTTGCCCGCCGCGCCCAAGGGAAGATTGATCGTCCTTGGTGCAGGAAAGGCCTCTGCTGCGATGGCGCGCGCGGTTGAAGATCACTGGCCCGGGGAAATTTCCGGTCTGGTCGTCACGCGTTACGGCTACGGGGTGCCCTGTGCGAAGATCGAGATTATCGAGGCGGCACACCCCGTACCGGACGAAGCGGGCCTCAAGGCAGCACAGCGCATCCATGACATCGCAGCGTCGGCTGGTTCGGACGACACGGTCCTGTGCCTGATATCCGGGGGCGGTTCGTCGCTCTTGGCGCTGCCTGGTCGGGGTCTTACGCTTGCAGACAAGCAAACAATCAGCCGCGCCCTGTTGACATCGGGCGCAAACATTTCAGAGATGAACTGCGTGCGTCGTCATCTGTCCGGGATCAAAGGCGGACGCCTTGCTGCTCTATGCTATCCGGCCAAGGTCGTGACCCTGCTGATTTCCGATGTCCCGGGCGACGTTCCCGCCGACATCGCTTCGGGGCCGACCGTGGCCGATGCTACGACCTGTGTCGACGCGCTCGCGATTCTGCAACGCTACGGGATTGACCTTGCACCAGCTATTCGTGACGCGCTTGAAAGCGGGCGCGGCGAGACTGTGAAGCCGGGGGATCCGCGGATCGTAGGCGTTGAGACCCGGCTGGTCGCCACACCGCAGATGGCGCTTGAGGCGGCCGCCAAAGTGGCGCGTGAGGCTGGCATGCTCGTCCATATCCTCGGAGATTCAATCGAAGGCGAGGCGCGCGATGTGGGTACGGTTATGGCAGGAGTCATCAAGCAGATTTCAAAACGCGGCCAACCCTTCACGGCCCCTTGCGTGCTACTTTCAGGCGGTGAGACGACCGTGACCGTAAGGGGGAGCGGCCGTGGTGGCCGCAATGTCGAATTCCTGCTTTCGCTTGGGATAGCACTTGATGGTCTGACAGACGTCTGGGCCTTGGCGGGCGACACCGACGGCGTTGACGGGCTTGAGGAGATTGCAGGCGCGATCCTTGCGCCCGACACGTTGGCACGCGCGTGGGCCGCCGGCATCCGTCCGCAAGACGCGCTAGCCAACAACGATGGCCATGGCGTCTTCGGCGCCCTTGGCGACTCGGTCGTGACCGGGCCGACTTTGACAAACGTAAACGATTTCAGAGCTGTAATAGTCGGCTGTGCTCAGTAACGGAGAGGTGGCGCCGTGTGACGGCATTCGGCATTGATTATGTGACCGCGCCCCGACAGCATTGCGGATCCAACTTGGCACAGCGGTGCCGTCGGGGCGGGTTAACATGTCACATCTGTTGGCTATAGAAGCTGGTGCCCAATCGAGTTAGCTTGGCACGACCTTCCCGGTCGGCGACATTTGCAATGGTTTCATCAGTGGCGCGGCTTCGCACGGCAAACGTTTTGCTAACGCCAGAGGTCCGGCGGCAAGCTCAAGCATCGTGGCGCCAAGAACGATATCGGGCTCACGTGTTGCTCCACCAATTGGTCTTGGTGTGGGGTCAGTTGCCGTAGGGCATCAGGCCGTGTTGGCTCCGTCCTGAAAAGTTTGCATAAACGGTTTTCTTGCGCAGATAGGCTTCTAGACCATGGACGCCGTCGTCGCCTCCGGGACCGGAGCTGCGGTAGCCGGTGTGATAGCCCTGCAAAGCTTCAGGGCCGATGCGGTTGAGGTAAATCTCACCAAAGGATATTTCCTGCACGGCCCGCATTATCCGCTTGAAATCGTTGGTGAACAGGTAGGCGGACAGGCCATATTGGCTGTCATTTGCGATGGCGATCGCCTCATCAAAATCACCTATCTTCAGGATCGGCACCACGGGTCCAAACACCTCGTCCCGCATGATCGCCATGTCGGCGCTGGTGGCGCCCAAGATGGTGGGCGTCAGCCAGAAGCCACCTTCCACGGGAGCGATGTCGGGCCTGCCACCCAACAACAAGGGTTCGGCACCCGACGCAATCGCTGCAGCGGTCAGGCGCTCGACCTTCTCCAACTCCAACAAAGACACTTTGGGGCCGATATCGGTCGTCTCGGACAAAGGGTCGCCGATCCTCAAGCGCTTTGTCGCAGCAACAAACCGGTCAACGAAGGCATCGTACAGTCGTTCATGCACCAGAATGCGTTCGGCGCAGATGCAAACCTGCCCGCAGTTCATGAAGCGCGACGTGACGGCGGCGGCGACGGCTTGGTCAAGGTCGGCATCCTCCATCACGATGAAAGGTGCTTTGCCGCCAAGTTCCAGCGACACCGGCACCAAATTGCCAGCCGCTGCTTGCATGATCCGCCTCCCGGTCGGCACCGATCCGGTCATGGTGATTAGATCGACGCCAGGATGCGATGTCAGCGCGGCGCCGACCGTGGCCCCACCTCCGGTAACGATGTTCACGACACCGTCGGGCACGCCGGCCTCGGCCATCAGCCGCGCCATGTAGAGGGCGGACAGAGGCGTTTGCTCGTGTGGCTTCAGTACGATGGTGTTGCCCGCGATTAGTGCCGGAGCGACCTTGCGGCTGACGAGGGCTGCGGGGTAGTTCCACGGAATGATGCCCACCACCACGCCGACCGGGACGCGCTGAATCCAGATTTGCTCGCCCGGAATGTCGGAAGGCAGGATCTCGCCCTGAATGCGGCGGGCGAACTCTGCGAAGTAGGTGAAGAACTCGGCAGCCCCGCCGATTTCGCCCCGCGCCTCTGCGATGGGTTTGCCTTGTTCCTGAACAACCAACCGCGCGAGAGGTTCGGCATGCTCGCGGATCAGCGCAGCGATGCGGTGCATGATGCGACCGCGGGCCAGTGGCGCCAATCGCCCCCAGGCCGGCTGTGCCGCCCGTGCGGCCGCCACCGCATCTAGCGCTTGGCCGACACTTGCCTCGGGCACTTCGGCGATCACACCGCCCGTCGTGGGGTTGATCACGGGGCGCGGCGCAGATGCGCCTGCAAGCCAGGCCCCGTTGATCCACATTTTGCTGAAATCGCCGTTCATCATGCTCTCCGTCATTCTGGTGTCAAAGGGCCGCGCTTGACGCGCCGGTGGTTTTCGGGGCGGCCATCTGCAGAGCATAGTCGATGGCCTCGACCAGGCTGTTCGGATCGGCGATGCCTCGCCCGACGATGTCGAAGGCGGTGCCATGATCGACAGAGGTCCGGATGATCGGCAGGCCGAGCGTCACGTTGACGCCACTGAGGCCGGCCCACCGCCCCGTTTCCCGATCAATCGCAAACCCCAGCAACTTCACCGGAATATGGCCCTGATCGTGGTACATCGCGATCACGGCGTCATAAGCCCCGCCACGCAACTTGACGAAAACAGTATCGCCTGGCACTGGGCCGAAGATTGCGTACCCACGCGCCACATAGTCCGCGACCAGAGGCTCGGTGATATCAATGTCGTGCCGGCCGAAAATGCCGCCTTCCCCGCCGTGCGGATTGAGCGCCGCCACGGCGATGCGTGGCTTCGAGATGCCAAGGTTACGCAGCGCCGCCTCCGTCAGGTCAATGACCCGGCCAATCCTGGCCGCCGTAGCGCGCCGCGGGACATCCTCGAGGGCGCAGTGCGTCGAGACATGGGAGACGCGGAAATCGCCATGCGCGAGCATCATGACGCTTTCCCGAACGCCGGTCAGGTCTGCCAGCATCTCGGTATGGCCGGCGTAGTTGTAACCGGCTAAGTGCAGCGCTTCCTTGTTCAGTGGCCCGGTGACGATGGCCGCGACTTTGCCCGCCATCGCAAGTCGGGTGGCCATTTCGACAGCGAGATAGGCTTGTGCGCCTGCTGCTGCGGAAACGATGCCCGGCACGATTGCCGCCGACGGACGAGAGGTTGGCAAGATCACCACCCCGGTCAGTCCGTCCAACGCGTTTTGGTCGATCACCTTTGGCACGGGTAGGCCAAGTGCCGCGCCTCTCGCTCGGATCACGTCAACGTCCCCAACCAGAACCAGCGCCAACTGATGATCTGAAAGCCGCTGCGTAAGATGTGTTGCGGCCTTCAGGCAAATCTCGGCTCCGATGCCTGCAGGATCGCCAATGGTCACTGCGAGGATGGGATGGGTCACCGAGATACTCACTGTCGTGTCTGAATTTTGTTGCGGTCAATGGTCAGGAACCCCGCGACGATCTGCACGTAGGTGCCGTTCGATAGTTGACGCATGGTATTCCTCCCACAGAACTGACGAGGCGGCCGCAATGCAACGCTGTCTCATCGATTCGACTATTTGGAATATCTTGACACGACTTTGATCATTTTTGGAAGATGGATTATCAAATTCTGGAGTATTATGAAACGTCTTGACGCAGGTTTGTCGTCCCTCGTAAGAATGAAGCAGAAACCAGGGAGGGAGAACCATGCTGCCGGCAATGCGTCGCGCGCGAATAATCGAACTGTTGCGCAAGGACGGCATGGCCTCCCTCAAGGACTTGACCGACGCCCTTGATGTGTCGTTGTCCACATTGCGACGTGACGTGGATTATCTGTGCGAGTCCGGCCATCTGGAACGCACGCACGGAGGTGCGGTCCTGAACGTCAACCGCCACGGCAGCTTCGAACCCGCGAGAGATATCGCCACGGCGCTGGAAAGTTCGGCCAAGCGCGCCATTGGACAGCGCGCGGCCAACCTGATCAAGCCGGGCCAGACCGTCATCTTCGACAGTGGCACGACCACGGCGGCGGCGGCGCTTTGCGTGCGCGAGCGCGGGATTGCCTTTACCGCCTTCACCAACGATCTTGCCATTGCGACACTCCTCTCGGCCAGCCCGGCAATTCAGGTTTTCGTGTCGGGAGGCAGCGTTCGCCCGGGCTCCACGACCCTGCTTGGCAGCGGCGCGCTCCATTCGATCCTGCGCCTGCACGCGGACATCGCGTTCATCGGAACGCATGCCATGACAGCAACTGACCTTTCTGACACGTCCATAGATCTGGCGGAAATCAAGCGCGCGTTTCTGATGGCGGCTGATCTCGTGGTTCTGCTCGCCGACAGCAGCAAGATCTTCAGCCGCGCGTTCTGCTCCTTCGGACGAACATCGCAGATCGGATTGCTGGTCACCGACACGCGGGTTTCTCCGGAAGCTGAGGCCGATCTTCGCGGCCGAGGACTGGCTCTCGATATCGTTCCCGAGGTTCCAGAATGAAATTCGCCGGGCTTGCCCTACGACTGGTCGCGGATGACCTGACCGGAGCGTTGGACGCTGCGGCCCCGTTTGCCAGTCCCGAGCGGCCCGTTGGACTGGTGCTGCATGAGACGCAGCTACCGGACCGCGATATGCTGACAATCAGCACCGAAAGCCGCGACTGCACGATGCTTCAAGCACAGGCGGCCACGGCGCGAGCGTGCCACGTGCTAAACGGGGCCAAGGGCGGCCCCGACGCACTTTGGTTTCACAAGGTGGATAGCGTGCTGCGCGGTCATCCGTTTGCTACGACCGCAACGATGATGCAGTGCCTACGGGCAGATAAATGCCTTTTTGCACCCGCTTTTCCTGCGATGGGACGTATTACGAGGAATGGCATGCATCTGGTCTGGAACGGACAGCATTGGGATACCGCCGCCCAGTCCGACATCGCGGCCGGGCTAAAAGCGGTGGGTCTAAATGCGGTTTTGGTATCGTCGCAAGCTAAATATGTATCGAACGTCACCATTGTGGATGCCTCCGAACAAGCGGACCTCGATCAAGCAGTAGCACGCCAGGAAGACGATCGGCTTCTTTGGGTCGGCAGCCGGGCTCTGGCGGAATCCCTAGCGGGTCATGCTGCGCCCCTGATTTGTCCACAATTGGGAATAGTTCTGGTTGGTACCACACATGTTGCCACGCGCAAGCAGGTGGACTTGGCGATCGCTCAAACCGAACCCGCCGGATCGACCGGCCCGATCCCGCGGCCGGACAGCAAGTGCATGCTCATAGACCCTGTGCCCATCTGCGCCAATGAGGCCGCAACCGCCGCTGCCCTGTTTCAAGCGGCTCTTAGAATCACGGCAAAGGGCCTTCGCGGTCGGGCCATGTTCGTAACGGGAGGAAACACTTTGTCGGTCGTGCTAGCGGCGATCGCGGCCAGAAGCCTGGATTGTATCGGCGAGGTTGGGCTCGGCCTTCCGCTGTCGATCGTACGTGGCGGAACACTCGACGGCTGTTATCTGATCTCTAAATCGGGAGGTTTTGGATCTCCGGATTTACTAACCGAGATGTTGTCCGCCTCAATGCGTAGAGGGGCACAGTAGGGCGGACTTCTGGGTCTGGGTGGTCAACGAGGTGCCCGAAGCCCGGTAACAGTTCGGGTGCCTGCTCAACGTCTTGCGCTGATAGATGGGTCAGGAGTTTTGCGAGTACGAGAGCAGGTCCTGCAGCCCGATTTTGTCTCTACACACCACTAAATGATGGCTTCTTTCAGGTTCCCGTGACCCCGGCCTTTGCCAGCATCGCCTGCAACAGCACAGAGGTCCCGGCCGCAAGATCCTCGCGAGAGGCGTATTCGCGGACATTGTGGCTGATCCCATCACGGCATGGGACGAAGATCATGGCTGTCGGGGTTAGGTCGGCGATGTTGCTGGCATCGTGCAAGGCACCGCTGGCGATTTCGGAATGGCTGAAGCCAAGGTCGCGGGCCGCAAGGGCCAAAGCATCTATGCAGCCTTGATCGAACTGTTTCGGCGCGATCGAGATGCGCTCGGACAGGGTGATGCCGCAGCCGTCCTCGGCGGCTATGGCGCGACAGATCGCTTCGCTTTTGGCTACAAGGTCGTCCAGAACTGCCGCATCGGGGTGGCGCAGGTCGATGACGAAGCGCGCATCGCCCACGATGGTGCTGGGGCCATCCGTCCCGGTCGTTAGCCTACCTACGCTGACGCGCGCGTCTGGACCAAAGGCCCTGCCAGTTTCGTTCAGCGCTACCAGCATCCGCGCCGCCGTCAGAAGCGCGTCGTGTCGGTGATGAAGCGGCGTGGTGCCGGCATGTCCGTCAACCCCGGTCACCTCCACATCCAGCCATTTCAGACCCTGGACCGAGGTGACGATGCCTACCTGATGGCCCAAAGCCTCCAGCTGGGGTCCCTGTTCAATATGCAATTCAAAGAAGGCGCCCATCGGGAAAGCGCCTGCAGCCTGTGGCCCGCGCCAACCACGGGCTGTCGCCTCCTCGACAAAAGAGGCTCCCTCTGAATCGCGGATGGCGGCAAGGCCGTCGTCGGTGATGTTGCCAACGAACCACGAAGAGCCCATCAGGCCGGGGCCAAAGCGCACGCCTTCTTCGTTGGTCCAGTTGATGACGGCGATTGGGGCCTTGGTCTCAATGCCTGCATCGTTCAGGGTCTCCACCACCTCTAGAGCTGCCAGCACGCCCGAGATGCCGTCGAAGCGCCCGCCATGCGGCTGGGTGTCCAGATGGCTACCAGCGGCGATGGGAGGCAGGGTAGGGTCGCTGCCGGGACGAAGAGCAAACATGTTGCCCGCAGCGTCGACTTGCAGCGACAACCCGGCCGAGTGGCACCACGTGGCGAAGAGGGTTCGCGCCTCGGCATCCTCAGCCGACATTGCAAGGCGGCAGTTGCCGTCGCCCGCGATGGCGCCGATCATTGCCATCTCCATGTGGCGCGACCAAAGCCGTTCGGCGTTGATCCGAAGATTGCCGTGTTGTTGGTGAATGTTCATAGGTTGCGCTCCTTCCGACCGCTGACCAATTGCGAGACCATGACGGCCACTACAAGCGCACCGCCGTAAAACAGGTCCTGCACGAAGGTTCGGAAACCCAGCACGGACAGGCCGTTGATGCCCGTCACAAGGAAATAGACCGCGACCACAGAGCCCCAAGGGTTGAAGCGCCCTGGATTGATACAGGTGGCCCCCAGAAAAGCCGCAGCAAACGCAGGCAGCAGCAACGTCGTGCCAGAGCTTGGATTGGCCGAGCCGGTGGTCCCCGTGTACAAAAGACCTGCAATAGCCCCCATCACACCAGAGGCAACGAAGGATAACAGCCGCACGCGACCGACGGCGATGCCGCTTAGCCGCCCCACCTCGCGCCCGCGTCCGGTGAACAGCAATTGCTGGCCAAAAGCGGTGTAGGACAAAACGTACCACAACAGCGCCGCCAGCCCGATGGCGTAGTAAAACGCGATGGGGATGCCCAGGAACCGCTCGATGATGGTCCATTGCATCAGGCCGCGCGCTACGCCACCGATGGTCTGGCTGTCGCTGATCCAAAGCGTGATGCCATGCAGAAAGGTACCCACGCCCAGCGTCACGATCAGCGAATGAACCCGGAAATATAACGTCAGTGCGCCATTGACGGCACCGATCAGCGCCCCCACCGCCAGAACGATGGGGATGATGGCCAACATGGGCACGCCCAGCTTGGCCGACAGGATCGCCGTCAGCATCGATACAAAGGTCAGGACTTGGGCGATTGACAGATCGAAATCCCCTGCCGTCAGCGGCACCACCAACCCCAGTGTCACGATGACGAGAACGGCCTCAGATCCGAAGATGGTTGAGAAATTCGACCATGTCAGGAAGGTGTCGGGCTTCAGTGCTCCGAACAGGGCAATCACGGCGATCCAGACGATCACCAGACCAAAGCGTTCGACCTGAAAGGCAATGTTAGGCTGGCGCATAGGTCCGGTTCTCCTGATAGCAGGCATGGGCGATGGCGGATTTTGTGACCTGATCGCCCAAAAGCTCGGCCTTGATCCGGCCCCTGTCAAAGACCAGAACCCGGTGGGCGATGGTTTCAAGCTGTTCGAATTCCGATGTGGCGCAGATAACCGAGGTGCCGCTTTGACAAAGCTCCACCAGACGGTCGTAAATCTCGCGGCGGGCGCCGACGTCGATGCCTTGTGTGGGTTCATCCAGCAGCACAAGGCGTGGGCCCAGTTGTAGCCATTTGCCCAAGACCAGCTTTTGCTGGTTGCCTCCGGAAAGCTCGGATGCGGGTTGGCGCGGGCGGTCGGCCTTGACAGCAAAGCGGGCCATGATGCCGGCGGTGATGTCAGCCAGACGCCGGTGATTCAACAACAGGGCGTTGTGACTGCGGCCCAGCAACGGTAGCGTGATGTTCTCTGTCAGCGACAGCTCCAACGCCAGACCCGCGCGCTGCCGGTCGGCGGGAATCAGGGCGATACCTGCCTCCACCGCGCCGGCGGGGGCCATAAGGGTCAGTTCATGCTCCACTGGGGGCAAGTGCAACAGTCCCTGCCTGGCACAGGTGGCCCCGGACAGAAGATAGGGAATCTCATCATAGCCCGAGCCAATCAGCCCGGTCAGGCCCAGAATCTCGCCGGGTCGCACATCAAAGGAGACATTGCGGACGATCTGGCCAGAGAGGTTTTCGATGCGAATGGCGGGTGAAGCAGAGGGTACGTAGGGGGCGATCATGCGGTCAGTCGTCATGGACCGCCCGACGATGCTTGCCACGATCTGGGCACGGTCGGTAGTTGCCGTATCGAAACTGACGATCACCTCGCCATCACGCAAGACTGTGGCGCGGTCGGTGATTTCCATCACCTCGTCGATGTCGTGACTGACGAAGATGATGCTGACGCCGGTCGCCGTCAGGCGGCGCATTGTGGCAAACAGCACGCGAACATCTTCGATCGGCAGGAACGGAGTTGGTTCATCCAGCACAAGCACCCCGCCAAAACCATGGGCGCGGTGAACCTGCACGCGGTCAGCTGCGCGCACGATCGCAAGTTGGGCGCGCTGCACCGGGGACAGGGTGCTGACCGGGTCATACGGATCAAGGGCAAGGTGATGTTCAGCAAACAGGCGGCCGGCCCGGGCGGCCTCGGCCCCCCAGTTGATCGCCCAAGGGTTTAGACGGTCGTAATCTCCGGCAATCAGATTTTCCAGCACCGAAGCATCGGCCAGCAGGCCAAGGTTCTGGTGCACAAAAGCCAGCCCATGCGCCTCGCTCTTCCCAAGCGGGATCGGCAGGGCTATGGGCTGGCCGTCAATTTCAAGAGAGCCCTCATCGGGTGCGTGGAAGCCCGACAGTATCTTGATCAGCGTCGATTTGCCCGACCCGTTCTTGCCCAGAAGCCCGTGGATTTCTCCGGGCAGAACGGTCAGGTCCGCGCGCGACAGCGCACGAACCCCACCGAACGCCTTGCTCAGGCCACGGATTTCAAGTCGAGGGGCGGGCTGGTCACTCACTCGGTCATCTTCCACAGGTCTTTGTAACCGGCCTGATACGCGTCGCCGTAGCCCATAGCCGCATCGGCGGGCGTGCCCGCATCAGCGATGTTGTCGGCGCTGAACACCCGCAGCGGCACCTTGCTGTCGCGGATCGCCGCCTCTCCACACAGGATGCGCATTTCGGCGTCCAGCATGGCATGGGCGATCCAGTCGAGGTTTTCACCGATGTCCATTTCAACCGAGCCGTCGCGGATCAGGTCCAGCACGAAGGGCGTGCCGTTGAAAGTGGCAACCTTGACCGCATCGCCCTTGCCCGCGATGGCGATGGCGGGGGTCACGAAGGTGGACATGCTGTCATAGATCGGGATGACATAGTTCAGATCAGCGTTGGATTGCAGCGCTCCGGCCACGGTTGGCTGGATCTTGGTTGCCCAGTCGATGATCGGCACGTTGACGATTTCAAACTTGCAGTCCGGGCAGTTGCTCTTGAACGCCTCTGTCAGGCCCGACACGATGGAATCCGTCGACAGCGCCTCATTGGACACCAGAACCAACGCGTTTACCTTGCCGCCGGTCTTGGAAATTGTCCAGTCGGCCATCAGTTCGCCAGCCTTCTTGTAGTCGATGGCGGTGGCGGCATCCACGCCGGCAGGAGGGTCCTGTTCCAGTCCTGTGAGGTGCGAGGTCACGACCTTGACCCCCTTGGCCTGAGCGGCGGCGACTTGGGGTTGAAAGAACCGCGGATCGGCCCCGGCCAGCAGGCTGACAAGGTTGAAGCCATTGTTCACCGCATGGTCGATGCCTTGAATCCACTGCGTCGGATCGCCCTGATTTTCCCAGACCATATGTTCAAAGCCGATCTTGGCGGCAATCTCGCTTTTGTGGTCCGAGATAGTTTTGATGAACGGAATGGCGCTGGAAGCCGGGATCGTGAATATCTTCTTGCCGGCCATGCAGGCCTTGGCGTCAAACGCCGGGCCGGGGGCAGTAAAGGTCGGCAAGCCGGTGTAGCTGGCAATCGCGGCGGTGGCTGCTGCCACGCCATCCTCGGCCAGCGCGGCCGAGAAGGATGCAAGTCCCAGCGCGGCTGCAAGCGACGTCGTACGAAGGAGCGATGTCATGTCGTTCAATCCCTGTTGAAGGTGGCCATTTTCATGATGGCCCTGTTGAAGGTGGACTTTCTGTCTTCGGTCTTCAGGCCTTTTGCCCGCGCAAGGCCTGCGTCGCCGCGAGGTCCAGTCGGGTTCCGTTCACGATGACGCCGTAAGCCGCACGCGCCATTTCGGCACCGAGCAATCCGTCCAGAACATCATCCAGAACTTCTTCCGGCGCCCGCAGCATCGGGTCGCCATATCCACCACCGCAAGGACCGTAAGCTGTGATCCGGTCGCCCTTGGCCAAGTGACGGTAGGGGATCTTGGAGGGCAGGTTTTCCATGCTGCCGTCCAGGTGGCTGAGTTCCACCTTGGCAGGAGAGCCGTCAGACCCGCCGATGAAGCCCCAGGGATTGAAGCGCTGGCCGTCGCCCTCGACCGAAACCGCGCCGTCCTGCAAAAGCTCGAACGCGCGGATCGAGCCGATGCCGCCGCGCCACTGTCCGGGGCCTGCCACGTTCTCGCGCAGTTCATAGTTCAGTACGCGCAGAGGCAGGTGGCTTTCGATATCCTCGACCGGGTTGTTGCGGGTGTTGGCGTAAAGCGTGTCGACCGCATCCATCCCGTCCTTGCCGAAGCGACCGCCATAAGCGCCCTCCATGATCTCCATGTGGACCCAAGGATTTCCGTTGGTGACGCCTGAGAAGGCCATGACGCGCAGGTTTCCGATCCCTGCGCTGACCTGCCGGGGCACTGCGGGCGCGATGGCCTTCATCACGGTGTCGGCCAGCGCATTGCCGGGGCAGAAACGAGCGATGACCGGGGCCGGGAAGATCGGGTTGGCAAGGCAGCCTTTCGGCGCAAAGATCGTGATCGGGCGGGTGAGGCCGCTGTTTTGCGGGATGTTGCCATAGACCTCGCTGTCCAAGAGGATCGAGCGCAATGTCAGCCAGACCGCGCAATCCACCGTTCCAACGAAGGGCATGTTGATCGGCTTATTGGTGGTTTGCGGTGCGGTGCCGGTCAGATCGACGTGGATGTCAGAGCCTTTGACGGTCAGCGTCGCCTCGATCGGCAGTTCCTTTAGCGCGGGGTCGGCGCTGTCGAGATAGCCGTCGATGTAGGTTCGCGCATTATATACTCCGTCCGGAATAGCCGAGATGGCATCTCGCATCAATTTTTCGGAGTAATCCAGCAAATCCTCGTAGGCGCCGGCCACGGTTTCCAGCCCGTATTGTTCCAGAAGCTGCGCGTAGCGGTCGGCCCCGATGCGTGCAGCTGCGACTTGCGCCTCCATGTCGCCCACCACCAGATCCGCGATGCGGATGTTGGAGCGCAGGATCTGCCACACCGGTTCGACCTTGCGTCCGGCCTCATAAACGCGGATGGCCTTGAATTGTAGACCCTCGGCGTAGGCGTCCACCGCATCTACGATGCCGCAACTGCCAGGCGTCAGCGCACCGATGTCCAGATGGTGGGCGGTAGTCACGGAAAAGCCCGCCAGTGCCCCTTTGTGGAAGATCGGCACGGCAAAGCCAACGTCTGGTCCGTGCGAGGCGCCACCATAGGCGTCGTTGTGCATGAACACATCGCCTGGGTTGACTGTATCGCCGCGCTTGGACAACTCGCGAAGGATGCCTTCGATATAACCGGGGATCGGCCCCGATTGCAGTGGAGTGGACATGGTGCACTCGCACAGTTGCCGCCCGGTGGCATCGGTCAGGGCGGCACCGAAATCCTCGCTTTCACGGATTATGCTGGAATAGCTCATCCGCATCAGCTTGTGGCCCATCTCGATGGCGATGTTTTCCAAGGCACCGTGGATGACGGCGGCCAGAAACGGATCAACGCGCGTTTTCATCTTGCAAGCCCCCGATCAAACGTCATCGCGCGTCATGCGCACATTGCCGAACCTGTCTGCGCTATAGCTCCAGTCCGGCGGAACCACGGTGGTGGTGTCAGTTTGCAGCAAGATGGCCGGACCGTGGAACTTCTCGCCGACGGGCAGCGTGTACCTGTCCAGATAGGGTGTGTCGCAGGTCTGCAGCACATCGTTGACCCGGAACACACAGTGCCCGCGCCCAATCTCCACCGCTTTGGCGGCCCCGGTGTAGGCCGCGGGTTCGCCCAGCTTTTCAACCTCGCCGATGCCACGCACCTTGACCGTCACGATCTCAATCGGACTTGCCTCGAACGCGTGGCCGTATTCGGCGCGGTGGCGTTCATGGAATGCGGCCCAGACCTTTTCCAGCGCGCCTTCGGTAATGTCTCCCGCCGGAAAGTCGATCTTCAATTCGTAGCCTTGCCCCACATACCGCAAGTCGCCCTGCCGAAGCATCTTGGTGCGGGCGACAGGCACGCTGTCCTTGGCAAAGATGTGGGCAAGTTCGGTTTCCATCTCAGTGAACAGGCCCTGTAGACGCGCAGTGTTCAGCGCTCCTTTGACGGCAAAGGCGGTTCGCAAGGCGTGATACTCAAGATCCGCCGTCAAAAGCCCCATGGCCGAGGTGATGCCCGGATGCGGCGGGATCAGCACCTGCGTCACGCCCAGCATCCCCGCAACCTCTGCCGCATGAAGCGGGCCTGCGCCGCCAAAGCCGCACAGGGTGAAATCGCGCGGGTCGATGCCCTTTTGCACGGTGCGCGACCGGATCGCGTTGGCCATGTTGCTGTTCAGAACGGTCAGTGCCCCTTCGGCAGTCTCATCCGGCGTCCGGCCCAGTTCTTCGGCCAGCTTGACGATGACACGGCGCGCGGCATCCACATCAAGTGTCATCTGGCCGCCAAGGAAGTTGTGCGCGGCAAGCCGGCCGAGCACAAGATTGGCGTCCGTCACCGTAGGTAAAGTGCCGCCTTTGCCATAAGCGGCCGGCCCCGGGTCAGCTCCCGCACTTTGCGGGCCCACTCGGAAGGCATGACCACGGTCAAGGTACGCAATGGACCCACCGCCTGCCCCGATGGTGTGAATGTCGATCATCGGCAGCATCACCGGGAACCCGGCGATGGAGGCGCTTCGGGCGTCGGCCTCCGACAGGCGGCCGTCGCGGATGATGCCGATGTCGGCACTGGTTCCACCGATATCCAGCGTGATCAGCCGTTTGGTGCCTGCGTGTTCCCCAACCCAGGCGCCACCGCGCACGCCAGCCACCAAGCCGGACAATAGGGTTGTCGCCGGACGCTCGGCAATCATTTCGGGTGTTGCAAGGCCACCGCTGGACGTCATGATCCGGAAGGCCCCACGCACGCCCATGGCATGCAACTCTTCCTGCAACTCGTGGATATAGCGCCGCACCTTGGGGCCGATGAAGGCCGACATGGCGCCTGTGGTGAAGCGTTCGAACTCGCGAAACTGCGGCGATACATCAGCCGATGTGGTGACAAAGACATCCGGCAGGATGGCGCGCACGATCTCTGCCGCGCGGCGTTCATGGGCGGGGTTCACATAAGAAAACAGAAACCCGACAAGGATGGATTCCACACCCTCAGCCCCCAATTCCCGCGCCTTGGCGGCAACCGCCTCCTCATCCAGTGGCACAAGTTCCGCACCCGAGGCATCCAGTCGCCCCGCAACGGTCTTGCGAAACCGGCGGCGGATTAGAGGCCGGCTTTGCCAAGGTAAATCCTGCATGATCGAATAGTGATGGGGCCTCTGGTGCCGACCTATGTGCAGAACGTCGCGGAACCCCTCGTTGGTGATCATTCCCGTCACCGCTCCGCTATGGACCAGCATCGCGTTCGTGCCCACCGTGGTTCCATGGAAAACGCTGTCGATCTGCTCCGGCTCGATGCCTGCCAAGATGCAGATTGCCTTTACGCCGTTGACAAAACCCAAGGCCGGGTTCGTCGGCGTCGAGGGCGTCTTGTGTATCGTCACCTTCCGCTGCTCAAGATCCGCAAGTACAAGGTCCGTGAAGGTTCCGCCGACATCAACGCCCAAAGCAATCATCGCACTCTCCCGTCCCGATTGAAGAAAGATTGATCCAGATGGATCGACATGACAAGACATATTCTTTCGGCTACACGGGATGCCGAGGTTTGCATCGGATGAGTTACATGGCATTGAACGAAAAACTGGCAACCGTGTTCGCGGGCGACCTGCGAGAGCTGATGTTGATCAGCTACATCGTTCTGGGCAACAACGCCGTGACGAATCGGTTCATCGAACGCGGCTACGAAATGCCGGTCCATGCTTGGTCGAGTCTCTACGCCATCGACCGGTTTCCCGGGATCCGCGCCAAGGAAATCCGGACGATCTTTCCTAGGCCGCAGAATACGATCAGCCGAGCGATCGGTCTGTTGGAAAAGCGCGGATATGTCCGGCAGGGCGCATCGGAGTCTGACGGCCGCGAAAAGCGGCTGTTTGCGACTTCTGAGGGCCAACGCATTCTGGCCGAGATGACGGCGATGTCGCTGCGCAGGCAGGCGGAACTCTTCGCCCCGCTGACGGCTGAAGAGCGTGACCGGTTTTTCGGACTGGCCCTGAAGATTGCAGCGGGGCAGAACCTGCTTCATTCGGTCGTGCTGGGATCGGATGATGCGGGCTAGTCTCACCGCCAATGGGCCTGGGCTTGGCCCAAGGCATTGCACGCGACGGACTGGTCTTCCGCACTGAAAAGGCAACTGTCAAATGCGCGGGCGAAGGTTTCGCAGACCCGGAAAGTATAAGCTTGCGGGCGGGGCGTGCGAGATCCCCAAGACTGTTTTTCGGCTGAGCTCAGATTGTTATGCCGCACCGGCGCAAGTCCGATTTCCGCCCGTTGCGATGGTCTGTTAGTAACGACTTGGTCGAGTCCACACCTGCCGTTCTGGCAAGGCGACCCACTGCCTTGCGGCTATCCCCAAACCCGCTGCTTCAACTTTTTGCTCCGATTCTCAGGGAGTCATGGAGCCAGGCGCAGTACCTTCAAAGGCGGTTATCACCCAGGATTATTCACCGAAATCTGCCCGTGGAGGTTACGTGCGTCTGAAAGTACTTTATATTCATGCTGCTAGACGAAAACCACCGGCAGCTTCGGACGCACGCATGGGTACAATGCTAGAGCCAGTCATTACGACTTTCAACAGGTCGTTTCGGATCGAAAGCCGAGCGGATCGCCTGACCGGCCTGCCCACTGAAGGCACGCTCGCCCATGTGGCCGTGTCCAAATAGGCTGACCTTCTGCCCCAATGTCGGCAGTGCCAGATCTATGGTCGGGGTGGTGTCGATCTGGATCGATCAGTCTTAGCAAGCTGGTGTGGCACGGCTGCATGCCACCGGGGCTCGGTCGTGGAACGGATGCTGGCCCATCTCAAGCGATCAAGCTGCCTCTTTGTGGATGAGATAGTCCGGTTCACACGATACAGAAAGTTGCTGGC
>CANBRQ010000027.1 GCA_947371955.1 Paracoccaceae bacterium | reverse complement strand
AGTTGCGGATCTTCAGCTTGGGCGCATCGCCGCCCATGTATTTCGGCAGGTTCTGCGAAAACTCGGCCCCGAACTGCGAAATCCGGATGTTCAGCTCGGTCGAGAACTGCTGGCGGATCGAGGACTTCGACAGGCTGGTGGCCGCGAATTCATAGCTCTGGTCGCGTTCCACCACCAGAACCCGACCCTGGAAGTCCTTGTTCTCGGTCAGGAACCACGCGGTGGAGGAGCCGGTGATGGCCCCGCCGATGATCACCACATCGTAGGTCGAATGTTTCGGTGCGTCTTGCGCCATTCAGGCTGTCTCCCCTTTGCGCGCCGCCGCCATGACCTCGAAGATTTCCACCTCGGTCAGCCCATAGACGGTGCGCGCCGTCCCTTCGGTTATGTATCCCAAGGCGAGGTCGCGCCGGATGGCGGCCCTGTCGCGCTGGCTGACCGCACCGTAGCCAGCGCCGCCGGGGAAGGCCATCATCACCTTGCGGCCATGGGGCACGAATTGCTTTCCCTTGCCCTTCATCGCAGCACCATTGTCCTGCGCGATGGTGGTGGGGGCACCCTCAAGGCCTCCGCGCCGCCCGCGCGCCGGATGGTTCACCCGGTCGAACATGGCCGAGATGTCGAATTCGTGCCCCTCCCGGGCGCCCACTTCCATGAACTGCCCCAGCCCGCCGCGATACCTTCCGGCCCCGCCCGAGTCGGGGCGAAGCTCCTTGCGCCAGATGATCACCGGGCCGACTTGTTCGGTCGCCTCGACGGGCATGGTCATCACACCCGAGGGGAAAGCCGTGGCGCTCATGCCGTCCAGCGTAGGACGGGCGCCCGAGCCGCCGGAGTTGAAGGTGAGGACTTCGGAACGGACAGCACCGGCCGGGGCGGGCGCGTCGGTGCGGGGGCGGAGCGAGACCTGGAAGTTGCACAGGCACCCCGCGCCTTCGGCGGGGACGGTGCCCGGCAGGATCTTGTCCAAAGCGTCATAGATCGTGTCGGGGACCATGTGGCCGATCACATGGCGCAGGGCGACCGGGGCCGGGTGGACGGCGTTGACGATGGAATTGGCTGGGGCCGTGATACGGAACGGCTCCAAGGAGGCCGCGTTGTTGGGGATCTCGGGCGCTATGGCGCATTTGAGCGCATAGCAGGCATAGGCCTTGGTGTAGACGAGGGGCACATTGATGCCCTTCTTGTCGAGGCCGGACGTCCCTTCCCAATCGCACATCACATGGTCGCCGTGGAAGGAGACCTTCACCTTCAGGTCAATCGGGCGGTCATAGCCGTCGATGGTCATCGAGCCTTCCGCCGTCAGATGGGGCAGGGCGGCAATGCGGGCGAGGGTGGCTTCGCGCGAGTTTGTCAGGATGAAATCGGAAATGCCACTCAGGTCAGACAGGTCGAATTCCTCCATCATGCCGATCAGGCGGCGGTGGCCGATCTCGTTGCAGGTGGCAAGGGCGTAGACGTCGCCGACCAATTGGTCAGGTTCACGCACGTTGCCACGGATGATGCGGATCAAGGTGGCGTCGACGGTGCCCTTGTCGATCAGCTTCATGATCGGGATGTAAAGGCCCTCTTCGTAGACTGAATTCGCATCGGCGCCAAAGCCGCGCCCGCCGATGTCGACGATATGGGCGGTGCAGGCGAAGAAGCCTGCGAGTTGGCCTTGGTGGAAGGAGGGCGTACAGACCGTGATGTCGTGCAGATGCCCGGTGCCCTCCCACGGGTCGTTGGTGATGTAGACATCGCCGTCGTGGATATTCTCACGCCCGATGCGGCGGATAAAGTGGGGGACGGCGTCGGCCATGGCGTTGACATGGCCGGGGGTGCCGGTGACGGCTTGGGCCAGCATCTGCCCTTCGGCGTTGTAGACACCTGCCGAAAGGTCGCCGGCCTCGCGGACCGAGGTGGAGAAGGCCGTGCGGACAAGGGCTTGCGCCTGTTCTTCCACGATGGAGATCAGGCGGTTCCACATGACCTGATAAACGACTTTGGAGAGTTTCGCGGTCATCTCACGCCCCCTTCACGGTGATGTCGATGCAGCCATCGGCCAGCGCCATGGCTTGGCGCGACGAGGGCAGGATGATCGTCGTCTCCTCCTCGGTGATGATGGCCGGGCCCTGGATGCTGGAGCCGGGGCCGAAGGCAGTGCGGGCATAAATGCCCGCACTGTGACTGCTCCCCAAAGCGGCATCGAACAGCGGGCGCTGTCCGGTTTGGGGTGGGGCGGTGTCGGGTGTGACCGGGGCCGCCTGATCGACCGGGGCGGTGGGGGTGTAGGCGTTGACCGACCAGACGGTGATTTCCACCTCCATCCCCTCGACCGTGCGGCCGAAGAGATTGGCATAGTCTTCCTCGAACCGCGTCAGGAAGGTTTGGGGATCGGCCTCTTGCGCCTGCTCGGGCGTCAGTGGCACTGGAATTTCCCATCCCTGACCCTTGTAGCGCATATAGACTTTGTAATCGGCTTTGATCTGCGAAGTTGCATCGCAAGACCGCACGAAGCGCGTGGCCTCTTGCTCCATATCCGCAAAAAGCGCGCGGACGTTGGCGGGGTCAAGGCCCTTGGCCGTCATGAAGACCGAGCGGTTGGATTCAAAGCTGAACGGCGCGCGCAGGAAGCCTATCGCGCTGCCCACCCCCGCGCCTTGCGGGATCAGGCAACGGCTGACGCCCAGCTTTTCACACAAGCGTCCGGCGTGAAGGGGCGCGGCACCACCGAAGGCGATCATGGTGTAATCCGACAGGTCCTCGCCATTTTCGACGGCATGGACACGGGCGGCATTGGCCATGTTTTCGTCAACGACTTCGGCCAGTCCCCAAGCGGCCTCCAGCGTCGGCATCTGAAGCCGATCCGCCAGCACCGCATCCAGCGCCGCTTTGGAGGCGTCAGGATAAAGCGGGATCGTCCCCCCGGCGAAGCTGTCAGGGTCGAGCTTACCGAGGATCAGGTCGGCATCCGTCACGGCAGGACGTTCTCCGCCCCGGCCATAGCAGGCGGGGCCTGGCTCCGATCCGGCACTTTCCGGTCCGACCCTGATCTGGTTCATCGCATCGACCCGGGCGAGAGAGCCCCCGCCCGCGCCGATTTCCACCATGTCGATTACCGGGATCGAGATCGGCATGCCGGAGCCTTTCTTGAAGCGGTAGGTCCGGGCCACTTCAAAGACCCGTGCCGTCTTCGGTGTCTGGTTGCGGATCAGGCAGATCTTCGCGGTTGTGCCGCCCATGTCGAAGGACAGGACCTTGTCCAGCCCATGTCGTGCGGCGATGACGGCAGCAAAGACAGCACCCCCTGCGGGGCCAGATTCCACCAAGCGCACCGGGAATTCGGCGGCGCTTTCGATGGAAATGATCCCGCCGCCGGAATGCATCAGGAACACCGGGCAATCGGCCCCCTCGGCGGCCAGCCTCTCGGCCAGACGGTCAAGGTAGGACTTCATCAATGGCTTGATATAGGCATTGGCAATCGTGGTGTTGAACCGCTCATACTCCCGCATCTGGGGCGAGACTTCGGACGACAGCGAGATCATCACCCCCGGCAGTTTTTCAACCAGAACATCGCGGATCAGGCGTTCATGGCTGTCGTTGACGTAGGAATGCAACAGGCCGACGGCGATGCTTTGGTATCCGGCCTCGCGCAGCGTGTCGGCCAAAGCTTCCACCTCGGCGCGCTGCAGCGGGATCAGCACATCACCCCGTGCGCCCATGCGTTCTTCAACCACATATCGGCGGTTGCGGGGCAACAAAGGCTCGGGCAGGGTCAGGTTGAGGTCGTATTGTTCGAAGCGGCTTTCGGTGCGCATCTCGATGACGTCGCGGAAACCTTGGGTGGTGATGAGGGCGGTCTTGGCCCCGCGCCGCTCGATCAGGGCGTTGGTGGCAAGCGTGGTGCCGTGGATGATCTGGGTGATGGCCGAAGTCTGGATGCCTGCCTTGGCGCAGACCCGGTGCATGCCTTCGACGATGGCATCCTCGGGGGCGGCGTAGGTGGTCAGCACCTTGGCCGAATGGCGTTCCGGCCCGATTTCCAGCACCACATCGGTGAAAGTGCCGCCGATGTCCACGCCAAGCCGGGCCGCATGCGCCATGAGAGTCTCCCTGATCCTGGCGGCAGGCTAGGGTATAAGCTGCATCAAGAATAATCGTTTCTTTGTATCGAGAGGATCAGGATTTGATATCCTCGGGCGGGAAGAGGCGTTGGGCCAGCAGGGCGGCCTCGGTCACAAAAGGCGCGGCGGGGTCTGCATCGTGGCGCGCATGAAAGCGCAGGGCATCGGGGTGCCATGGGTAGTCAAGCACCCGCAGCGCGCCCGCCGCGAGCGGTGCTGTCACCATGGCCCGCGGCAGGCAAGCTATGCCCAGACCGTCCAGCGCCATCTGCAGGCACGCGGACATATTCGACGATGGCACCAGCCGCGCGGGCCCCAGCGGGCGGAAGTGATCCTCCAACTGGCGGAAGGGCACGGTGCCGCGGGCATGGGTCAGAATCGGATGGCGGAAGATGTCCTGCGGTCCCAGCGCGCCGTGCGGCAGGTCAAGGTCGGGGGCGGCAATCCAGACATAGGGCGATTGGCCCAAGGTCAGGCTGTAGCTGGTCGTGCGGTCGAAAGGGCCATTCTGGAACGCCAGATCAAGGTCATGGTCAAACAGCGCCTTGGTCAGGTTGGCCGACAGGTCCACCGTCAACTCCACCGTGATGTTGGGGAACCGGCCCTTCATCGCCAGCAGGAAGGGGCGCAGCCAAGTATGGGCCACCATCTCAGACACGCCAAGCCGCAGCGTGTTGCGGAAAAGAGTGTCATCATCCGCTGCCGCCAAAAAGCCATCCAGCGCGGCCAGCACCTTGCGGGCCGCGTCCATCATCGACTTGCCCTTCTGCGTCAACCGAACCGAGCCTGCATCACGCTCCATCAGCACCACGTCCAACTGCGCCTCAAGCTGGGCGATGCGGTTTGAGATGTTGGGCTGCGTGGTGTTCAGCCGCTCCGCCGCGCGGCGAAAGCTGCCAAGATCGGCCACGGTGACAAAGGCTTCGATATGTTTGAGGTTGAGCACTTGGGGTCCGGGATGGCAGCTTTGCCCTGTCTTACGGGGAATAGCCGTGGCTGCGAAGCCTGTTCGTCACCGCCCACAACCGGGGAAGACAGCGGCGATTTCCGCCCCTATGCTGACTTGACCGGGATATCGCAGGGGGAAGACGTTGGATCAATCGGTAGTGGCAGCCCTGCTGCAAGACTTCGGCGTGACCGGTGACCTGACCGCCTTGCCCGGCGAGCACGACTTGAACTTCCGCGTGCAAGAGGCTGATGGCGCGAGGTATTTACTGAAACTCCACGCGCCCGGTGCCGATCCGGCGCTGCTGGACTGCCAGATCGCCGTGCTGGACCATCTGGCCAAAGTGGCCCCTGATCTGCCGCTGTCGCGGCAGTTGCGGCTGGAAGGCGCGGCGCTGGTCCCCTGCGCAGGCTATCAGGCCCGGCTGCTGACATGGCTTGAGGGCGAGGTTTGGGCAAAATCGGTGCGCACCGGCGATAGCCTCGCCTCGCTTGGCACCTTGTTGGGACGGCTGGACAAGGCGCTGGAAAGCTTCATTCACCCCGCCGCGCGCCGCGTCTATGGCTGGGACATCGGGCAGGCGGGGCAGCATATCGCTGCGCTGGAGGTCATAGAACCGGAGGAGAAACGGGCAGCCGTTGCGGCTATCCTGCAGCGCTTCATGGGCCATGTCCTGCCCGCCTTGCAGGCTTGCCCTCGTCAAGTCATTCACAACGATGCAAATGATTACAATGTCTTGCTTGATGAAGCTCATTTAGTCTGCGGCCTTTTGGATTTCGGCGATATGGTGGAAAGCTGGCGGATCGTCGAACTGGCGGTGGCCTGCGCCTATGCCGTGATCGGCGCTCAGGATGCGGTGGGGGCCATGCTGCCTCTGGTCGCGGCCTATCACGCCGTCAACCCGCTGACCGAGGCCGAGGTGGACCTGCTGTTCGACCTGATCCTGACACGCTATGCGCTCAGCATGACGATGGCTTCGTTGCAGATCAAAGCCCATCCGCAGAACACCTACCTGCTGGTCAGCCAGAACGACGTCTGGCGCGAAGTGCAGCGGCTGCAGGCGGAAAATCCGCATATCGTCACCATGCGCCTGCGCGATGCCTGCGGCTTTGCGGCGGTGCCGGGGGCGGCTCGGGTGGTGCGCTGGCTGGAGGCCAATGCGCATGACTTCTCCCCCATCATCCGGCCCGAAGTGGCGCGCCCCAAGGTCGCGGTCCTCGACTTCTCGCCGCAAAGCCCGGATGCGGCGGAACTGGCCAGCCTTGACGGGCCGGGCTTTGATCGCTGGTGCGAAAGGAAGATCGCCGAGGCAGGGGCGCATTTCGCTGTGGGTTCCTATGGCGAGGATCGCACCATCTACAAGGGCGAGGCCTTTGACCTCGGCAACGCCCGCCGGTCCGTCCACCTTGGCATCGACATCTTCGCGCCCGAGGGCGAGCCGGTGCATGCGCCCTTTGCAGGCAAGGTCGCCTTCCTGCATGACGACGCCGTGCCTTACGGCTTCGGCCCGACCGTGATGCTGGAACATGAGGCCGATGGGGTGACATTCTGGACCCTCTACGGCCACCAGTCCCATGCGACTTATAACAAGCTGACCACCGGCCAACACATTGCCAAGGGTGAGGCGTTCCTGACCTTCGGCGGCCGCGACGAGAACGGCAACTGGCCACCGCATCTGCATTTTCAGATCGTGACCGATCATCTCGGGCTGGAGGCACGGATGCATGGTGTGGGAGTCGGCCGCGACTGGCAGATCTGGCGTGAGGTCTCGCCCGACCCTTCTGCAATCATGGGACTGCCGGTCAAGGCCTCGGTCCCCGTGCGGCGCAGTCCGGAGTGGTTGGTACAGCAGCGCGGGCGGCGGCTGGGGCGGTCCCTGTCCATCGCCTATGCCCCGGAGGCGTTGAAGATTGTCGGCGGTGAAGGATGTTACCTGATCGACCACACCGGGCAGCGCTGGCTGGATATGGTCAACAACGTGGCCCATGTCGGGCATTCCCACCCTAGGGTGGTGGCTGCGGTGCAGGGGCAGATGGCAAGCCTGAACACGAACTCGCGCTATCTGCATGACGGGCTGGTGGAATATGCGGACCGGCTGGTGGCCTTGTTTCCCGAACCGCTGTCGGTCTGCTTCTTCGTTAACTCCGGCTCTGAGGCGAATGATCTGGCGATCCGTCTGGCGCGGGCTGCAACGGGTAACCATGATCTGATCACGGTGGACCATGCCTATCATGGCCATGTGACCAGCCTCATTGACGTCAGCCCTTACAAGTTCAACGGACCAGGCGGGCAGGGGCGGCCTGCGCATGTGCGGGTGGCCGAGATGCCTGACCCGTACCGAGGACGTTTGCGTTATGGCGACCCCTCTTCAGGGGCGGGATATGCCGAGGATGTGGCGCGGCAGGTTGCAGCATTGGCGGCCGAGGGTCGGAGTCCTGCACTGTTCTTCAGTGAAGGGATTCTGGGCACCGGCGGACAGATTGTGCCGCCTGACGGCTATCTCGAAGCCTCTTACGCCCATGTGCGGGCGGCGGGAGGGCTTTGTATGGCGGATGAGGTGCAGGTGGGCTTTGGCCGCATCGGCGCACATATGTGGGCGTTTCAGGCGCAAGGTGTCGTGCCGGATATCGTCACCTTGGGCAAACCCATCGGCAACGGGCATCCGATGGCGGCGGTCGTGACGACACCCGCGATTGCGACGGCCTTTGCGAACGGGATGGAATACTTCAACACCTTCGGCGGCAATCCCGTCTCGGCGGCCATCGGGCTTGCGGTGCTGGATGTGATCCGCGACGAACGGCTGATGCACCACTGCGCGGTGGTCGGGTCGCAGTTGATGCAGGGCGCGCGGGACTTGGCACAACGGCACGAGGTGATCGGCGATGTGCGGGGCATGGGCCTGTTCAACGGCATTGAACTGGTGCGGAACCGTGAGACGCTGAAGCCGGCACCGGAGGTGGTTGAGCATGTGATCGGCGCGATGAAGCGGGATCACCATATCCTGCTTTCCAGCGAAGGGCCGCACCACAACGTCCTGAAGATCAAACCGCCAGCGGCGTTTTCAGCGCAGGATTGCGCGAGGTTCCTCTCGGCGCTGGATCAAGTGCTGTCCCGCGCCTAGTCGCTGCGCAACGAACGGATGACGAGCCGAGCGGCCTCGGTCAGGGGCGGGATGGTGTCGGAGAGGATCTGGATGCGGTCAAATCGGGCCAGATCGCGGGCGAGGCTGGCGCGCAGGGCCGAGCCGAAGGCTTGGCGCAGTTCGGTGCCGATGTTGAACTTGCAAATGGTCGTCTTGGCGAGGCTGCGGCGCAGCTCCGCCGCCAGCCCCGATCCGCCATGCAGCACGAGGGGCAGGGCAGGGGCTGCGGCTTGAATGGCCTGCAGGCGGGGCCAGTCGACCTCGGCCCCCGGAGCGGTCATCAGGTGGCTGTTGCCGATGGAAATCGCCAGCGCATCCACGCCAGTCTCGACGGCGAAACGGGCCACCTCGGCGGGGTCGGTGCCGAGCGATTGCGCTCCATTGGCATAGCCCACAAAGCCCAACTCGCCCTCGACGCTGACACCTTGGGCGTGAGCCATCGCCACGACCTCGGCGGTGCGGGCAATGTTTTCCTCAAGGGGCAGGGCGGAACCGTCATACATGACGGAGGTGAAGCCCAACTCCACCGCCTGACGGCAAACAACTAGACTTTCGCCGTGGTCAAGATGCGCCACCACCGGAACCGATGCCCCTTCGGCCAGCGTGCGGAACATCGCGGCCAGCACGGGCAGGGGCGTGTGGGCCCTCGCACCGGGTCCGGCCTGCAGGATGACGGGGCGCGCTTCGGCTTCGCCGGCGCGGACATAGGCCACGGCATCCTCCCAGCCCAGCACAACAAGGCCCGAAATTGCGGTGCCATCGGTCAGGCAGGGGCGCAGGACATCCGAAAGGCGGGCGAGGGTCATTTGAACTTCGCGATCATGTCCTTGATGCCGGGGATCGTCTCGATCTGGTTGGCGTGTTCGGGCTGGAAATACTGGACCAGGGGCCGCTGGGTCAGGCCGCCGAGGATGGTGAAGTAGTACATCTCAGATCCCGGCAGCACGCAGCAGGGGTGATAACCCTTGTCGATGGCGACGGTAGAGCGGTCCATCAGATGATAGGCATCGCCAACCTTGCCCTCCTCGCGCTGCAGCATCTGCAGGCCGGATCCGTGGGGTGGGTTGAAGCGGAAGTTGTAGACCTCGTCATGCCGCGTCTCCAGCGGCAGGCGGTTGGTGTCATGCTTGTGGCTGGGAAAGCCCGACCAGCCGCCGGCGCCGACGGTGTAAAGTTCCGACACCAGCAGGCGGCCCACGCGGTCATGGTACTTCTGCCCGAGGATATGCTTGATCTTGCGATGGGTCTTCGTGTCATCCGAGCCGTATTGCACCAGATCGACCTCACGCACCGCAAAGGCCGGGCGATAGTCGGCGAAGCGGGCGCCGGCGATGAAGACCTCCGTCTCGGCGGTGCAGGTGATGGTGGCGGGCGCGCCCGAAGGGACATAGACGCCCTCGGGGTCGCCGTCCCAGACGTTCAGACGGCGCTTGCCGATGGCGCGGAAGTCTTGGCCGTCGGTCGTGACGTCGACGGTGCCGGTGGCGGGGACGATGCAGGTCTCGTACCCGGGGACATGGCTGGTGAAAGTCTCGCCGGGTTTCAGCTTGACGATGTTCAGATAGACGAGGGGGACCAAGGGGTCTTCCCGGTCGATGATGGCGCGGTTGAGGTTGTCATGGGGGGCGATGTGCATGGGGTTTCCTCAGTGTTTGGCCATGAAGCGGTCAAGGGCGGCAAGGTCGGGGCTGGCGGGGGCGCAGCCGACACCGGCCACGATCATGGCTGCGGTGGCAGAGCCGCGCCGGACGGCCTCGGGCAGAAGCAGGCCCCTGGCGAGGGCCGCCAACAGGCCACCCATGAAGCCATCGCCAGCCCCCATCGGCTTTTGCGCCTTGACGGAGAAGACCCGCGTCTCGAATTCGGCCTGTGCTGCAAAGGTGGTCGAGCCTTCCGCACCGCGCTTGTAGATCGTGAAGAGCGCCCCGGCCGCCAGATCGCGGGCAAGGCCCGGGCCACGGTCGTATGCCCCCGCGATCAGGCCAAATTCCTCGTCATTGCCGATGATGGCGTCGCAGACCTGCGCGGCCCGCAAGCAGACCGAGGCAGCCTCGGACTGCGAAGCCCAGGCATTGGCGCGGTAGTCAAGATCAAGGATCGTCAGCGCCCCGGCCACCTTGGCCAGTTTGATGGCGCGCAGGGTGGCGCTGCGGGACGGTTCGGCCGACAGGGCGGTTCCGGTGACGACCAGCGCGCCGATGGCGGCAAAGTCAACCGCGTCAACCTGTGCCGTCGACACGGCCAGATCGGCGGCATTGCTGCGGTAAAGCACGACCTGACAGTGGTTGGCGCAGGTTTCCGTTACGGCCAGACTGTTGCGCCCGGGCACTGACAGCACATGCCGACGGCCCACGCCGTAGCGGTCCAATTCGGCCAGGCAATACCGTCCAACCGCATCATCCGCCACGCAGGACAACAGGCTTGCCCCCGCACCCTGCCGGGCCAGCGCCACCGCGATATTGCCCGCCGAACCGCCAAGAGCGGGGGTGAAGCTCAACGCCTCTTCAACCCGCGCCCCGGGAGGGTGGGCGTAAAGGTCCATCCCGACACGGCCCAGGACCACGAACCGGTTCAGGGCAAAGCGCGTCATCTCGGCAGGAGAGAGCAGGACCATCAGCCATCCATTCGGATTGGGGTTGCCTTGTTGTGGCGCTGAGGTTACGCCTTTTGCAACCGGTTGCAAACCTTTTCGGGAGGGGTTCGGATGGCGGAAATCGGGATCGGCATCATCGGCGGCGGCTATATGGGCAAGGCCCATTCGGTGGCCATGGCCTCGGTCGGGGCGGTGTTCAACACCGCCCTTCGGCCAAGGCTGGAGATGATCTGCGCCACGTCTGTGGCCAGTGCCGAACGTTACCGCGCGGCCTATGGATTTGCTCGCGCCACGGCGGATTGGCGGGTGCTGGTCGATGACCCGAGGGTCGAGGCGGTGGTGATCGCCTCGCCACAGGAAACCCACCGGGCGATTGCCGAACGTGCCTTGGCTTTGGACAAGCCGGTGCTGTGTGAGAAGCCGCTGGGGGCCAGTCTTGCGGACAGTCTGGCCATGGTGGCGGCCGCCAAGGCCTCTGGCGTGATCAACATGGTGGGCTTCAACTACATCCGCACGCCAGCCTCGCAATATGCCCGCGCCTTGGTGCGGCAGGGTGCGATTGGCGAGGTCATCTGGTTTCGCGGCGAACATACCGAGGATTTCGATGCCGATGGCCTGCGCCCCGCGCAGTGGCGCAACTTTGGCGCGGCCAATGGCACGATGGGCGACCTTGCGCCGCATATGATCAACGCGGCCTTGGCCTTGGTCGGCCCGATTGCCCGTCTGACGGCGGATATCGGCACGGTGTACCCCGACCGACCGGGTGCCGAGGGGCGCGAGGTCAACGACGACATCGGCCAGTTCCTGTGCCGCTTTGCCAATGGTGCGATGGGGCACTTAAGCTTTTCTCGTGTCGCTTCGGGCCGCAAGATGGGCTATGCCTATGAAATCACTGGCACAAAGGGTGCCATCCGCTTTGACCAGGAAGATCAGAACGCGCTTTGGCTCTATAAGGCTGAAGGTCCCGAAGCCGAACGCGGTTTCCGCAAGATCCTGACCGGCCCGCTGCATCCCGATTATCTGCCCTTCTGTCAGGGGCCCGGACATGGCACCGGCTATCAGGACCAGATCATCATCGAGGCGCGCGATTTCCTGCACGCCATCGCGACCGCCACCCCCGTCTGGCCGACCTTCGCCGACGGGCTTGCAGTGGCAGAAGTCATCGCCGCCGCCCGCCATTCGGCGGCCACGGGGGCTTGGGTCAGCTTGGAGGCATCATGATCCGCATCGGCAATGCGCCCTGTTCCTGGGGCGTGGAATTCGCAGACGACCCCCGCAATCCGTCTTGGCGCAAGGTGCTGAGCGATTGCGCGGCGGCAGGCTACAAGGGCATTGAACTGGGGCCGGTGGGCTTCATGCCCGAGGATCCGGCGGTGCTGGCCGATGGCTTGGCCGAGAATGACCTGACCCTGATCGGCGGCGTGGTCTTCCGCCCTTTCCACGACCCCGCCGCCTGGGACGATGTCTGGGATGGTGCAACCCGCACCTGCAAGGCGCTGGTGGCACATGGCGCGCAGCATCTGGTGCTGATCGATTCCATCTCGCCGCGCCGTGCGCCGACCGCTGGCCGGGCGGGCGAGGCCGAGCAGATGGGTTCTGCCGAGTGGAAAGCCTTCACCGACCGCATCCGCACCGTGGCTAAGCTGGGCGTCGATCACGGGCTGACCGTGGCCATCCACGCCCATGCGGCAGGCTTCATCGACTTTGAACCGGAACTGGAGCGATTGCTGGCCGAGACGGATGAGGCCCTGCTGAAGATCTGCTTCGACACCGGCCACCATTCCTACGCCGGCTTCGATCCGGTGGCTTTCATGCAACGGCATATCGGACGAATTTCCTATATGCATTTCAAGGACATCGATCCGGTTGTGAAGGCGGATGCCGTGTCCAAGCGCACCGGGTTCTATGAGGCCACCGGGCAGGGCATCTTTTGCAACCTTGGCAAAGGGGATGTCGATTTCGCCTCGGTCCGTCAGATATTGCTTGCGAACGGGTTCGAAGGCTGGTGCACGGTCGAGCAGGACTGCGACCCCTCGGGCAGCACGTCCCCCATCGACGACGCGCGGGCGAACCGCGACTATCTTTCCTCCATCGGGTTCTGAGAAAGGCACATCATGGCACGGTTGAATTGGGGCATGATCGGTGGCGGCGATGGCAGCCAGATCGGCCCGGCGCATCGCTTGGCGGCGGGGCTGGACGGGCTTTACACCTTCACCGCCGGGGCCTTGGACCACAACCCGGCTGCGGGCCGCGCCTTTGCGCAGAAGCTTGGAGTGGCGGCAGACCGCGCCTATGGCGACTGGCGCGAGATGCTGGAGGGTGAGCGGAACCGCCCCGACCGGGTTGATCTGGTGACGGTGGCGACGCCGAACTCCACCCACTATGAAATCGCCAAGGCCTTTCTGGCGGCAGGCTTCAACGTTCTTTGCGAAAAGCCCATGACGGTGACCGAGACGGAGGCGGAGGACTTGGTTCGCACTGCCCATGCTGCGGGCCGGATTTGTGCTGTGAACTACGGCTATACAGGCTACGCTTTGGTGCGCCACATGCGGGCCATGGTGGCGCGTGGTGATATCGGCAAGGTGCGGCTGGTGGTCGCCGAATTCGCCCACGGCCACCACGCCAACGCGGCCGACGCCGACAACCCCCGCGTCCGCTGGCGCTATGACCCGGCCTTGGCCGGCGTCTCGGCCCAGTTCGCCGACTGCGGCATCCACGCGCTGCACATGGCCAGCTTCGTCACTGGGCAAGAGGTGGCCAAACTCTCCGCCGATTTCGCCTCCTGCCTGCCGGGGCGGGTGCTGGAGGATGACGCGATGGTCAACTTCCGGATGGACGGCGGAACGGTTGGGCGTCTTTGGACGTCTTCGGTGGCGATTGGCCGTCAGCATGGCCTGACTATTCAGGTCTTCGGTGAAACCGGCGGTCTGCGCTGGGCGCAGGAGCAGCCGAACCAGTTGCACTACATGCCGCTGGGTCAGCGCCTGCAGATCATCGAACGGGGGGAGGGGAACCTGTCGCCCGAGGCCGACCGGGCCAGCCGGGTTACGGTGGGCCATGCCGAGGGCATGCCGCTTGCCTTCGGCAACATCTACCGCGATCTGGCGGAAGGGATCATGGCAGCACGTGAGGGTCGCAAGGCCGATCCAGCGATCAGCCTCTATCCGGTGGCCGAGGACGGCTTGCGCTCCATCGCTGCGATCCATGCGGCGGTGGCTTCGGCAGCTGGCCAAGGGGAATGGGTCGACGCGCGCCCGCTGATGTTCCGCTAAAGCCGTCGCAGCGTGCCGCGTTCGACGATGTGACAGGGGAATATCAGCGCCTCGACCGGGCGGGCGGGGTCTGAAAGCCGCGCACGCATCAGGTCGATGGAGCTGGTGACGATGGCATCGAAGGGTTGGTGAATGGTGGTCAGGTTGATATTGGCCCAACCAGCCATCTCCATGTCGTTCAGCCCGATCAGGCCGAGATCATCGGGCACCCTTAATCCCGCACTATGCGCAGCGGACAATGCGCCAATCGACAGCACGTCATCTGCGCAGAAATAGGCCTCCGCGTGGGGGCCGGACAAAAGCCGCACCATCTCGGTCCGGCCCGGCTCAAAGCCATATCCCCCGGCGAAACTGGCGCTGGTTGGGATGCCTGCCCGAGCCGCGACCTGCAGGAACCCGGTGAGGCGGTCTTGGGTGGTCGAGGCGCCTTCCGGCCCGCCCATGAAACCCAAGGACCGATAGCCCCGCGAGATCAGCGTCTCCGCCGCCATGGCACCTGCGGCGATGTTGTCTATGGCCACCACATCGGTGGCCCCCGTTACCCGGCCAAAGGCATGCACCACCGGCACCCCCGCCGCCTGAAACGCCGCCGCAAAGCCATCGGGCAGGTGTGAGGTCGCCACGATCACCCCATCGACCGAATACTGCCGCAGCAGGGTCAGAGACCGCGCCGGGTCCGTCTCCTCCGACAGGTTCACCAAGAGGGGGCGCAGGCCATGGTCCTGCAGGCCGCGCGTGAACAAATCGAAGATCTGCAGGAACACCGGATTGTGGAAGTTGTTGCTGACAAGTCCCACAAGCTGGGTTTTTCGCGTCGTCAGGCTGCGGGCCAGCATGTTGGGGCTGTAGCCCAAAGCCGCCGCCGCCTCTTCCACCCGCGCCCGCATGGCGGGCGAGACCGAGGCCCCGGGCGTGAAGGTGCGTGAGACAGCGGCGCGCGAGACCCCCGCCCTTGCCGCCACATCTGCCAAGGTCGCCGTCATGCCGCCCTTTCCTAATGTGCAATCAGCAGCTTGATGCCGCGCGCCTCAAAAGCCTGTGCGTCGGCATCGGAAATTCCGTCATCGGTGATGAAGGTCTGAATGACCTCCAACGCGCCGAGCCGGGTGAAGGCGGATTTGTTGATCTTGGAACTGTCCGCCACCAGATAGACATGGGCGGCGGCTTTGATCATCGCCTCTTTCAACTGCAGGTCGGCGAAGGAAGGGTAGGTCAGGCCGGTGTCCAAGGCGACCCCCGCCGTGGCCAGGAACAGCTTGCCCGCAAAGATGTTGCGGAAGTATTCGACCGACTTGTCGCCGGAAAGCGACAGGGTTGGCGCCTTGAACTGACCGCCGGGCATATGCACTGCAAACCCCGGTACCGCCCCAAGGATCAGCGCGATGTTCAGCGCGTTGGTGATCACGGTCAGGTCCTGACGGGTCGTCAGGCGTGTCGCAATCTCCGTCGTCGTGGTGCCTGCGTCCAGAATAAGCGTCTCGCCATTCCCCACCAGACTGGCCGCCAGCGCCCCGATCTTGCGCTTCTTCTCCATGTTTTCCTGATGATGCAGCGCCACCGCAGTGACCTGCGCCGGGACCGAGTTCAAATAAGCCCCGCCATGTTCGCGCGTGACGGTGCCTTCCTGCTCCAACCGTTCCAGATCCTGCCGGATCGTGGCTTCCGAGACCTGAAAGGCCCCCGCCAAGTCGCGCACCCTTGCCGAGCCTTCTTCCTGAATCCAATCCAGAATCCGCCGCCGCCGTGGTTCAGACAGCAGGCCAGTCAGGGGTTCGGTTTGGGCTTTCACGGCAGGTTTCACGGGCGATCCTTTGCTTTCACATAGCATACCGCAAAGAGTTTCGATTGCAAACGAAAGCATTCGGCGGTAAATGACACCAAACGCAAGGAGGCTGCGATGGCATTGCACATTAAACGGCAGGTGACTTTGGCTGTGGTGATCGGGTCGCGGGCCTTCTTCAGCCCGGCCCCCTGTCAGGACTCGCGCCGCGAAACGCTCGCACAACTGGAGCGGCTGGGGATCAAGGCGTTGATCCTGCCCTATGAGGCGACCGCCAACGGTGCCGTGCAAAGCATCCCGGACGCGGAATTATATGCCAGTTTCTTCAAGAGCCACCGCGACGAGATCGATGGTCTGGTGATCTGCCTGCCGAACTTCGGGGACGAGATTGCGATTGCCGAACTGGTGAGCCGCGCCAAGTTGGGCGTGCCGATCCTGCTGCAGGCGTCGAATGACGAGGTCGACAAGGTCTCGGTCAGCCAGCGCCGCGATGCGTTTTGCGGCAAGATTTCCGTCACGAACAATTTCTACCAATACGGAGTGCCGTTCACCGAAACCACCAGCCACACCTGCGATACCTCATCGGCGGAGTTTGGCGCAGACCTTGAACGGTTTTCGCGTGTGTGCCGCACGGTCAAGGGTCTGCGCGGTGCACGGTTGGGGGCGATTGGCGCACGGACCGGGGCGTTCCAGACGATGCGGTATAGTGAAAAGCTGCTGCAATCCTCGGGGGTTACGGTTGTGACGGTCGATTTGTCCGAGATGATCGGGGCGGCGGGCCGGGTTTCGGATACCGATGCCGACCTGATCACCAAGCTGGAGAAGATCAAGGCCTACGGCACAATCCCGGCGCATATCAAGCCGGAACAGATATCTAAGCAGGCCAAGTGGTCGCTGGCGGTGGATCGCTGGATTGAGGAGCATGAGTGCGACGCCTCGGCCATCCAGTGCTGGCGCTCATTGCAGGACAACTTCGGCTGCGCCACCTGCCTGACCATGAGCATGATGGGCGAGGAACTGATGCCCTCGGCTTGCGAGGTCGATATCATGGGGGCCTTGTCGATGTATGCCTTGGCGCTGGCAAGCGGAGCGCCGCCGGCGATCCTCGATTGGAACAACAACTACGGCAATGAAGTCGACAAATGCGTCTGCACCCATTGCGGCAACTTCCCCAAGAAGTTCATCGGCTCCACGCCCGAGATCAGCGAACTCGACGTTTTGGGCACCGTGATTGGCCGCGAAAAGTGCTTTGGTGCGGTCAAGGGCAAGGTGAAGGCGGGCGACATGACCTTCTTCCGTGTGTCCTCGGATGACCGGAAAGGCACGCTGAAAACCTATCTGGGGCAGGGGGCGTTTACCGATGATCCTTTCCCGATGGATGGCGGCATCGCGGTGTCTCAGGTCAAAGACCTGCGCAAGCTGATGCGCTTTGTCACGCAGAACGGGTTTGAACATCATGTGGCCATGGTGCGCGGCCACCATGCCGATGTGGTGAACGAGGCTGTCACCCGCTACCTTAACTGGCCGATGTACCACCACGGTGCGGACGCCGAGGTGCGGTTGTGACGAACGATCCGATCCCGAACATCAAGGCCAAGGCGCTGTGGATGCGCCGGCGGTCGTTCCAGATGGTGTACGAGGCGCAGTTGGGTCATCCGGGCGGGGATTTCTCGGCCACCGACATTCTGGCGACGCTGTACTTCGGCGTTCTGAACTTTGATCCGGCGCAACCGAACTGGCCGGAGCGTGACCGGTTCATCATGTCCAAAGGCCATGCCTCGGGCTCGCTTTACACCGTGCTGTCCGCGGCGGGCTATTTCCCGGAGGACTGGCTTTCGACCTACATGGGCAACAAATCCCGCCTGAACGGCCATCCGAACCGCAACTATCTGCCAGGGGTCGAGACCAACACCGGGCCTTTGGGTCACGGGATGCCGGTCGCGGTGGGGATTGCCATTGCGGGGCAGATCACCGGGGCCACTTACCGGACCTTCGTGCTGACCGGGGATGGCGAGTTGCAAGAGGGGTCCAACTGGGAGGCCGCCTCGGTCGCGGGCCACAGGAAGCTGAACCACCTGACCCTGATCGTCGACCGGAACCGGTTGCAGCAAGGCGCGGGGACCGAGGAGACCAACACTCTGGACCCGCTGGACGACCGCTTCCGCGCGTTCGGCTTCGAGGTGTTCATGGTCGATGGGCATGATCATGCCGCCCTGCTGGCCGTTCTTTCGGCCCCCCCGGGCGAGAAGCCTCGTGCGGTGATTGCCAATACGACCAAAGGCAAGGGCGTCTCCTTTATGGAACATCAGGCCAAATGGCACCACGGCGTGCCCAATGCCGCGCAATTCGCGCAGGCGATGGAGGAACTGGTCTGATGGCGCATGCTGTTGAAACCGCAGGGCTTTATGACTGCCGTGATGCCTGGGTCAAGACGATGATGGCGCTGGCCGAGGTGGATGACCGGATCGTGACGGTGGTGAATGACTCGATAGGCTCCTCCAAACTGGGGGCGTTTCAGGCGAGGTTCCCGGATCGGACGATCAACGTGGGCATTGCGGAACAGTGCATGGTCGGGGTCGGTGCCGGGCTAGCCAATGGCGGGCGCATTCCCTTCGTCTCGGCGGCGTCGTGTTTTCTGACCGGACGCGCGCTGGAGCAGGTGAAGGCCGACGTGGCTTACGCCGACTTCAACGTCAAGCTGATCGGTCAGTCTTCAGGCATCGCCTACGCCGAACTGGGGCCAACCCACCATTCGATCGAGGATTTCGCCTGGCTGCGGCCCTTGACGAACCTGACCGTGATCTGCCCCGCCGACGCTTGGGAGACGGCGGAAGCGGTGACATGGGCGGCGGCGCATGAGGGCCCGGTCTATATCCGCCTGTCCCGGATGCCCGTGCCGCTTCTGGATATTCCCAACCGGGTCTTCCGCCCCGGCAAGGCCGAAACCGTGCGCGAGGGGCAGGATGTGGCCATCCTCGCCTGTGGGACCACAGTGCATCTGGCGGCGGCGGCGGCGGATTTGCTGAAGGCGGTTGGCATCGCCGCAAGGGTCCTGAATTTCTCCACCATCAATCCTCTTGATGAAGCGGCGATTGATGCCGCCGCTGAAACCGGGGCGATTGTCACAGTCGAGGAGGCGGGGATTCGTGGCGGCCTTGGCGGGGCCGTGGCGGAGTACACCGCCTCCAACCGCCCGGTGCCGGTCGAGCGGGTGGGCTTTCCGGGCTTCCTGCCGACCGGGTCGCTGGAGTATCTCTTCAAGGAACATGGCCTGACTGCGGAGGGCATCGCCGCCGCCGCACGGCGTTCGATGATGCGGGCCGCAAGATGAGCTTTGTTCTGGCGATTGACCAAGGCACCACCAACACCAAGGGCGTGCTGGTGGATGAAGGCGGGCGTATCGTCGCCCGGGCGTCCTCGGCCCTGACCACGACCTATCCGCAGAATGCCTGGGCCGAGCAATCGGCCTCTGCCATCTGGGAGACCGTGCAGGCGGTGATCGCTGATCTGGTGGTGCAGGCGACGGGAGACATCAAGGCCATCGCCATCGCCAACCAGCGCGAGACTTTGGTGACTTGGGACGCAGAGACCAGCCAAACGATCCATCCCGCCATCATCTGGCAATGCCGCCGCACGGCGGAGGTCTGCGACGGCCTGATCTTTGCGGGACACGATGCCGCTGTGGTGGCTGCCACCGGTTTGGGGATCAACCCGCTGTTTCCGGCCTCGAAACTCGGTTGGGTCATGCGCCATGTGCCTGCGGCGCAGGCCTTGGCCGACAAGGGGCGCTTGCGGGCCGGCACGGTGGATGCGTGGCTTTTGTGGAACCTGACAGGCGGGACCAGTTTTGCCACGGACCATTCCAACGCCTCGCGCACGCAGCTGTTCGATACCGCGAAGCTGGAATGGAGCGCGGACCTCTGCAATCTGTTCGGCGCGCCGATCAGTGCCTTGCCGCAACCAATGCCCTCAGACTCCCGCTTTGGGATGACTGCCGACACCACGGCGCTGCCTGCCGGAGTGCCGATTCTTGCCATGATGGGCGACAGCCATGCAGCGCTTTACGGTCACGGTATCCGCGCTCCGGGCACGGTGAAGGCGACCTATGGCACGGGGTCAAGCCTGATGACGCTGACGCCGGGGCGTGTCGCCTCGGCCAACGGGTTGTCTGGCACCATTGCCTGGACTGACAGTCATGGCACGGCCTATGCGCTGGAGGGGAACATCACGGTATCCGCGCAGGCGGCGGCTTTCACTGCGCGGCTGTTGGGACTGTCGGTGCAGGCGCTGTCTGACCTTGCCCAGACGGTGCCGGACAGCGGAGGTGTCGCCTTTGTGCCCGCGCTGGCGGGCTTGGGCGCACCGCATTGGGATGACCATGCGACGGGGATGGTGACGGGAATGACGCATGGCACCACCAGCGCGCATTTGGCGCGGGCCACGTTTGAGGCGATAACTTGCCAGATCGCCGATGTGCTGGCGGCGATGGAGCGGGACACGGGGCAAAGTCTGGCAATCTTGCGGGCCGATGGCGGCGCTTCGGCCAATCCGTTCCTGATGCAGCTTCAGGCGGATGTACTGGGATGCCCCGTCCTGCAAAGTCCGGTCGAGGAGGTTGGCGCCCTTGGGGCCGCAGCGATGGCCTTTGCCCATCTTGGGCATGTTATGCCGCTGGAGCAATCGCCCCCGACCCGCTTCGATCCCGGAGCCAAAGACAGCGCTTTGGCCCAAGTCTGGGCACGGGCGGTGGCGCGGGCGCGGGTCAGGCTTTAGCGCTATGCGGCAGGCGCATGGCGGCTTGCCGGGAATGCCGGGTTATCGCTAACAGCTTTGACCTGTATCGTCACGATATTCCAAAGGAATTCCCATGGCCGACGTGACCTATATCGCTGCCCAGAGCCGACCCACGCAGGGGGCGCTCTTGATGGCGACGGCCGTGCTTCTTTTTGCCTGCATGGATGTGACGACCAAGCATATGGCCTTGGCCTATGCCGTGCCGCTGATCGTCTTCATGCGCTATGCGGGCAACTTCTTCCTGCTGCTGGCGATCTTCGGCCCGGGCAAGGGGAAAAGCCTGTTTGCCACCCAGCGCACCGGATTGGTTCTGCTTCGGGCGGCGTGCTTGGCCTGTTCCTCGCTGTTCGCGGCCCTTGCGTTCCAGCGCATGCCGGTGGCCGAGACCATCGCAATCCTGTTTGTCGCCCCCTTCGGGGTCATGCTGCTGGCCGGCCCGCTGTTGGGCGAGAAGGCCTGCCCCCTGCAATGGGCGGCGGCATGCCTTGGATTTGCCGGCGTTCTGATGGTTGCCCGGCCGGGCAGCGGGCTTGATCCCGTCGGCGTGATGTTCGCCTTGATGGCTGCGGGCGGTGGCATCGTCTACAACACTCTCTCGCGCACCTTGGCCCGGTCCGAGACGACCGAGTCCATGCTGGTCTGGACCGCCTTTGTCGGCATGATCGCCTTTGGCGCCGCCCTGCCGTGGAGCCTACCGGCCCAAATGCCCTCGACCCTTGACCTGCTGGCCTTTGCCGCCCTTGGCATCCTGTCGACGGCGGGGCATTTCATGTTCACGCAAGCCTGCCGTCTGGCCCCGGCCTCGGTCATCGCACCAGTCAATTACCTGCAACTGGTCTGGTCGGGCCTGCTTGGCTTTGCGGTCTTTGGACATGTCCCAGATCACCTTGGCCTGACGGGTATGGGCCTGATCGCCTTGGGCGGCATGTCGGCGGCGATCTGGCCGATGATCGCCCCGCGCCCGGCGCTGAGGGCTGGAGTCTGCTGAACCGGCGGGCATCCGCCGACATTTCGCCTGAAATTTAGGCGTTTTACGATTTGGCTCCCTTGCGCTTCACGCTTCCCCGTGCCCTTGACGGCTGTCATGCTAGGCAGGATCAAGAGTGCGGGTCCCCAGTATGTTGGTTCGCGGGCCCGGCGGAGGTTTCATGTCGATCAAAGCGTCCATTTATCACCTGACTCATTACAAGTATGACCGCCCGGTCATCCTTGGCCCGCAAGTCATCCGTCTGCGGCCCGCGCCGCACAGCCGGACCAAGGTGATCTCGCACAGCCTCAAAGTCTCGCCCTCCAACCATTTCGTGAACCACCAGCAGGACCCCTTCGGCAACTGGCTGGCGCGGTTTGTCTTCCCGGAGCCCGTGTCCGAATTCAAGATCGAGGTCGATCTTGTGGCCGACATGACGGTCTACAACCCCTTCGACTTCTTCGTGGAAGACTACGCCGAACACTGGCCCTTCACCTATGCCGCCGACCTGACCGACGATCTGGAGATTTACCGCCGGGCCGAGCCGGTCGGACCCGAGTTGGAAAGCTTCCTGCGCATCGTGCCGAAGGCGAAACAGCGGACGACCGATTTCGTGGTGATGCTGAATGCGATGATCTCTGGCAAGGTGCGCTATACCATCCGGATGGAACCCGGCGTGCAGACGCCCGAAGAAACGCTGTCGATCGGCAGCGGGTCTTGCCGCGACTCGTCCTGGCTTCTGGTGCAGGCGCTGCGCCACTTCGGCTTTGCGGCGCGGTTTGTGTCCGGCTATCTGATCCAGCTTCGCGCCGACATCGAGGCGCTGGATGGCCCCTCTGGCACGAGGGTCGATTTCACCGACCTGCACGCTTGGGTTGAGGTTTACATCCCCGGCGCCGGATGGATCGGGCTTGACCCGACCTCGGGTTTGCTGGCCGGCGAAAGCCATATCCCGTTGGCGGCCACCCCGCACTATCGGTCTGCCGCGCCGATTTCCGGCCTTGCCAGCTTTGCCGAGGTGGAGTTCGCCTTTGACATGCAGGTGTCCCGGGTCGCCGAACACCCCCGCATCACAAAACCGTTCTCTGAGGAAAGCTGGAACGATCTCAATGCCTTGGGGCGAAAGGTTGATGCAGTACTTGAAGCCGGTGATGTGCGCCTGACAATGGGAGGCGAGCCCACCTTCGTCTCCATCGACGACTATCAAGGCTCTGAGTGGAACACCGATGCCGTTGGCCCCACCAAGCGCGCCAAGGCTGACGAGTTGATCCGTCGCCTGCGCACCCGCTTCGCGCCGGGGGGCTTTTTGCATTACGGTCAGGGCAAATGGTATCCGGGTGAGACCCTGCCGCGCTGGACCTTCTCGCTATACTGGCGGAACGACGGTCAGCCGATCTGGCAAAACCCCGGCCTGATTGCCGAGGAAGGTGCCCAGACCGGTGTGACTCCGCTAGACGCACAGGAACTCCTGCGCGAGATCGCGGCGGAGCTGGCGGTGGAGGAGGAGAACATCCTGCCCGCCTATGAAGACACCGCAACCTGGCTGGTCAAGGAGGCGAACCTGCCCGCCAACGTCACCCCCGCCAATTCCGAACTGAAAGACGCCGAGGCGCGGCACCGTCTGGCCACCGTCTTCGGCCGGGGCCTTGGTAACCCGTCCGGCTTCATCCTGCCGATCCAAAGCTGGCAGGGCCGCGCCCATGGCCGGCGCTGGCGGTCGGAAAAGTGGCGTCTGCGGCGCGGCTACATGTTCCTTGTGCCGGGAGACAGCCCTGTCGGCTATCGTCTGCCGCTGGAAAGCCTGCCGTGGATACCGGCCTCCTCCTATCCCTACATCAACCCGATGGACCCGACGATCGACCGCGCACCATTGCCGCCGGTGGCCCCTCTGGACCCCGAACGCAAAAGCCAGCCAATGGCGAGCTTCATCGCCAATACCCCGCAGGGCGACCAGATCAACCAAGGCAGCCCGATTGCCGAAGTCGACGGCTACATCCGCACCGCCCTGTCCGTGGAACCCCGTGATGGACGGCTTTGCGTTTTCATGCCCCCGGTGGTCAGCCTTGAAGACTACCTCGACCTCCTCCAAGCCGCCGAAGCTGCCGCTGCTCGCCTTGGACTACCGGTCCATATCGAAGGCTACGCCCCGCCGCAGGACCCGCGCCTGAACGTGATCCGCGTGGCACCTGACCCCGGCGTGATCGAGGTCAACATCCACCCCGCCCGCAACTGGCAAGACTGCGTGGACATTACCTCGGCCGTCTACGAAGAAGCCCGCCAGACCCGCCTTGGCGCTGACAAGTTCATGATCGACGGAAAACACGCGGGCACCGGCGGCGGCAACCATGTGGTGGTCGGCGGTGCGACGCCGAACGACTCGCCCTTCCTGCGCCGCCCGGACCTTCTGGCCAGCCTGATCCTGCACTGGAACCGGCATCCGTCGCTGTCCTATCTGTTCTCGGGCCTCTTCATCGGCCCGACCAGCCAAGCCCCGCGCATGGACGAGGCGCGGCATGATGCGCTCTATGAGATGGAGATTGCCCTCTCCCAGATCCCCGCGCCGGGCTTTGGCAACCCGCCGCCTGCGTGGCTGGTGGACCGTCTGCTCAGGAACATGCTGACCGACAGCACGGGCAACACGCACCGCTCGGAAATCTGCATCGACAAGCTTTACTCGCCCGACGGCCCCACTGGCCGCCTTGGTCTGGTGGAGTTCCGCGGGTTTGAGATGCCGCCAGACGCCCGCATGAGCCTTGCCCAGCAACTGCTGCTGCGGGCCCTCATTGCGCGCTTCTGGAATGCCCCGGCCAAGGGCGACCTCACCCGCTGGGGCACGGCCCTGCATGACCGTTTCATGCTGCCGCACTATGTCTGGCAGGATTTCCGCGATGTGCTGGCCGATCTGCGACAGCACGGCTTCCCGATGCAGGAAGACTGGTTCGAAGCGCAGGCCGAGTTCCGCTTCCCCTTCTGCGGCGAGGTCACCTATGGAGGCGTCCATCTGGAGTTGAAGCAGGCGCTTGAACCCTGGCATGTGCTGGGCGAAACCGGAGCCTTGGGCGGCACGGTGCGGTATACGGACAGTTCCACCGAACGCTTGCAGGTCAAGCTGTCGGGCGGCAATCCCGGCCGCTACACCGTCACCTGCAATGGCCGTGCCCTACCGATGGCCGACATCGGCGGCGGTCAGGCGGTTGCAGGGGTGCGTTACAAGGCGTGGCAACCGGCCAGTGCCATGCACCCGACCCTGCGCGTCGATGCGCCGCTGACCTTTGACATCTACGACACCTGGTCCGCCCGCGCCCTTGGCGGCTGCACCTACCATGTCAAGCACCCCGGTGGCCGCGCCTACGACACCTTCCCCGTCAACGGCAACGAGGCCGAGGCCCGCCGCTTGGCCCGCTTCCAGCCCTTCGGCCACAACGGTGGCTTCTACACACCGCCCGCTGAACGTGTCTCGAAAGAGTTCCCGATGACGCTTGACCTGCGCCGTCCTGTCGGTCTCTAACCGATGAGCCCCGAGGATCGTAACCCCCCTGCAACCCCTGTCATGGATGCTTCAGGCAAGACAGGGACAGAGGCTGCGCCGGGACCCAAGGAGCGGGCGGGTTTGGACAAGCTGAAGGCGGACACCGGGGCCGAGGCCAAGAAGGACGAGGCGGCAAAGGCCGCGTCGCCCGGTCCGGAGGGCATGCGCGCCGCCGCCGACAAGTCGACCGCCGAAAAGACGGCTGCCGACAAGGCGCTGGTGGAAAAGGTTTTGGCTGACAAGATCGCGGAAAAACTGCTGTCCGACAAGCTTGCGGCCGAGAAGATCGAGGCGGCCAAGGTGGCGGCGGCGCTCAAGGGTTACAAACCGCTGCCCGCCACGCCGGATGAGATGGTCGATCCGACCGGCAAGCTGCGCCCGCTTTGGCGCGACTTTGCCAGCGCCTTTGCGGGCCTGACCCCCGATGACATCGTCCGCCGTACGGCGCGGGCCGAACAATACCTGCGCGACTCGGGTGTGTTCTACCGCCAGTATGGCGGCGGCACCTCGGTGGAACGCCCCTGGCCGCTGTCGCCCATCCCGGTCCTGATCGCCGAGGCCGATTGGGCAGAATTGGTCCCTGGCCTGATCCAGCGCGCCGAGGTGCTTGAGGCGCTGATGGCGGACCTGTACGGCGAGAACCGTCTGGTCGAGGGCGGGCACCTTCCGCCCAGCCTGATCACCGCCAACCCCGAATGGCTGCGCCCGATGGTGGGTATTCCGCCGCAGTCGGGGCACTACCTGCACTTTCTGGCCTTTGAAATCGGGCGCGGCCCGGATGGCCAATGGTGGGTGCTGGCGGATCGCACGCAGGCGCCCTCGGGCGCGGGCTATGCCTTGGAAAACCGCGTCGCGACATCTCGCGCCTTCAACGAGCTTTACGCCCAAGGCCATGTCCATCGGCTGGCGGGCTTCTTCCGCGACTTCCGGGATGCGCTGCTGGGGATGCGGCAGGACAGGGACGCCCGCGCCGCGATCCTGACGCCGGGGCCGCTGAACGAGACCTATTACGAACACGCCTATATCGCCCGCTATCTTGGCATTACGCTGGTGCAGGGCGAGGATCTGGCGGTGGAGAACGGCCGTCTGATGGTGCGCACCGTGTCTGGCCTGAAGCCGGTTGATGTGCTGTGGCGGCGTCTGGACGGGTCTTATGCCGACCCGGTGGAACTGAACGCGGCCTCTCGTCTGGGCACGCCGGGCATGGTCTCGGCCCTGCGGGCGGGTGGGTTGACCATGGTCAACGCGCTGGGGTCGGGCATTTTGGAAACGCGGGCCCTGATGGCCTTCCTGCCCAAGCTGGCCCCGCGTCTGGTGGGCCAAAGGCTGAAGGTGCCCAATATCGCAACCTGGTGGTGCGGTGGTGCCGTCGAACGCGAAGAGGTCGCCGAGGCGCCCAAGCGCATGCTCCTCTCGCCCGCGCTTGCAACCGGCCTGCCATTCGACCGGCAGGAAGAGATCATCGCCGCATCAGGCCTTTCGGCCAAGGACCTGCACGCCAAGCTGGAGGCCGAGGGCAGGTGGCTTGTGGCGCAAGAGGCCGTGACTCTCTCCACGACACCCGCGCTGGTCGATGGCAAGCTGGCCCCGCGCCCGATGACGCTGCGGGTCTTTCTGGCCCGCACGCCCGAGGGTTGGCAGGTCATGCCCGGCGGATTCGCCCGCATCGGCGCCACGCCCGACCCCACCGCCATCGCCATGCAGCGCGGCGGGACGGCGGCGGATGTCTGGATCGTCTCCCCCAAAGAGGTCGAGGCGGTGTCGATGGTCCCCGCCTCGACCGGACCTTACCGGCGGATGGGGCCGGGGGCACTGCCCTCGCGCGCGGCGGACAACCTGTTCTGGCTTGGGCGCTATATCGAACGGACGGAAGGCCTTGTGCGCCTGCTGCGCGCCCGCAACGTGCGGCTGGCCGAGACGGGGGCGGCCTCGGCCCCGATCCTCGCCGCGATGCAGCCGCTCTTCAAGTCGCGCGGCATCGACCCGGTGCCGGGCATCCCGCCGGGGCTTCTGGACACGCTGTCTGCGGCGATTGCCAGTGCGGGGCAGGTGCGTGACCGCTTCTCACCCGATGCATGGCAGGCGCTGGTCGATATCAACAAGACCGCCCGCCGCATGGCCCTGCAGGTCACGGCGGGAGATGATGCGGCCCGCGCCCTGTCGGCCTTGCTGCGGAAACTCGCTGGGATCACCGGCCTTGTGCATGAAAACATGTACCGTTTCATGGGCTGGCGCTTTCTGACCATTGGCCGTCTGCATGAACGGGCGATGGGGATGATCGAGATCCTTGCCGTGCTGGCGGACGAAAAGGCGGCCCCCGGCGCGCTGGACCTTGCGATCGAGTTGGGTGACTCTGTGCTGACCCACCGCCGCCGCTTCACCGTGGCGACCTCTCGCGACACGGTTATCGACCTTTTGGCACTGGACCCGATGAACCCGCGCTCGATCCGCCACCAGATCGAGGCGCTGGACGAACAGGTCCGCATGTTGCCCGACGCGGCGGAAAACGGCATCCTGTCGCCCCTCGCCCGCGCCATGCTGCGCTGCCAGACCGATCTTGCCACGGCAGAACCCGAAACCTTGACCACAGCCGCCCTTTGGACCTTCCGGGGGCAGGTGGCGGGCCTATCGAACCTTGTCACAGAGGCATATTTGCGCTGATGCACTACGACCTGCGCCTTGTGATCCGCTACGACTTCGACCGCCCGACAGGTGCGGGCCGGCAACTGCTGCGCATCCAGCCCGCCGACATGGGCAGCCAGCAAAACCTGCAATCCTGCGACATCACCATAACCCCAGACCCGTCGGAACGGCGCGAGTTCACCGATTTCTTCGGCACCAAGGTGCTGGAGGTCGTCATGGCCCCCGGCCTGACGAAATGTGAAATCGCCATGACCGCCAAGGTCGTCCGCGTGTCCTTGGGGGGTGAGTTGGACATCTCTCCTCCGCTGGACCGTCTGACCGAGGAACTGGAAGAGATCACCGAGATCGGCGCCACCTCGCCGCATCATTTCCTGACCGCCTCGCCCCGGATCGCCCATGACCCGGCGATTGCGGCCTTCGCCTTGGCGGCGGTGGCCGGGGCGGAAACCACCCGGGCTGCGATTGCGGCCGTGGGCAACGCGATACACGACTACATGACCTTCGACGGTGAAGCGACCGAGGTGGACACCGCCCCGGCCGAGGCCTTCAAGCTGAAGCGTGGCGTCTGTCAGGACTTTGCCCAGATCATGATCGCGGGCCTGCGGTCCTTGGGCATCCCCGCCGCTTATGTCGGTGGCTTCCTGCGCACCCTGCCGCCACCCGGCAAGCCAAGGCTGGAAGGTGCGGATGCCATGCACGCCTGGGTGCGCGCCTGGGCCGGGGCCGAGGCGGGCTGGGTCGACCATGACCCGACCAATGCGGTCTTCGCCGATACCGATCACATTGCCGTGGGTCATGGTCGCGACTATGGCGACGTGGCCCCGGTGACCGGCGCCTTGCGGATGGATGGCGGCCAAAAGGGCAGCCATGCCGTCGATCTGATCGAACGCCCGGCCCCCAAACGCCAGAACTTGGGGCCCGCACCATCCAGCCCCCTATAGGCGGGCACTGGCGCATCCGCGCCATAGCTCGCACGACATTTTCTTTGCCCCACTTGGCCTTGGCCCCCGAATCTCTATAAGCTGTGCGCTGTTGCCCGAACTGCGGGCGTGCGGTTCGAGGGTTCCATGCAGCGTTACGAATACCAGGTTGTGCCAGCCCCACGCAAAGGCGAGAAGGCCCGTGGCCTGAAAACGGTCGAGGAGCGGTTCGCCTTTGCCCTGACCGGGCTGATGAACCGCATGGGGGCCGAGGGCTGGGAATACCAGCGCGCCGACACTTTGCCGATGGATGAACGGGTGGGGCTGACAGGCTCCAAGACAACGTTCCAAAGCCTGCTGGTGTTTCGCCGTGCTGTCGAAGAGATGGGAAGCGAGGTGGTCGAGACCACGTCTGGCCAGTTGCGCATCACCTCGCTGGAGCCGGGGACGTTTGGCTCTCCGATCATGCCCACGCCGATCGCGGCGGCCTCGCCGATGGTGGGTTCAGCCAAGCAGCCCGCAGGCGCAGCACCGGCCCTTGGTCCGGCCAACCCCGACTTGGCCGCAGAGTAATCAGCCCAGATCGGCCAGCGCCAAGGGCAAGGCTGCAGCAAAGGCTGCCATCGCTGCCTCGTCGCCGATGCTGACACGGATGCAGCGGTCAAGCGGGGCCACCCCGGGCATCCGCACGAAGATGTCCCGGGCAATCAGCGCCTTCAGAAGCGCCCGGGCATGGTCGCCATCCCGCCCGCAGTCCATTGTGACGAAATTGGTGGCAGAGGGCAGGGGGAGCAGCCCGTTCTCCCGCGCGATCTGCCCCAGCCTCAGCCGCCCCGCCTCGGCCCAAGCGCGCACGGCCCGAAGGTGGACCTTGTCCCCCAGTGCCGCAACCCCCGCCGCCTGCACAATGCGCCCGACGCCGAAATGGTTGCGCACCTTGTCGAAGGCCTGCGCCAATGCCGGGGCCGCCAAGGCATAGCCCAACCGCAACCCTGCCATGCCATGCGCCTTGGAGAAGGTGCGGAACCGGATCACCCTTGGGTCATCAGCCGCGATCACCGCCTCGGTCCCTTCCGGAGCCAGTTCGACATAGGCCTCGTCCAACGCCAGAAGACAGCCCTCGGGCAGCGCCTCGATCATCGCCGAAACAACCGATGCGGCATGATGACTGCCCATAGGGTTGTCAGGGTTCGCCAGATAGATCAGCCGCGCCCCGGTCTGGCGGGCAAGGGCCAAGAGCGCCTCGGGATCCTCGAAATCGCCCTTGTAGGGCGCGCGGTGCAGCGTGCCGTCAAAGCCCGCGACATGAAAGTTGAAGGTCGCATAGGCCCCGGCAGAGGTCACCACCGCATCGCCCGGCCCGACCAGCAGCCGCACCAAAAGGCCCAAGAGCCCGTCAATCCCCTCACCCACCACGACATGGGCCGGGGTCACCCCATGATGCGCCGCAATCGCGGCCTTCAGGCCATGGCATTCCGGATCGCCATACATCCAGACATCCCGCGCCGCAGCCTCCATTGCGGCCACAGCCAAAGGCGAGGGACCGAAGAGGCATTCATTCGCCCCGAGACGCGCTTCAAAGGTCCGACCCCGGAGACGCTCTTGCGTCTCAGGCCCGACGAAGGGCACGGTGGCGGGCAGGCTTTCAGCCAAGGGCGTCAGGATCGGTGTTTTCATGCCCCGAATTGACCGTAAACGCGGCAGGCTTTCAACCCCCCGCACCCCCCATTTGCTCCTTGCGAAATACTCTCGGGATGGCTCGGAAGGGCAGACGGCCCTTCCGCCGTGGGGTCGGGCGACCGGCCCTTTAACCGGGCACCCTAGTGTGCGCGGTTTTCCTGCCCCTCGCCGCGCAGCATCTTCAAGACACCCCACTCGCGGTAGACCAGCACAATCATCACACTGTCCAGGAAGGACAGGATCAGGAAGGTGATCGAACCATGGGTCAGGAACTCGCTGAACTGATAGATCACGAAGCCGCCCAGCAAGGCCATCGCGCCAGGATAGGCCCACAGAATGCGACGGAACAACATGTAGACCATGGCGAGCTTGATGGCACCATGGGCCAGCAAATAGAAGGCGTAGAAGTGCTGCACCTGGATCGGGAAGGCTTCCGTCAGATGATGCACCCATTTCGCCATGTCGGCATCGGGCTGCTGGGCGAGGTTGTAGGTCGTCAGCCAGCCTACGAAATTGATGATGGTCAAGTTGGGGGTCAGCAAAAGGCCGAGCCCGCCAAGGCTTTCGCCTGCGGCAAACAGCGCCTTCAGCACCAGACTGGCCTCGAACAGCCAGTGCAGCCACTTGCCCATCCGGCTGGCCGGATTGATCAACATGTCACCCTCAGTTCAGCCACCCCAAATTCAGCCGGCATCAGTCCTGTCCGCGGAAGGGCTGTACATATTGCAATGCCATGTCCCACGGGAAGAATATCCACGTGTCCTGTGACACTTCCGTGATGTAGCTGTCGACCATCGGCTTGCCCGAGGGTTTGGCGTAGACTGTGGCGAAATGCGCCTTGGGGTACAGACGGCGCACCAGTTCCAGCGTCTTGCCGGTGTCGACCAGATCATCGACGATCAGAATGCCTGTGCCGTCGCCCATCAGTTCCGGCTGCGGGGCCTTGGTGACAATGGCCTCGGCGGCCTGCGCCTGATGGGAGTAGCTTTTCACGCTGATCGTGTCGACCACGCGAATGTCCAGTTCCCGGCTGACGATCATCGCGGGCACCAGCCCCCCGCGCGTGATGCCCACCACGGCGCGCCAGGCGCCGTTGTCGGGACCCTTGCCATCCAGTCGCCACGCCAGTGCACGGGCGTCGCGGTGAATCTGGTCCCAGCTGACGTGAAAGCCTTTTTCATGCGGCAAGCGGTCGATCATTTTGTCCTCGGCAGGTCAGCGGTTCAGGTGCGATGTCAGAAGGCGGCGATCTTGATCCCGAGCAGGGCGAGCAATCCGCCCAAAGCCCGGTCGATCACGGATTTAAGGCTGATAAATAGGGATTTGAAAAGCAGTAATTTTACACTAAATTGAATTGGTTTACATCACATCGCGCTATGAAACTGGTCAGTGCTGCGCAATTCATTGTGCTGTGACATCCTACGTGTT
>CANBRQ010000026.1 GCA_947371955.1 Paracoccaceae bacterium | reverse complement strand
TGAAACGGCAGGCCAGCATTCTGGTCGTGGCCGAGGAAGAAGGGCTGGTGGGCTATGCGATGATCGTCGCGCGCCCCAATCTGGTGACGGGCGGGGTGCGGCATGAAATCGAACATCTGTTCATCATGGAATGGCGGCGGCGGGCGGGGCTTGGCCGCGCGATGATTGCTGCCGCTCGGCAGATCAGCCGCGATGCAGAGGCCGAGGTTCTGATGATCGGCACCTACCGCGAAAATCTTGGAGCCCAGACGGCCTATCGCGACATGGGTCTGCAAGAGGTCCAGTACGGGCCAAGGTTCAAGGTTGAACTGGCCTAAAGGTCAGTGGTCGCTGTGGGCGTGCTCTCGGTCGATCTCGAACCTCTTGTCGCAATAGCCGCATTCGACAAAGCCGGTGTCCTCCGGGATGGTCAGCCAGACCCGGGGATGCCCAAGCGCACCCACGCCGCCATCACAGGCGACCTTCCAGGAGGTCACCAGTTCGGTTTGCTGAGGGGCTGCGGGCATGGCGGTCTCCGGGGTCAAGGGTCGAAGGCATTGTACCCGCTGGAGCGCTGGCGACAAGGGCCCCAAACCCGGATCGGACCCGTTCAGGGCGTGTCGGCGGGTTCCTGTGCGGCACCCGGCTTGGACCAAGGCAGTGGTTGCCGCCGTCGCCGCTTTGTGGCAAGCGCACCCCTCGCTTCACCCAGATCACAAAGACGATGACCCAAATGCTTCTTTCCGCCGACGATCACGCCATGCTGCTGAAGGCCCTGCAAAGCAAATCCTCTGACGTCGTGCAGGCCCGGATGGCCAATGCCCTGCTTCTGCTGTCCGACGGGTTGTCGGTCGAGGATGTGGCGGGCCTGCTGTTCCTGTCGGAAGAGGTCGTGGCGGGCTGGCAGACCCTCTTCACCACGCGCATGGGGAAGGCTGCGTGATGGTGAAATACCTCGTCACCCATTCCGGCGGGTTTCATGCGGATGAGGTGATGTCCTCGGTCATCCTGACGCGGCTTTACCCGGAGGCGCAACTGATGCGCAGCCGTGCGGCAGAGTGGATCAGCCCCGCGCCGGACCGGATCATCTATGACGTGGGTGGCAAGTATGATGCCGAGGCACAGATTTTCGACCACCACCAGCGCGGCGCACCTTTGCGGGCGGATGGCCAGCCGCTCAGTTCCTTCGGGTTGATCTGGCAGCACTTCGGTCGCGCCTATCTGGCCGCGATGGCCGTACCCGAGGCGCGGGTTGACGCGATATGGGCTTCGTTCGATGCCAGTTTCGTGCTTCCGGTCGATCAGGTGGACAACGGCACCGTCAGCCTGTCTGTCGCTGGCCCCTTGGCCGGCATGACTCTGCCCGGCCTGCTGGAAATGCTGAAACCTGACTTTGACGAGACCGATCCCGAGGCCGAAACCCGCGCCTTCCACGGCGCCGTGACCATCGCGCGGGCCTTTGTCGAGGCGCGTGTCTCCCGCAGTGCCGCCAAGCTGCGGGCCGAGGGCGTGGTGGCAGAAGCCATCGTGGCGGCGGGGGCGGGCCGGGTGCTGGAACTGCCGATGGGCATGCCCTTCCGCCCCGCCATCGTGAAGGCCGGTGCGGATCACCTGCTGTTCGTCGTGCATCCCCGGGACAAGGACTGGTGCGTGACGGGCATCCGCCGCGCCGAAGACGGCTTCGTCTTGCGCGCCGACCTGCCCGCCACATGGGCCGGTCTGACTGGGGCTGACCTTGAAGCCGCCTCTGGTATTCCGGGTGCCAGCTTCTGCCACAATGGCCGCTTCATCGCCGCCGCTAAAACACGCGAGGCCGCATTGGCCATGGCAGACCTCGCCGTGGCCGAGGCTTTGCGGCCCACCGTCTAGGCCCCCATGTAAAGCCTGCGGGTGATCTGGTCTTCAAGGCTCAGCCAGCGACGGCCGATCTCGCCACCGGCGCGGTGCTCTGCCGCGGCTTGCCGCAAGGTTTCCAAACGGTCGGTTGGCAGGGTCTGTGCGGCGTCAAGCTCTTCGGCAATCGCAATGAAGCGCTGCGCCGCCTCCAACCCGCCCAACCGGGATGCGGCGTCCTGTTCGACGAAGTCCTCGAAGCTCAGGCTTGGGTTCCAGCTGAAGCGGGCGAAGGCGAGGTAGGACAGTTCCACCGTCGCGTGATACGGCGAGGGTTCGCCCCAGATCGTCAGGCCGTTCATCCCCGTCCGGTCACAAACCCGCGCCATTTCGCCAAAGACGCGGGCGTTGAGGGCATAGCGCTCTGACCGCTCATCGCCGTTCCACTGGCAGGCGAACTGGCAGCGCAGGACATTGGGCTGGGTCGGCAGGCTTTCGACATACCCACGAGTCAGCCCTTGCTGGATGCGACCCCAATAGCTGCGGTTGGTGGTGTGCTGGTAGATGCCGCCCTTTGGGAGGCGCCGCTGCGCCTCGTGGGCCACGGGGTCCAACAGGTTATCCCACTGGATTTCTGAATAAATCCACAGGTCCGGCTTGATCGCCTTGGCGGTGCGGTACAGCCTTGGGAAGTTGTCTGCCATGTCGGTGTGGGACCAATAGTCGCCGTGCACCTCGCGCCTACGTGCAGCCTCCCGCTCATTGTCGCGCCGCGCCACGCAACGGGCACAGCCGCAGACGCCATAGTCCCCTGCCTCGATGTTGATGCCGCCGATGTCGAAAGTCTCGGTCAGCCAGGCCACGCCCTCCTCCATCCACGCCATGGTTTCCGGGGCGGAGGGGCAGGCCGACAGGGTGTAGTCCGACTTCGGGAAGTTCAAAGGAAACGCCAGATCGGCGATCTGGAAGCCCACGCCCTTCTCCAGCGTCGCCGCGTGCTGCGGGTTTTGGCGCAGCCAAGTGGCGAGGTTGTACCTGCTGGCACCTTCCCAATAGACCCCGCCATAGGAGCCTATCGCGATGCCTGGAAGGATGCGCACGCCGCGTTCTGTGGCGTAGCGGCAAAGTTCCCGAGCCGCCTCCACCCCGCCATGCGGATCGCGCAGGAAGCCATAGATCACGATCGCAGCGATCTTGTTGCGGCTGCAGAAATCCACGCAGCGTTTGTAGTCGCGCAGGAAGCCCGAGGGCGGTTTGCCATAGGGGTTGAAGACACCGATTTCCTGCTGGCCGATTTGGGAGAGTTCCCAGTTGGTCGAATGATCCCATGTCCAGAAAGTGCGGTAGGTCAGGCCGGGGGTCTGGTCCGTCTCGGTCACGGTCAGGCGAGAGGGATTCTCGGCCTTGGCAATCAACTCTTCCACGCCGAAGATCACGCCAGAGAACGGACCGCCTTCCACCGTGACGACGGGGGCAGAAGCCGTGATGCGGAAGCTGCCCTCGGGCCTGTCACCGGTTTTCAGGATCACGGCAGGCCGGTCTAAGGCCCCGCCTTCTTGCCAGTCGATGCCCGGGAGGGCCTCTTTCAGCCGGCGGAAGGCGTGGGGATGCGCCTTGGTGCCGCTGACGATCACGGTTCCTGACAGGGTGAATGACATCTTCGCCTCCCATTTTGGAGGAAGGCTAGGACGGGTTCATACACCTGTCCAGCTCAGTGATCGTCGTCTTCGCTGCGCAGAAGGCCCATGATCTCGCGCTTCATGGCGATGAAGGCGGGGTCCAGCACGATATCTCCGACCCTTGGCCTTGGGAAATCCACGGTCAGGACCTTGCGGATTTGCCCCGGTCTGCCTGACATGACGAAGACGCGGTCGGCCAGAAGGATGGCTTCCTCGATGTCATGCGTGACAAACAGAACCGTCTTGTGGCTGTGATCCCAGACCCGCAGCAAAAGCCGCTGCATGGTGTGGCGGGTCTGGCTGTCCAAAGCGCCGAAGGGCTCGTCCATCAGCAGAACCGCCGGGTCATTGGCCAAAGCCCGGGCAATCGCAACGCGCTGCTTCATGCCGCCAGACAGTTGCGCGGGGTAGTGGTTGCGAAAGGAGGCAAGGCCGACCTCCTCCAGATAGTGATCGACCAGTGCCTTGCGCTCGGCCTCCCCCAACCCGCGCCGACGCGGGCCATATTCCACATTCTGCGCCACAGTCAGCCACGGGAACAAGGTATAGCTTTGAAACACCATCCCCCGATCCGGCCCCGGTCCTTCAATGCCTTGGCCACCGACGGTGATGCGGCCTCCGGTCAGATCCTCCAGCCCGGCGATCAGGTACAGAAGGCTCGACTTGCCGCAACCGGAAGGCCCGACGATGACGGCGAATTCGTTGGGCTTGACGTCCAAGGATATGCCGTCCAGCGCCAGCACGGTCTTGGCCCCTTTGCCATAGCGCAAGGACACGTCGGAGATGGTGATATCGGCGGAGGAGGTCATGTCAGATGGCCCAAGGGGCAATCACCCGGCGCAGCAACCGGAAGCCCTGATCCGTGATCAGCCCCAGAATGCCGATCATGGCGATGGCGAGGAAAATGATATCGACCTGAAAGCCGCGCATGGCCTTCAGGCTCATGTAGCCAAGGCCGGATTTCGCGGCGACGAGTTCGGCCACCACCAGATAGGTCCAGGCCCAGCCCACCGTCACCCGCAGCACATCCAGCACCGCCGGAAGGGTGGAGGGGAAGACGATGTGCCGCACGGTCGTCGACCGTTTGGTGCCAAGGGTATAGGCGGCGTTCACAAGGTCTCGGGGCACGGATCGCGCGGCATCGGCGATCATGACCAACTGCTGGAAGAAGGTGCCGAAGACGATCACGGCGACCCGCTCCTCCAGACCAATCCCGATCCACAGGATGAACAGCGGCACGAAAGAGGTCACCGGCAAGTACCTGATAAAGTTCACCAAAGGGTCCAGCGCCGCCTGCACCGCCCTGTAGGTGCCCATGTAAAGCCCCAAGGGAACCGCCACGACCGAGGATACCACAAACCCAATCAGTACTACCTGAGCCGAGGCGATCGTGTTGCTCCACAACGAGCCGTCCATTGCCAGTTTGCCAGCGGTGGCCAGCACCTTGCCAGGATCAGGCAGGAACATGGCGGGCACATGGTTGCCGTTGGCCAAATACATCCAGCCACCCAGAACCAAGGCCCAGACCAGCACGCCCAAGGTCACCGACAGTCCCGCAGAAATCGGACGATACGGGACGAGGGCCGCAGAAAAAGCGGATTTATCAGACACTTGGGGAACCTTGTGTGAAAGAATCGGGGCTGTTAGCCCCGGTCCGATGTCATTGCAGGAAGGAGGTGTCGACCAGATCGTCGTATTTCACATCCATGTGCAGCTTGCCCAGACCACCCCAGATCTCGCCGCCCAAGGTCACCAGTTTGCCGGATTCGCCTGTGGCACCGTCCTTGAAGAATTCGGCGTTGCGGTCCTTGCCGTAGAACTGAACGCCAGCGGCGGAGGCTGCGAAATCCTTCGGGTCCGAAAGCCAGCCGCCGACGCCTTTCGCCATGATTTCATAGGCTTTTTCCTGATTGGCCAGCAGGTATTCATGCGCCTTTTCAAGACCTGCCACCAGCGCCTTCACGTCTTCTGGATGGTCCTTGACCGTGTCGCAGCGCAGCGCGATCACGTCCACGATCAGGCCTGGGGTCTTGTCTGAGGAAATCAGCACCTGACCGATATGCTGATCCTTGGCGAGCGTCAGATGCGGCTCCCAAGTCACTGCAACCGGCACTTGGCCCGCCATGAAAGCGGCGGCGGCGTCGTCGGCGGTCATGTTGACGATGTTGACGTCCTTTTCGGTCAACCCATTCTGTTTCAACAGAATATTGAACCAGAACTGGCTGACCGAACCCTCGTTCATCGCCACATCCTTGCCCTTCAGATCGGCAATCGACTTCACATCCGTGCCCGCCAGAATGCCATCGCCGCCGTGGCTGTCATCCAGCGCATAGACGGCCTTGAAGCACATCTCGGGCGTGCGGTACTTCATGATCTCGTCGATCGTGGCGGCGGTGCCCTGCAACTCACCGGACGCGACCGCGGCCATGGTCAGCGAGCCTTCCTCGATGATCTGCGGATCGACGGTCAGGCCCAAGTCACTGAAATAGCCCAGCTCTTTGGCGAGGAAGATCTCGCCGTAGCCGACCCAAGTCGTCATCCCGAGCTTGATTTCGCCCGCCTGCACCGATCCGGCCATCAGACCGATGAGCGCCACCGAGGCCAGATACTTGGTCATCGCAGTCTCCCTGTTCATCGCACCCTTGCGGCGCTGTTGTGGGCGTCAGGCAAACATGTTTGCCCATGGGAAACAATGACGGATTTTCGCCGCGTGGGTTAGGTTTCTCCTACGTAGGACTTTGCCTGAAATTCAGGCAAACCGACGAAGCGATGACTGAGCGTCTTTCCTCCGCCTCGCAAGACGCCGGAGCCTGCCAACACCGCACAACGGGCCGCAAGGGCTTGCGAACGCTGGATTAATCGGCGGGATTTGAGGGGAAAGCGCTGTCTTCCTTGCGTCTTCCTTCGGTCTTCCTTCCGTCTCTACGCGCGGAGGTGTTTGGCTGTGTTAACCATGATGCGCGAATCGGGGTTTAAGTGCGGGCGTTTGAAGAGGGGTAGTTGGGAATGGTAAGAACATTCGCGCTGTTGGGTTCGTGCGCCCTATTTTTGATGTCGGGCCTTCTTGCGCCGCATCTCTCCGCTCAAACACTTGATAAACCCGTGGCCGACGTCAGCTACGTTTGCCAAGCGCAGAAGGGAAAGGTTGTCGAAAGGCAAGGCGACCTGATCGTTTCGCGCGCTGATGATCCTGCAGAAAAGGACATCTTCTTGTTCTCTGTTGGGGCAAAAGGCAGCGGATGCCATTTGCTTTTCCGATCCGGTGAGTTTGGTTTCTACAGATTTGGCAAATTTCTTGAGTTCAACAGTTATGACAAGAACGGGCCGGTGCCGATGAACTTTGTTTACAGCTTTCAAAACCGGTTCGTCGGGCAGAAGCTGAAGAAACTCAGACTTGAGTGCACGGGATATGATAACGTAAAGCCCCGAACGGGCTACACGGCTACAGATTTTTCCCTGTGTATTGAGCGTCGTTCGCTTGAGAGTATATCCGCGACAGCGACCGCAATCTTCTTCCTGGACGAGCCGAACTTCCGGCGAACGCTAACCACCTTCGCCAGCGATGGTGAGATTTACGGTATCGGTGTCGAAATATGGGACCGGAGGAATACCTCGCGCTATTCAGAATACATCGTGAGGTATTTTGAAGTCGGGGCGAATTGACGAATGCAGGTTGTTGAACAGTGCCTGCCACACGCCCTTCCGCTTCCCTTCAAACCCTCGCAAGATGCCCTCGGAGGTGATCCATGTCGCAACTTTTCTCACTCTCGGGGCGGACGGCTTTGGTGACGGGGGCCAGTCGGGGGCTGGGGGCTGCTATGGCGGTTGGACTTGCTGAGGCGGGGGCGGATTTGGGGGTTACGGCCCGGAGTTTGGTGGCGTTGGGGGAGACGGCTGCGCGGATCAGGGGGCTGGGGCGGGGGGTGAGATGCCTCGCGCTGGATCAGGCGGAGGCGGAGGGGATCGGGCCGGCGCTGGAGGGGCTGGAGGTGGATATTCTGGTCAACAATGCGGGGGTGGAGGAGGTGATGCCCTCGAACGAGGTGACCCCGGCTTTGTGGGACAGGATTGTGGATACCAACCTGAAGGGCGCGTTTTTCACGACGCAGGCGGTGGGCAAGGGGATGCTGGCGCGGGGGCGGGGTTCGGTGGTGAATCTGGCCTCGCTGACTTCGTTCGTGGGCGTGCCGACGGCGGTGCCTTATGGGTCTTCGAAATCGGGGCTGTTGGGGATGACAAGGGGTTTGGCTGCGGAATGGGCCGGGCGGGGGGTCAGGGTGAATGCGATTGCACCCGGCTATTTCCGCACCGACCTGACGGAAGTGTTTTATCAGGATCAGGACTGGGCCGAGGCGATGCTGGGGAAAATCCCGCAGGGGCGGTTTGGGGTCGGGCAGGATCTGGTGGGGGCGGTGGTGTTCTTGGCCTCGGACGCTTCGGCCTATATCACGGGGCAATGCCTTGGCATTGATGGCGGCTATCTGGCCTCTATCTAGGGGCTTTGTGGGATGGGTGGGGCGGATATGGCAGACGTGAATGTGGTCAGACTGGCAGGCTTGTCGGCCGAGGCGCGGGGGGACCTGCTGCGCCGGTCGGAGGGCAATCTGGCCGAGTTCTTCGACAAGGTGCGCCCGATCATTGAAGCCGTGAGGCTGGAAGGCGATGTGGCGCTGGCGCGGTTTGGCCGGGAGCTGGATGGGGCGGAGGGGTTGCGGCCTGAGGGGCTGAAGGCGTCGGAAGCGGAGTTTGACGAGGCCTTTGCGCTGCTGGAGCCGGATTTGGTCGAGACGATCCGCTATGCGATTGGCAATATCCGCTGGTTTCATGAGGAACAGGTGCCGGACCCGATGTTTCTCAAGGAAATCCGGCCGGGGGCCTTTGCGGGGGACAGGTTTACGCCGCTGCGGTCGGTTGCGCTGTATGTGCCGCGGGGGAAAGGGAGTTTTCCGTCGGTGACGATGATGACCTCGGTTCCGGCGGTATTGGCCGGGGTGAAGGATGTGGCGATCTTCACGCCGCCGACCTTGGACGGGAAGGTGGATGCGGCGACGCTGGTGGCGGCGCGGTTGGCGGGGGTTGAGACGGTCTACAAGGTGGGCGGCGCGCAGGCAGTGGCGGCAGCGGCGTTTGGGACTGAGACGGTGAAGCGGGCCATCAAGATCGTCGGGCCGGGGTCGCCTTATGTGGTGGCGGCCAAGCGGTTGTTGTCGGATGTGATTGATCCGGGGCTTCCGGCGGGGCCCTCGGAATGCATCATCTTTGATGATGGGACGGTGCATGGCGGGCTTGCGGCCTTGGATTTGCTGATCGAGGCGGAGCATGGGCCGGATTCCTCGGCCTGGCTGGTGACCACATCGGAGACGGTCGTGGCGCAGGCGTTGGAGGCCTTGCCGGCCCATTGGGCGCAGATGACGCCGCAGCGGCAGGGGTTTTCACAGACCGTGCTGACGGGGCGGTCGGGGGGGATCATTCTGGCGGGGTCGCTGGCGGAGGCTTACGCGTTTATCAACGACTATGCGCCGGAGCATCTGGAGATTTTGTCGACCCGGCCCTTTGAACACTTGGGCGAGTTGACCGAGGCTGCCGAGATCTTGCTGGGGCCGCATACGCCGGTGACGGTGGCGAACTTCTGTCTGGGGCCGAACAATGTGCTGCCGACCTCCTCGGGCGCGCGCAGTCATGGGCCCTTGTCGGTGACGGATTTCATGAAGCGCAGTTCGATTGGCTATGTCACCGCGAAGGCCTGGCCGGAACTGTCGGGCCATGCGCGGAGGCTGGCGGAGTATGAGGGCTTTCCAGCCCATGCCAATGCGGCGGGGCCGATGCGGACGCCTTACCTTGGGCAGGGCGAGTGACGCTGTCATAAAACCTTCACTAGGGCACGGCGATATTTCCTGTATTCAGGAAGTATGGAACAGAGCCTCGCCTTCGCCACCCTTGGCCATCCCGGACGCCTTGCCGTCTTCCGGTTGCTGATGCGCTTTGCGCCGCAGGGCGTGCGGCCGACCGAGATTTCGCAGGCGCTGGACCTCAAGGCCAATACGCTGTCGCACCACCTGTCAGACCTTGAAGCCGCCGGGTTGATCGAGGCCGAACGGCAGGGGCGGTCCTTGTTCTACAGCGTCCGGCTGGAACAGGTGGCGGATCTTGTCGGCTATCTGGTCAATGACGCCGGGCGCGGCCGCCCGGATCTTTCCGCCCACATCCACCCAAAGGAGTTTGCCATGGCTGACCGTCCTTGGAATGTGCTGTTCATCTGCTCGGGCAACTCGGCCCGGTCGATCTTTGCCGAAGCCATCCTGCGCGATGCGGGGAAGGGGCGCTTCACCGCCTATTCGGCGGGTACGCGCCCCGGCACACAGTTGAACCCCTTCGCGATCGAGGTTCTGGCGCGGGCCGGGCATGACGTCGCGCCGCTTCGGTCGAAACATGTGTCCGAGTTTGCCGCAGCCGATGCGCCGCAGATGGATTTCGTCTTTACCGTCTGCGATTTGTCCGCCGCCGAGGAATGCGCCCCTTGGCCGGGTCAGCCGATGACCGCGCACTGGGGTGTGCCGGACCCGGTCAAGGCCACTGGAACTGACGCCGAAAAGGCGCTCGCTTTCGCCCAAGCCTATGCCGAACTGCACCGCCGCATCACGGCCTTTGCCGCTTTGCCCTTTGCCGAATTGCAGAAAGTTGCGCTGCAACAGAACCTTGACCGAATTGGACGCCTCACATGACCCGTATCGCCCTGAACGGCCTTGGCCGGATTGGCAAGCTTGCCCTGCGTGACCTGATCGACAGCGGGGCAGGCGGAGAGATCGTTCTGATCAACGACCCGGTGGGGGAGCCGGAACAGCATGCCTTGCTGATGGAGTTCGACTCGGTGCACGGCCGCTGGCCCCGGTCTATTTCTTTTGATGCCGGAAGCCTGACCTTGTCGGGGCAGCGTATCCGGCTGACCGCTGCGAAGCGGATCGAGGATTTGCCGTTGGCGGAGATGGGGATTGATCTGGTGATCGACTGCACCGGCATTTTCAAGACTGCCGAGAAGATTGCGCCCTACTATGCGGCGGGGGTGAAGAAGGTGGTCGTCTCGGCCCCGGTCAAGGACGGCGGGGCTTTGAATCTGGTCTATGGGGTGAACCATCACCTTTATGACCCGGCGGTGCACAACCTGATCACGGCGGCGAGTTGCACGACCAACTGCCTCGCCCCGGTGGTCAAGGTGATTCATGAGGGGATTGGCATCCGGCATGGGTCGATCACCACGATCCATGATGTGACCAACACGCAGACCATCGTGGACCGTCCGGCCAAGGACATGCGGCGGGCGCGGTCGGCTTTGATGAACCTGATCCCGACCTCCACCGGGTCGGCTACGGCGATCACGCTGATTTATCCGGAGTTGAAGGGGCGGTTGAATGGCCATGCGGTAAGGGTGCCGCTTTTGAATGCCTCGCTGACCGATTGTGTGTTTGAAGTGGAACGGGAGACCTCGGTTCAGGAGGTGAACGGGCTGTTCAAGGCGGCATCGGAGGGGGTGTTGAAGGGGATTCTGGGGTTTGAGACGCGGCCTTTGGTGTCGACCGACTATGTGAATGACCCGAGGTCTTCAATCATTGATGCGGCGAGTACGATGGTGGTGAACGGCACGCAGGTGAAGATCTACGCTTGGTATGACAATGAGTGGGGCTATTCCTGCCGTCTGGCTGATGTGGTTCGCATGGTTGCAGGGTCGCTGTGAACGGCCTTCGTGCCTATGTGGCGGTGACGGCGGCCTATTGGGCTTTCATGCTGTCAGACGGCGCGTTGCGGCTGCTGGTGTTGCTGCAGTTCAACGGGTTGGGGTTCACGCCTATTCAACTGGCGTGGCTGTTCCTGCTGTATGAACTGGCCGGGGTGGTGACCAACCTTTACGCGGGCTGGATTGCGGCGCGCTTCGGGCTGGCGACCACGCTGTATGCGGGCCTGTGCCTGCAGATCGCCGCTTTGGTTGCGCTGGCGCAACTGGACCCGGCGTGGAGCATTGCGGCCTCGGTTGCCTTTGTCACGGCGGTGCAGGGTGTGTCGGGGGTGGCCAAGGATCTGGCGAAGATGTCTTCCAAGTCGGCGGTCAAGGTGCTGGCGCCGAAGGGGGAGGGTGTGCTGTTCCGCTGGGTGGCGGTGCTGACCGGGTCGAAGAACGCGGTCAAGGGGCTGGGGTTCTTTCTGGGCGCGGCCTTGCTGGCGCTGGTGGGGTTCAAGACGGCAGTCTGGGGGATGGCGGCGGTGCTGGCGGTGATCCTGGCAGCCGTGGTGCTGTTCCTGCCGAAGGGTCTGCCGCCGGGCAAGAAAGAGGCGAAGATCTCGCAGATCTGGTCGAAGGACAGGCGCATCAACCAGTTGTCGCTGGCGCGGATGTTTCTGTTCGGGGCGCGGGATGTCTGGTTTGTCGTGGGGATTCCGGTGTATTTTCAGGCGGTTCTGTCGGATGGCACCCCGGATGGCCGCCGGACGGCGTTTTTCCTGATAGGCGGCTTCATGGCTTTGTGGACCATCGCTTACGGGGCAGTGCAGGCCTTTGCGCCGCAGCTTCTGAAGGCGAAGGGCCAGCCCGAGTCGGCCATCATCGGCAAGGCCGTGCTTTGGGCGGCGATTCTGACGCCTATTCCACTGGTGCTGGCGGCTTTGTCCTTTGCCGCCCCGGCGATGTGGTTCACGGTGGTGTTGGTGCTTGGCCTGATGGCCTTCGGCTTTGTCTTTGCGGTGAATTCCTCGGTGCATTCCTATCTGATCCTGGCCTTCTCGCGGGCAGAGAGGGTCTCGATGGATGTGGGGTTCTACTACATGGCCAATGCGGCGGGGCGGCTTTTGGGCACGGCGCTGTCGGGCATCAGCTATCAGTTGGGCGGGCTGCCGTTGTGCCTTGCTACGGCGGGGGCCATGGCTGCGGCAAGCTGGGTGGCGGTGCGCAGGCTGTAGCGCGGGGGCTATCGCCCGGACTTGCCCATGGCTATCGTCGCGGCTGACCCTGCCGGGACGAGGAGACCACGCCATGCCGCATTTCGCCGCCAACCTGTCGATGATGTTCACCGAGGTCGATTTCCCGGACCGTTTCGCTGCCGCAGCCGGGGCTGGGTTCGACGCGGTGGAGTTCCTGTTCCCTTATGCCTATCCGCCCGCCCAGATCGCCGAGGCATTGCAAGCGAATGGCCTGACGCAAGCGCTGTTCAACCTGCCGCCGGGCGATTGGGCCGCCGGAGATCGTGGGCTTGCCGCCTTGCCAGCCCGTCGCGAGGAATTCCGCGCCTCGGTCGCCACCGCGCTGACCTATGCGGCGGCCACCAAGGTCGGGCGGGTGCATGTGATGGCGGGGATTGCAGACCGGGTCGACACGACGGCGCGTGCGACTTATGGCGAGTCGCTTTTGTACCTGTGCGACAAGGCCGGCGCTGTCGGGCTGGATGTGGTGATCGAGCCGATCAACAAGCGCGACATGCCGGGGTATTTCCTGAACGATTTCAACTATGCGGCTGATCTGATCGCCAGTCTCGCCCTGCCCAACCTGAAGCTGCAGTTCGACATCTACCACCGGCAGATCCTGCATGGTGACGTGATCAAAGGCCTGCAAGCCCTGATGCACATCATCGGCCATGTCCAGATCGCCGCAATTCCAGACCGGCATGAACCCTGCTCGGGCGAGTTGGACGATGTGCGGGTGCTGGGGGCGCTGGATGCGCTGGGCTACACAGGCTTTGTCGGCTGCGAATATCGCCCGGCCGGAGAGACCGTCGCCGGTCTGGGCTGGCTGCGCCACTTCAGCCAGCGCTAGCCTGTCCCCGGGTCAGGCCTTGGACCCGGCGCCATGTTTCAGCAGGATAATCCGGGCAATCTCGGCATTCAGGGCGGCCAGATCAATCGGTTTGGCGACATAGCCATCCATCCCGGCATCCAGATAAATGCGCCTGTCGCGGTCCGATGCGTCTGCCGTCATGGCGATGACCGGAGGTCCATCGGGGCCTGGTGACAGCGCGCGGATCGAGCGCAGGGTTTCCAGACCGTCCATCTGCGGCATGTTGATGTCCATCAGGACAATGTCGATGTCGGACCGCCCGGCCAGAATGCCAAGCGCCTCTGTCCCGCTGGAGGCCTCGATGGCGCGGCAGTTCATCTGGGCCAGATAAGACGCGGCCACGATGCGGTTGGTGCCGATGTCGTCGACGATCAGAACTGTGCGGCCCTTGACCTGTGGCAGGATCGTGACCTCTGGCCGCAGCATCGGCAGGTCTGAGGTTGCGTCCACCGGCACCCACAGATCGAAGGCCGCCCCGCTTGTGGAGGGCAGGGCGCGGACGTCTCCGCCCATCCGGCGGGCGATGGCGCGGCAGATCGTCAGGCCCAGCCCATAGCCGGCCGCGGCTTTCGTCGCGCGTTCATAGCGGTTGAAGATCGCTTCGGCAAAGCCCGGCGGAATACCGGTGCCGGTATCCTCCACCACGATCCGCAACACATAGTCGCCTTCGAAACTCGCCCGAAGGGCCACATGGCCGGCCTTCGTGTGCTTCAGGGCATTCGAGATCAGATTCGAAATGCACTGCCGCAGTCGGTCAAAGTCCAACCGGGCGGAGCGTGGCAGGTCTGGGCCGAAGCTGACCACCAGGGTGACCCCAGCCGCTTCGGCTTGCAGGCGGAACAGGGCCACGGCCTGACCAATCTCGTCCCGAAGGTCGGCCATCCGGGGGCGCAGCGAAATGCGGCCCTCTTCGATGGCCGAAAGGTCCAGCACATCGTCCAGCACCATGCTGAGACCCTTGGCCGACTGCACCAGAATGCCAAGCTGTTCGCGCACCTCGGGATGCGGGACCGCCCGGTGGGCTGCCAGACCGATGCCGATGATGGCGTTGAGCGGGGTGCGCAGTTCATGGCTCATCTGCGACAGGAAATGGCTTTTCGCCTCGCTGGTGCGCTGCACTTCCATGCGGCTGAGTGCGGCCTGCTGTTGCTGCAGGTGGTTTTCGGTGATGGCCGCCACGACATAGCCGACCGAGACAATGGCGATGACCGAGGTGAAGGCAAATCCGCGATAGTCCTGCAGATGCAGCCAGTAATAGCTGTTCGAGATGCTGATCAGCGTCGCTATGGCCGCCGTTCCTGCATAGCCCGTGGCGGGATGGATGGAGCGGATTGTCGTCAGCCGCATCATCGCGGCCGCCATGACGCCGATCGAGATGCCTTTTGAGAAGGCATCCTCCAGATGCCAGATCATCGCGGAGGGAATCGAATAGCAGAATTCGTCCAGATAAACCGTGAAGAGGGCGAAGGGGTAGTTGCGTTGACGGTCTGCGGCTTCGTCGACCAGTCGGAACAGCCGGGCCTCAAGCAAGTCACAGGCCAGCACCCCGGCCAGCCAAAGCACGACGACGACCTTGGGCAGGTACAGGTAGAAGATCGCCGCAAGCAGGGCCACGACAATGATCCGGATCGGCCTTTCGCGCCGGATCGCATCGCGTTGGGCATGCACCTCATCGACGTGCAGTTGGGCTTTCTGATCGGGGTCGGGGATCTGGGCCTGCTGCTTGATGCCGTAGACATAAGACGCAAGCCCCGAGAGATAGGACTGCACCGCCAATCCGATCCGGCCTGCAAAATGCGGAAATCCGAAAGACATGAGGCAGAGTTCCCGCTGGTGGCGATAAGGCTGAAACACCCCGCGCCGGGCGAGAGTGTGACTGTCCCGTCACCAGGCGAGACGCCTGTGCCAAGACCGTCCGGAGCCATCAAAGGGCCAATCCGCCCGTGTCACAAGCGTTTTCTCTGTTCAATACAGCTGATCGCGGGCGCGTCAGGTCAGATGCGCCCGCGTGCAGGGTGCTTACTTCACTTGCGCCTTGATGGCTTCAACGTCCGCCGTCGAAAGCTCGCCCACCGTGGTGACCTTGCCGTCGACGATCTGCCACAGGCGGAACGGGCCTGCGATGTCGCCGTACTGGTCGAAAGCCACCGGGCCGATGACGCCTTCGTAGCGGATCGCCTTGCCATCCTTGATCAGGCCAAGCGCCTTGACGAATTCGTCCTTGCCGGCATGGATCACTTCGCCTGCCGGATCGACGGCCTTGCGCAGGGCGTCGGGCAGTTTGGCGGCATCGGGGCCGCCGGCGATGGCGATGGCGAGGCCCACCAAAGCACCCGCGTCATAGCTGCGGTCGGCCGCAGGGGCAGCAGGGTCAATTCCGGAGAAGGCCTTGTAGTTGGCGTTGAAATACTCGGTCGAGGGGGTGGTGACGGTGCCCGAGGAGGTGCCGAAGGCGTTGCCCAGATACTCCTTGCCGACCGCGTTGATGAAGTCATCCGAGTTCATGCCGTCATTCAGCAGGAACTTCTGCACGCCGCCTTGGCTGACCCACTGACGCGCAATCGTGGCACCGTCGACCGGGTCAGAGATCAGGTACAGCGCATCCGCCCCGCCAGCCATCGCTGCCGTGACTTCAGCCGAATAGTCCGACTGCTTGGCGTTGTAGGGCGTGACCGAGACGATCTCTCCACCCAGGGCCTTGTAGGGGTCGGTGAATTCCTTGACGAGGTTCACGCCGAAGTCGTTGTTCTGGTGGATGATGGTGATCTTCTTGAAGCCGTTGTCGATGGCGAACTTGGCCGCCGCAGCGCCTTGCAGCGCGTCCGAGGTGATGGTGCGGAAGAAGACGCCATTGGTCTTGCCCTCACGCCCCAGTGCCGTCAGCGTGGGCGAGGAGGAGGCGGGGGAGACTTGCAGGACCTTGGCGGGACCGGTGACCGAGGTCAGGATCGGGATCGACATCGGGCTGATGATGCCGCCGATGATCGCAGGAACCTTGGCGACCTGCACCAGTTGGGTGGCCGCGTCGACGGCCACGTTGGCTTGGGTCTGGCTGTCACGGGTGTCGGTCTTCAGCGTGCAGCCCGCGACGCCACCGGCGTCGTTCAGGTCACGGAAGGCCATTTCGACCGACTTGGCCCCGGCCTGGCCATAGGCCCCGGCTTCTCCGGTCAATTCCAGCACGAGGCCCACGGTGATGTCGCAGGCAAAGGATGCGCCCGGCAGGAAGGCCAGGGCCGCCGCGGTCGCAAGAAGGGTTCTTTTCATCTGATATCTCGCTGTTGATTGGATGCCCTTGATCTTTGCCCGCCGGTCTGGGCTTCCCGGCGGCTTTTCGTGCTCAACTCTCGGAGTTGAGGTTGTATTTCATGATGGAGCCGTGCCGCCCATGACGGTCGCGTTCCAGAGTGTAGGTGTCGCCCTCCGGGATGTGGCCCTGCGCCTGAATCGCGGCGATTTCGGCAAGGTCTGCCTCGGTCAGGCGCAATTCCGAGATGGCGACGTTCCGGGCCAAGTGGCTGCGGTTGCGGGCCCCTACGATGACGGCGGCTACTCCGGGACGGTCCAGCATGGCAGCAGAGGCCACGGTGGCGATGTCGGTCTGATGCCGGTTGGCAATCTGGCGGAGGGTTTGCAAGAGGGCCTGAAACAGGTCCCAACCGCCGAAATCGTCGATGATCAGCTTGTATTTCGTCAGGGACCGGTTTTCGAGCGGCTCTTTCGGCTCGGTCTGGCCCAGCCAGCGGTCGCCCAGGAAGCCGCCCGCCACGGTGCCATAGCAGAGAAGCCAGATGTCGTTCGCCATGGCCAGCTTGGCCAGATGCCGTTCGGGCCGCGCGTCCAAGAGGCTGTATTGCACCTGCATCGAGGTCAGCGGCACCCCTGCCGCCAGAATTTCGGCTGTCTTGACGCTGTCGAAGTTGGTGCCGGAAGCATTGGCGATTTTGCCCTCCAGCCGCAGGTCGTTCAGCCAGCCGACCACATCCATGTAACGCGGCACGTCATAGTCCCACCAATGGAACTGCACGAGGTCCAGGCGTTCCGCCCGAAGCCGGTGGATCGAGGTGTCCACGATGCTGCGGATGTAGTCCTTGTCCACCGTTGCAAGCCGCGCAAGATCCGGCACCAGCTTTGTATGCACCTTGATCCGCGCCAACGCCTCGGTGCCGGAACATTTGAGGTAGGCCATCCGGAAAGCGCCGATCAGCTCTTCCACGCCGGTGTAGATATCGGCGCAGTCGAAGGTGGTGATCCCGGCGTCGGCGAAGGCGATCATGTCCTCGACCGCCGCGGCGCGGTCCACCGGGCCGTGGCCACCCGCCAGTTGCCAGCCGCCGCGGATCACGCGGGAGATTTCATGGCCGGGGCGGAGGGTGATGCGGGATACGGTCATTTCGAGTCCGATTCAGATTCGGGCGGCAGGGGAACGGCAGTGGTTTCGGCGTGGGAGAAGCTGCGTTTGCCGATCCGGGTGATCTTGAGCCGAGACGGGCAGTTCGGGTCAGGGCAGGCAATTTCGGCATCTGACGTCATCCAGTCATGCGGATGGGTCTGGCGCTGCTTGGCGGGCAACAGGGGCAGGATCGAGGACAGCGAGTAGATCGAGAAGCTTTGGCCGGGCGGCAGGTGCAACTGCTCTCCCCTCAGTTCAAACCAGTCGCCCACCTTGCCGCAATAGATTTTTGCACCCTCGGGGGCGATGATTTCAACCCGCAGGTCGTAGAGTTCGAAGCGGTCGTCCATCACGCCTCCAGACTGAAGCTGATGTCACAGGCGCCGAATCGGCGGATGCGTCCGCAGGCGTCTGCCAGTGCGGCGCGGTCCTCGGGGCGGACTTGCGCCACCACGGAACCGGCCAGCCAGCCGATCGGGAAGAGCATCCGCGCGCCGGGGCCGTAGAACAGGCCGATGTCGAAGATCGGGTTGGGGTTGCCGCCCCAGACCCTCGCGGGGACGTAGGCCAGAACGATGTCGCCGGGTTGGGGGTGCAGAGTGGCGTTTTCGGGCGGCAGAGCATGGGCATAGTCCGCGTCGACGAGGTGCTGAGATGGGATGGGGCAGGAAATCTCGGGTCCGGTCCACATGGCATGCAGGCCCGGTACGACGCGGGGGCTGGCCAGATAGGCCCGCAGAAAGGCCGCATTCTCCGGTGCCTTGCCGGGCAGGAAGTCGGCCGTCACATCAAGGCCAGAGGCGCCCGATTGGATACGCAGGCTCATGCGGCCTCCTTCCCGAGTTTGTCTTTGAGGTATGCGAAGGGCCGGCTGATGTCGGCCACCAGTGCTGCCCGGGCGGCGGGGGCATCGCCAGCCTCCAGCGCATGCAGGATATCATGATGAAACCGCGAGGCATCATGGGCCCCTGCTTCCGAAAAGGCAAAGATCGCGGCCCGGGTGAAGGGGCCGGATTGCAGCCAAAGGCTTTCGATCATCGGCAGCAGGATGGTGGAACCGCAGGCGCGGTAAATCTCGAAGTGAAAGGACTGGTTCAGCGTCGCCTCGCTGTCGACCGTGGCGGGGTTGCCGCCCAGCCGCAACTCCTCCCACTCGGCCATGATGGCACGCAGGGTGTCGAGCCTTTTTGGGGTGATGCGGCCTGCCGCCAAAGCCATCGCCTCGCCTTCGATCAGGATGCGGGCGCGCAAAAGGTCTTCGATGCGGTGAAGCGTGACAGGCGGGACGCGGATGGAGCGGTTGGCCTGCATCTCCAGCGCTTGTTCGGTGATCAGACGCCCCAAGGCCTCGCGCACCGGCATGGTCGAGGTCATCAGCGCATCGGCCAGTTGGCGGATCGTCAGCACCTGACCGGGCGCGAACAGGCCGCCGATCAGCGCGCGGCGCAGTTCGGTATAGACCCGGTCCTGCACCGTATCGCGCCCAACTGGGGCCAAGCCTGCCGCTTCCACCATTAGAACCCGCCTTCGAATCGTCTTGCTTTTGGGAAGTAGACGTTCTTACTGTGATCAAATCAAGTGTGATCACAGATCAAATGTGGATGGCATGGCAGTTCTGGAAGCCCGCAACCTGACCAAACGCTTCGGCGGTATAGCTGCGGTCAGTGATATGTCGCTGTCGGTGACCGAGGGTGAGATCCTTGGGCTGATCGGGCCGAACGGCGCGGGCAAGACGACGATGTTTGATTTGCTGGCGGGGTCGGTGCGGCCTTCTTCGGGGTCGATCCACCTGATGGGGGCGGAGATTACGGGGCAGCCTGCGCATCAGCGGTTGTCGGCGGGGATGGGGCGGACGTTTCAGATTCCCCGTCCGTTTCCGGAACTGACCTTGTTGGAGAACATGCTGCTGGCGCGGCAGGCACAGACGGGGGAGCGGTTCTGGGCGAACTTCACCAGCTTTGCGCGGGTGGCGGCGGAGGAGCGGGCGGCGAAGGAGAAAGCTTTGAGTTTGCTGGACTTGGTCGCATTGCGGCGGCTGGCGGATGATCCGGCGCGGGTCTTGTCTGGTGGGCAACGGAAGTTGTTGGAACTCGCAAGGGTGATGATGGCGGACCCGAAGGTGATCTTGCTGGACGAGCCTGCGGCGGGGGTAAACCCTGCGCTGCTGGAGGTGCTGATTGCGCGGATACGGGAGATCAACGCCTCGGGTGTGACGTTTGTGCTGATCGAGCACAACATCGATATGGTGTCGCGCCTGTGCAACCGGATTGTGGTGATGGCTCAAGGCGCTTTGCTGTTTGAAGGCAAGCCGGATGAGGTGTCCCGCGAGCCTCGGGTGATCGAGGCCTATCTGGGCGGGGCGGCGGCATGATCTTGCAGGTGAAGGGGCTGATTGCGGGCTATGAGCCGGGGCTGTCGATTGTGAAGGGGGCCTCCATTCACGCGGCGGAGGGGGAGATCGTCGTCATCCTCGGGCCGAATGGGGCGGGGAAATCCAGTTTGATCAAGGCCATTGCGGGGTTGGTTCCTGTTACCGGGGGGCAGGTGCTTCTGGATGGGCGGGATATTACGGCGGTTCCGGCGCATCTGATGGTGCGGCAGGGGCTGGCCTTTGTGCCGCAGACCGAGAACATCTTTCCCTTGATGACGGTGGAGGAGAATTTGCGCGTCTCGGGTGGGATTCTGCCTCGGAGTGGAGTTAGCCCCCGGATTGCCGAGATGTATGAGGCTTTTCCCGATCTTGCCCGGCAGCGGGCTTTGATGGCGGGGAGCCTGTCGGGCGGACAGCGGCAGATGCTGGCGGTGGCGCGGGCTTTGATCGTGCGGCCACGGGTGTTGATGCTGGATGAGCCTTCGGCGGGGTTGTCGCCGAAGCTGGTGGCGCAGGTCTTTGCGCAGTTGCAGGAGATCCGGTCTCGGGGTCTGACGATTGTGCTGGTGGAGCAGAACGCCCGGGCGGCGCTGGCGATTGGCGATAGGGCCTATGTGCTGGTCGAGGGGCGCGAGGCGCATGAGGGTAAGGCCAAGACGCTGTGGGATGATCCGATCATTGCGGAACTGTACCTTGGGCATCGGAGGGCGTCATGAGTTTGCAATTTCTGCTGGATGGGGTGATTGCCGGCTCGATGATCGGGCTGGGGGCGATTGGGGTGACGCTGACCTATTCGATCCTGCGGTTTTCCAACTTCGCGCATGGGGATTTCATGGCATGGGGGGCCTATGCCGCTTTGGCGGTGGTGGGGGCCTTGGGCGGGAGTACGGCGTTGAAACCCTTGTCGTTCGGGCTGCCGTTGCTGGTGGCCTTGGTCGTGGCGATGGCTTTGACGGCGCTGTTGGCGCTGGTGCTGGACTGGCTGCTGTTTGCAAGGCTGAGGGCAAGGGGGCAGTCGATCATTGTGGTGATGGCCTCGTTCGGTGCCTCGATGGCGCTGCGGAGTTTGCTGGAGTTCATCTTCACCTCGCGTCCTACGTACTTCAGTCGGGCCATTCAGATGGCCACGCCGTTGGGGTTGGGGATCAAGATCACGGCGGATCAGGTGGCGCTTTTGCTGCTGACTTTGGTTCTGGTGGTGGGGATGCATTTGTTCATGGCGCATAGCCAGCGCGGGCGGGAGATGCGGGCTTATTCACAGAACCCGGCTTTGGCGAAGGTGGTCGGGATTGATGTGGCGGCTGTGGTGCGGGCGACCTGGGTGATTGGGGCGGCTTTGGCCTGCGCTTCGGGTGTGATGGTGGGGGTGCTGGTGCAGATCCGGCCGTTGATGGGGCTGTCCTTGCTGTTGCCGATGTTTGCGGCGGCGATTTTGGGGGGGATCGGGTCGGTGCGCGGGGCTGTCTTGGGGGGGCTGATCATCGGGCTGTCGGAGGCGGCGGCGGTGCAGTTTGTCGGCGCGGAGTGGCGGCAGGCGGTGGCCTTCGTGATCCTGATGGCGGTGCTGCTGATCCGGCCCATCGGGTTGTTTGGAGTGGCAGAGCGATGATCGACCTTCTGGGCTATGGCGCGTTCTTTCTGTCTACCGCGTTGATTTTCGGGCTGATTGCGCTGGGGCTGAACCTGCAATGGGGGCTGACGGGACTGTTCAACGTGGGGATTGCGGGGTTCGTGGCGATTGGGGCTTATAGTTCGGCCATCCTGACCTCGCCGGATACGCCGGACCGGATTGGCGGGTTTGGCTGGCCGATTGTGGCGGGATGGCTGGCGGCGGCGCTGATCACGGCGGGGGCTGCGGCGTTTACGGGCTATGCGACGCTGCGGTTGAAGGCGGATTATCTGGCGATCACGACCTTTGGCGTGGCGGTTGTGGTGCAACTGGTGGCGTTGAACGCGCAAGGGTTGACGGGGGGGCCGTTTGGGGTGGCGTTTATCCCAAGGCCTTTTGCATCGGTGCAGGATCAGGCGGTGCTGTTCAACTTTGCCAACCTTGGGGTCATCGCGGTGGTGACTTTGGCGGCCTATCTGGCGCTGGAGCGGCTGTCGCGCAGCCCTTGGGGGCGGGTGCTGCGGGCATTGCGAGAGGACGAGCGGGCGGCGATTGCCTTGGGCAAAAGCGCGCAAAGCTACCGGATTCAGGCCTTTGCGGTCGGCGGTGCGGTGATGGGACTGGCGGGCGCGGTGCAGGCGCATTTCATCGGGTTCATCGCGCCAGACAACTATCTGCCGACGCTGACGTTTCAGGTCTGGGCGATGCTGATGGTGGGCGGGTCGGGGTCGAACCGGGGGGCGCTGCTGGGCTCGATTGTGGTCTGGGCGATCTGGGTGGGGTCTGGGACCGTGACGGCCTCACTGGTGCCGCAGGATTGGCAGGCGCGGGCGGCTTCGCTGCAGATCGTGGCGATTGGGGTGATGCTGTGCCTGATCCTGTTGTGGCGGCCACAGGGGTTCTTCGGGCCAAGGCGGCGGCAATGACTCCGCGCACACTTTGGCACGCGACCGCGGCACCTGTGGCCGGCTTTCCGGCGCTGAAAGGGGCCGAAGAGGCCGATCTTCTGGTGATCGGCGGCGGTTTTGCCGGGCTTTCGACGGCGCTGCACGCGGCGGAGGCGGGACAATCGGTGGTGCTGCTGGAGGCCGAGCGGATCGCTCATGGCGCCTCGGGCCGCAATGCGGGGTTTGTCGTGCCGAACTTTGCCAAGGTTGATCCGGATGGGATCCGTGCGCTGCTGGGCGAGCGGGCGGAACCGCTGATCCGGATGGCCGCCGGCAGCGGCGATCTGGTGTTTGACCTGATCCAGCGGCATGGGATGTCGTGCGATGCGGCGCAGGTTGGCTGGATACAACCCTCGCATTCAATTGCGGCTTTCGCCAAGGCAAAAGAGCGGGTGCGCCAGTGGGGGGACTTGGGGCGGCCGGTGGAATTGCTGGACGCCCAAGGGGTTACGCTGCTGACGGGTGTCGAGGGCTGGCGCGGCGGGTGGATCGACCGTTCGGGCGGGGTGATCAATCCGGTGGGCTATGCGCGGGGATTGGCACGGGCTGGAGCGGCGGCGGGGGTGCGGGTGTTTGAAGGCTCGCCGGTGCTGGGGCTGGAGAAGGTTGGCGCAGACTGGGTGGCGCGGACCTTAGCCGGACAGGTGCGCGCGCCGAAGGTGGTGATGGCGACGAATGCCTATGTGGGGGCGCTTTGGCCCGGGCTGGCGCGGAGCTTCTTTCCGCTCAGGGTGTTTCAGGTGGCAACCCGGCCCTTGCCCTTGGCGGTGCGCAGCCGCTTGCTGCCGGGCGGGCAGGCGGTTTCGGACACGCGGCGCAACCTGTTCACCTTCCGCTTTGATGCGCAGAACCGGTTGATCAGCGGGGGGATGCATATCCTGTCTTTGGGGGCCGGGGCGCGGGTGCCGCGGGTTATTCACCGGCGTCTGGCGCAGTTTCTGAGCCTGCCTGACCTGCCGCCGTTGGAATTTGCCTGGTCTGGCATGGCCTCGGTCATGCCGGACTTTCTGCCCCGGCTGGTGGAACTGGCGCCGGGGCTGGTGGCTGGCTTTGCCTGCAACGGGCGAGGGATTGCCCTGACGACGGCGATGGGGCGCGAACTGGCGGACTGGGCCTTGGGCAAGCCCTTGGCAGACTTGGCCATTCCACTGCGCAAGGCCGAGGAACTGCCGTTCCATGCGCTGTCACGGATGGCGCCGAATGTGCTGCTGCCGATCAGCATGATCCGCGACCGGTTGGAAAGCCGCTAGACGACCTCGGCCCAGAACGAGGTTTTCCTTGGATGCTCGCGGTGAAGATGGGCGAGATAGGTCGTGTGCGGCAGAGCCTCGCCATAGTCCCCGATCATCGTGTCCAGCCGAGCGCATTCGGCAAGGTGGCGGGCGGCGTGGGCATAGCGGCTGGCGCGGCCTTTCGCCAACGTGAAATCGATCAGACAGCGCAGCACCAGAACGGCGGAGAGGGGATATCTGTCGGCCAAAGCCTCTGCCGCGGGGGCGAGGATCTCATAGTGGTCGCCGTCAAGCTCCTCACCCCGGGTCTGGACGAGGGTGGCGGCATGGGACAGCGCGGGCCATTGGGTCAGGAACCACAGGGCCAGCGTCGTGTTGGGGTAGGCCAGGGCATGGGCCATGGCGCGCTCTTCGGCCTCGACATCGTCAAAGTCGGGCAGGCGTTTGAGGTAGGCCCGCAGCGGTGGGATGGCCAGCGCGCGGGAAAAGCTTTGCCAGCGAAAGGCTTGCGCCTCTTCCGGGCGGTTCAGCGCCTCCAGTGCGGCAAGGCGGGCGTCTTGCCAGTCATCGGAGGGGCGGGCGTCCAGACTGGCAGCGTCCAGCGCCTCCAGCGCCTCGGCAGCGCGGCCGGCGGACAAGAGGCGGGTGGCGATTTCGGTGGCGACAACGGGCAGCTTGCGGGCCAGCGGGGCGTAGCCGGCGATGAAGGCATCAACGTCGCCGGTCGCATCTGCGATGTCTTTCAGCGCCTTGTCGATGACGCGGCGGCGGTGTCGCTCCTCCAGCTGGTGGGCATAGACGGTGCCGCCCAGACCGACGCCGACCTTCTGCCATTCGGACCTTGGCGGGACAGGCTCCACCCGGTCGGCCATGGACTGCACCAAGGCCTTGAGGTGGGCCAGACCCTCTGCCCCCAAGGATTGCGTCAGGTTGGCGATGAGGTCGTCATATTGGCCGTAGCCGTTGGCCAGAAGGGCATCCAGAATCCGGTCGGCCAAACGGTCTGGCGGGATTTCGACGGCCTCGGCAAGGGGGGCAAGCTGGGCCACGGTCTCGCGGAACAGGGTCATCAGGGCGCCGCTGCTGTCTTCGCAGCGGTCGAAGATGCCGTTGGCCAGCGACAGGAACTGCCAGGCGAGGTCAAAGGCCTCGACCGCGTCGTTGGGGGCGATCTGGTCCAGAATGGCGCGGCGCTGTGCGGTCAGGTCATCGGTCAGGGTCTTGCGCTGCCGCCAGCCGACCCGGGCGCGCGACTTTGCCAGGGTTATCAGGCGCTTGCGCACCTCTGCCGCCGCCTCTTTCGGACCTTGCCCGCCGGCCAGCGCCAACCGCAGACGGCGCTTGGCGGCGGCATTGCCGCTGCTGACCTCGATCAACAGATCTGCCAGGGCGGCGGCCCCCAGCGTCTCCAGGTTCTTGGCGTTGAGGGTGGTTCTGGAGGCCATCTGCGCGTTCCGTCTGTGTGGGAGGGCACCCTAGCGGCGATGCGGCGGATGGTAAACCGCTCCTCGCCGGGCAAATTCGGGCCGCAAATGTGGCAGTTTGCCTCAATTCCGAAGAATTGCCTTGGGTTTTCCCTGTTTGAGCCGCGACAGAGCCCGGTTTGAGTCCGATCACATAGGGGTAAGCTGATGGAAAGGCGCCATGGCATCCCTCTGGTCAACACTTTCGACAAGCCCAGTCCGCAGGATCGGCCGGTTATTGGCAGTTCTGGCGATTGCTCTTGCGGCAGGCCATTTGGCGCAAACCCTCGCGGCGCGCAAAGCCACGCCCATGGCGGCTGCGGTGAGCTTGCCGACCAAGATCGTGGTGCTGTCCGCCTCGCCAGACGATCCCGGAGTGAAGGCCACGACAAATGTTCCTGTCAAGCCTTTGCCAGAACAGCATATTTTCTTAACCCCGCCCGTTGCCCCTGCCACGGACAGCGCACTCGCACGCGATTGCACGCCGGTGCTGACCGCCTCAACCGAGCCGGGTGCCACAGTTGCGCTGACGCTGCGCGCGCCCTGCGACAGCGGCGCGCGGGTGGTTCTGGCGCATGGCGGGCTGACAGTGACGCAGCGCGTGGGTGCCAACGGCCGTCTGACGTTGGCCATTCCGGCGCTGGATCAGGCCGGACAGTTCGAGATTCGATTCGCCGATGGCCGCAATGTTTCGGCCGTGCATCCGGTCCCTGACCTTGCCACCGTCCGCCGTTTTGCCGTGCAATGGCTGGGGCTTGATGGCTTCGTGCTGCATGGCTTTGAAAATGGCGCAGATTTCGGCCAGCCGGGCGATGTCTCGGCGGCCCAGCCGGGGCCGACGGCGACAGGAAGCTCGCTGATGGCACTGGGTGAGATGAGCGTCGACAGCCCCCTTATGGCGCAGATTTACACCTTCCCCGCCGAAGGCCTAGCAGAGGTGGTGGTCGAAGCCCCGGTGACCGCTGCCAATTGTGCGCAGGAAATGCTGGGACAGACGATCAGCAGCATGGAGGGCAGCGCCAAGGTGGTTGATCTGACGCTGGCCATGCCCGATTGTTCTGCGGTGGGCGATTTTCTGGTGTTGAAGAATCTCGCGCCAGACATGAAACTTGCCACCAAGTAGGAACGGCGGGTTCGATGGCATTTAAGGCGTGGCGCGCGGCGGTTTTCGCCGCGTTTGTGTTTCCCGGATTGGCGGTGGCGCAGGATATCACCCTGACCTCACGCGATGGCGCTTTGTCGATTTCGGGGACACTGACCGGCTACGATGGCGAATTCTTCAGGATTTCATCGGCTTACGGGCCGCTGACGATTGACGGGCAGGGGGTGGTCTGTGACGGCCCGGCGTGCCCGGATCTGATTGCACCCAAAGCGCTGATCACGATCACCGGGGCTTCGGATGCCGGGGCCAAGCTGTTGCCGCCGCTGCTGGTGGCTTTTGCCAAGGCCAAGGGGCTGACCCTGACGCCGGGCCAGCCCACGGTTCTGGCCGATCCGGTCTCGGGTGAGACTTTGGCGGAGGTGTCTTTCACCGCCTCCAGCCCCAAGACGGCGCATGATGCCCTGCTGTCGGGCGGGGCGACCCTGGCTTTTGCCTCGGCGGTGGAGCCGGATCTGGGCGCGCAATCGGTGGCACTGGACGCGATGGTGCCGATCGTGGCGCGCGATAACCCGATGCCGGCGATTTCTACCATCGATCTTGCACGGGTTCTTTCAGGAGAGGTGACGAACTGGAGCGAGGTCGGCGGGCCGGATATGCCCTTGATTCTGCACGGTTTGGCGGTGGATAGCGATGTGGCGCGGGCCTTGCGAGCACGGTTGGGCAAAGACCCGGCGGTGACCGTGCCGCATGAGACCTTGGCGGAATTGGCGGCGGCGGTGGCCAAGGACCCTTGGGCGATTGCGGTGACGGGACGGTCTGTGACCGGGGCGGCGAAGTTGCTGCCCTTGACGGACAGTTGCGGGTTTCCGCTGCTGCCGTCTCGGCTGGCGGTGAAGGCGGCGGATTATCCCTTGACGCTGCCGGTGTTCTTCCTGACGCCGCGGCATCGGTTGCCGCTTATAGCACGGGAATTGCTGGATTTTTTGTCAACGCCCGAGGCGCAGGCGGCTGTCGCAGGGGCGGGGTATATTGACCGGAGTGTGGAGCGCCAGCCGATGACGGCGGATGGCTTGCGGTTGATCAACGCGATCAAGGGGGCGGGGAAGGCCACCTCACTGGAGGATTTGCAGCGCTTGGTGGGGGTAATGGATGGGGCGGACCGGCTGTCACTGACCTTCCGGTTTGACGATGGGACCAACACGCTGGATGCGGGCAGTCAGGCCAATCTCGCTGATCTGGCGCAGATGCTGGAGGCTGGGATGTTCAAGGGTAAAGCCTTGATGTTGGCCGGTTTTTCGGATGGTCAGGGCGATGCCGGGGCAACGATGGACCTAGCGCAGGGGCGGGCGGATGCGGTGCTGGCGGCGCTGAAAGCCATTGTGCCGGGGATGCCGGAGGCGCTTTTGCCCGGCGTTGCCGCCTTTGGCGCGGCGCTGCCGATTGCCTGTGATGCGGTGCCTGCGGGGCGGCGGCTGAACCGGCGGGTGGAGGTCTGGCTGAAGCCGACTTTCGCGGTGGACAGGCCTACAAATACCCTTGTGCCTTGAAGCTGAGTTCGCGGGATTTCCCGATGATCAGGTGATCATGCACAATGATTCCAAGGACTTGCGCGGCCTCTTGCACTTGGATGGTCATCGATATGTCAGCCTCGGACGGGGTCGGGTCGCCGGAGGGGTGGTTGTGGACAAGGATGATGGCTGAGGCGTTGAGTTCTAGGGCGCGCTTGACGACTTCCCTTGGGTAGACGGGCACGTGATCGACGGTGCCCTTGGCCTGCTCCTCATCCGCGATCAGCACGTTCTTGCGGTCAAGGAACAGGATGCGGAATTGTTCCGTTTCCCGATGTGCCATGACGGTCTGGCAATAGTCGAGAAGCGCGTTCCAGGAGGACAGGACGGGGCGGTTCATGACTTTGGCGCGCATCAGGCGGCCTGCGGCGGCTTCGACCAGTTTCAGTTCAATAACAACGGCTTCGCCGACACCTTTGACCATTGCCAAGCGTTGCGGTGAGGCGGAAATCACGCGGTTGAAGTCGCCGAAGGTGTCGAGCAGCAGGCGAGCGAGGGGTTTGACATCCATGCGGGGGATGGCGCGGAAGAGGAGGAGTTCCAGCAGTTCATAGTCTGGCAGGGCGGCGGCCCCGCCTTCCATGAAGCGGTCGCGCAGGCGTTTGCGGTGGTCGGCGATATAGGACGGCAGTTTGGCGGGCAGGGGATTTGCCCGCGCCTCATCCTCATCCCCCGGGGTGGGGAACAACGGGAGGAGTGATTCCTGAAAGCCATTCTGTGCCATGGGTTGAGACTGCCATGGGCTTGGTGAAGGAACGGTTAACGGCTTTGGCCGTAGAGGGGCGAATCAGAACGAATTCCCATGGTTAACGCTGCAAAATGCGGTGTTTGCGGGTGTCGGATCTCCGTCGGGTTTGCGTCTGTTTTCCGTATGGCATCTGTACCGACACGCCGGACGATGGGGGCCGGATTAACGCAACGCGCGGTGCAGGGGCGGCGCAAGAAAAAAGCCTCCGCCCTTGCGGGGGAGGCTTTCGGGGAGCATGGGCAGATTGCCCATCCTACGCAGGATGGGCCATTGGCCCATGGTCCAGGTCAGTTCTTCATGCCGTCCCAGAAGCCCTTCACCTTGGCGAAGAACGAGGAGCCTTCGGGGTTGTTGTCTTCGGCTTCCAGCTTCTCGAATTCGCGCAGCAGTTCTTGTTGGCGTTTTGACAGGTTGACCGGGGTTTCCACCGCCAGTTCAACCACCATGTCACCCGCACCACCACCGCGCAGCGCGGGCATCCCCTTGGCGCGCAGGCGCAATTGTTTGCCGGTTTGCGTGCCGGCGGGAACTTTGACACGGGACTTGCCGCCGTCGATGGTGGGGACTTCGACCTCTCCACCCAGCGCCGCCGTGATCAAGGACACCGGGACGCGGCAGAAGAGGTTGACTCCATCACGCTGGAAGATCGGGTGTTCGCGGGTTTCGATGAAGATGTACAGGTCACCGGCCGGGCCGCCGCGCATGCCGGCTTCGCCTTCGCCCGCAAGGCGGATGCGGGTGCCGGTTTCAACACCGGCGGGGATGTTGACCGAGAGGGAACGTTCCCGCTCGATCCGGCCAGCACCGGCGCAGATCTTGCAGGGGTTCTTGATGGTCTGGCCTGCGCCTTGGCAGGTTGGGCAGGTGCGTTCGACCGTGAAGAAGCCTTGCTGGGCGCGGACCTTGCCCATGCCGGAGCAGGTCGGGCAAGTGACAGGCTCTGCCCCGCCTTCGGCCCCGGTGCCGTGGCAGGTGTCACAGGCGATGGAGGAGGGGACGGTGACGGTCTTCTGGACGCCTTTGAAGCTTTCCTCCAAGGAGACGCGCAGGTTGTAGCGCAGGTCTGACCCGCGCTGGGCGCGACGGCGGTTGCCCTGGCCGGGCTGGCCGCCACGGCCCATGAAATCGCCGAAGAGATCCTCGAACACGTCGGAGAAGGCCGAGGCGAAGTCGGCATTGCCTGCGCCGCCACCGCCACCGCCGCGCCCGCCTTCGAAGGCGGCATGGCCGTAGCGGTCATAGGCGGCTTTCTTGTCGGCGTCTTTCAGGACGTCATAAGCCTCGTTCACCTCTTTGAACTGGGCTTCAGCTTCGGGATTGTCGGAATTGCGGTCGGGGTGCAGTTCTTTGGCCTTAGTGCGGTAGGCTTTCTTCAGCTCCTCCGCCGAAGCGCCTTTGGTAGCCCCCAAGACGTCGTAGTAATCGCGCTTTGGCATGCCGGGACCTCTGTTCTAGAACGCGTTTGGGCGACCCCATGACAGGGCCGCCCACGGTCGGTTCCGCGCTGGTTACTTGCGCTTGTTGTTGCCAAGGTCTTCGAAGTCGGCGTCGACGATATCATCGTCGACGTCGCGCGGGGCATCGTCGTCCTTGCCTTCGGACGCCGAGGCTTGGGCCTTGTAGATCGCTTCGCCCAGCTTCATGGCGGCGTCGGTCAGGTTCTGGATGCCGCCCTTGATCTTGCCGGCGTCTTCCGACTTGAGCGTGTCTTCCAAGGCGCCCATCGCCAGTTCGATGACTTCGACGGTGGAGGGGTCCACCTTGTCGCCATGTTCGGCAAGGGACTTCTTGGTCGAGTGCAGCAGGCTTTCGGCCTGATTCTTGGCTTCGACCAGTTCCTTGCGGGCCTTGTCGGCGTCAGCGTTGGCTTCGGCGTCCTTGACCATGCGTTCGATTTCCGCATCGGACAGACCGCCCGAGGCCTGGATCGTGATCGCCTGTTCCTTGCCGGTGCCTTTGTCCTTAGCCTTGACCGTCACGATGCCGTTGGCGTCGATGTCGAAGGTGACTTCGATCTGCGGCATGCCGCGCGGGGCGGGCGGGATGTTTTCAAGGTTGAACTGGCCGAGCATCTTGTTGTCAGCCGCCATTTCGCGTTCGCCCTGGAAGCAACGCAGGGTGACGGCGTTCTGGTTGTCTTCGGCGGTCGAGAAGATCTGCGATTTCTTCGTCGGGATCGTGGTGTTGCGGTCGATCAGGCGGGTGAAGACGCCGCCGAGGGTTTCGATGCCCAAGGACAGCGGGGTCACGTCGAGCAGGACCACGTCTTTCACGTCGCCTTGCAGAACGCCGGCCTGGATGGCGGCACCGGCGGCCACGACTTCATCGGGGTTGACGCCCTTGTGCGGCTCTTTGCCGAAGAACTTGGTCACTTCTTCGATGACGCGGGGCATGCGGGTCATGCCGCCGACCAGAACGACTTCGTCGATGTCAGAGATGGAGACGCCCGCGTCTTTCATGGCCGCTTGGCACGGCTTGATCGTGCGCTTGATCAGGTCGTCGCAGAGGCTTTCCAGCTTGGCGCGGGTCATCTTCACAACCAGGTGCAGCGGCTGGCCGGAGTTGCGGTCCATGCTGATGAAGGGCTGGTTGATTTCGGTTTGCGACGAAGACGACAGTTCGATCTTGGCCTTTTCAGCGGCTTCCTTCAGGCGCTGCAGGGCCATTTTGTCCAGCGTCAGGTCAACGCCATGCTCTTTCTTGAACTCGTCCGCGAGGTAGTTCACGATCCGCATGTCGAAGTCTTCGCCACCCAGGAAGGTGTCGCCGTTGGTGGATTTGACTTCGAACAGGCCGTCGTCGATTTCCAGAATGGTGATGTCGAAGGTACCGCCGCCGAGGTCATAGACCGCGATGGTTTTGGTCTCTTTCTTGTCGAGACCGTAGGCGAGCGCTGCCGCCGTCGGCTCGTTGATGATGCGCAGCACTTCAAGGCCGGCGATCTTGCCGGCGTCCTTGGTGGCTTGGCGCTGGGCGTCGTTGAAATAGGCGGGGACGGTGATGACGGCCTGAGTGACGGTTTCACCCAAGTAAGCCTCAGCCGTTTCCTTCATCTTTTGCAGGATGATGGCGGAGATCTGCGAGGGCGAATACTTCTCGCCACGGGCTTCAACCCATGCGTCGCCGTTCGGGCCGGCAACCACCTTGTAGGGCAGGTTCTTCAGGTCTTTGGCGATCAGCGAGTCGTCCGAGCGGCGACCGATCAGGCGCTTGACGGCGTGAATGGTGTTGGAGGCGTTGGTGACGGCTTGGCGCTTGGCGGCTTGGCCGACCAGACGCTCATTTTCCGTGAAGGCAACGATGGACGGCGTGGTGCGCGCGCCTTCGGAGTTTTCAATAATGCGGGGTTGGCTGCCATCCATGATGGCGACGCAGGAGTTCGTGGTCCCGAGGTCAATGCCGATGATCTTGGCCATATCTGTTCCCTTTTCTTAGGCGATGTTGTGGGGCGGACCCAATCAGGCATCCTGCCCCGATCCCAAACTGAACCATCCGGCTGGCCCTTGCGGGCGTCCTCTTCTGGCTTCGCAGGGT
>CANBRQ010000025.1 GCA_947371955.1 Paracoccaceae bacterium | reverse complement strand
CAACAATCGCCGAATGATCCTTCCGCGTTACAGGATGAAATCACTCGCCTGAAGCGCGTAGTTCGCCACGACCAGGAACCTGAAATCGCTGAAACCATCGCCGTTCACGTCGCCCTCAACCATGGTTCCCGCGAGGGTGACCGAGATGTTGAGGTCGCCCGCAGAGGCAAAGAAGGGCCGGACGGCGTTGAAATGGAAGGCCTGATTGCCGGCAAGCGTGCCGTCGGCATCCAGGATCGACAGGTCGATCTTGTCGGTGCCCTTGACGAAGTCCATCACGCGATCGATCCCTGTCGTCGGCGCGTCCGAGAGCGTGGCGAAGATGAACCGGTCGGCCCCGTCGCCGCCATAGACCTGATCGATCCCGGCGTCGCCGCGCACCTGATCGTTGCCCGCGCCGCCATAGACCTTGTCATTGCCATCACCCCCGAAGACCCGGTCGTTGCCGCCGTCGCCGGTCAAAATATCGTTCCCGGCCTCGCCAAAGATGAAGTCGTCGCCGCCGCGGCCGAAGATGTTGTCGTTGCCCGCCCCGCCATAGACAAAGTCGACACCAAGGCCCGCGTCGATAGCATCGTCGCCGTCGCCGCCATAAGACCAGTCGTCGCCCGCACCGGCCAGAAGGCTGTCATTGCCAGCCCCCCCGAGAAGCCGGTCGGCATCGTTGCCGGCGTCCAGCGTGTCATTGCCCACGCCGCCGTCCAGCCAATCGATCCCGTTGGAGGTGCGGATCTGGTCGTCGCCGGCCGCCCCGCTGACCGTGTCGTTGCCAAGGCTGGTGAGGATCACGTTCGAATGGGCATTGCCGGTGATCGTGCGGGCGGCGCCGGTGTTATCGCTGGTCAGCGTCACGTTTTCGATCGCGTAAAGGTTGGCACGGGTCAAGTCCACGCTGGCACCGGTCGTTTCGATCGTGTCAGAACCCGAGTTGGAATATTCCACGATGCTGTCGGCGGCGGCTGACGTCCACGACTGCAGCACATAGGTATCGTCCCCCACCCCGCCGTACATCTTGGCCGCCTGCGCAAAGTTCAGGATCAGCCGGTCGTCGCCCTCGCCGCCATAGAGCTTGTCGCCCTCGCCGAACGAGGCATCCAGAGTGTCATTGCCGCCCATGCCCTTCAGGATGTCGCGGACAAAGGATCCCACGATGTTGTTGTTGCTGGAATTTCCCGTCACATCGACGCCAAGGACCGTATTGTCGAGCTTGTTGTCCCAGGTGATGCGGTCTTCCTCGGCGTTGTGGTTGTTCGCGATCAGGTTCTCGACGTTGTCGGCCATGACGAAGCCCGACCAGCCTGTCGACAATTCAATCGTGTCGATGCCACCATCAGCGCCGGCATCTTCATGGATCACGGCATCCGCAGCGCCCTTGGTGATGGCCTCGACGCCGTTATAGCGCAACAGGACATAGGTGTCGTTTCCCGACCCGCCATAGATATGCGTTTCACCACGTCCCGCCAGAATGATCTTGTCGTTGCCTTCAGCCAGATAGATGTACTGGTCGCTGAAGATATCGCCGCCGGTATCCTGGATGTTATCATCACCGGAACCGCCGCCGATCGTGTCACTGCCGCTGCCCGAAAGCAGTGTGTCATTGCCCGACCCCAGGTCGATATGGTTGTTACCGCCCGTCGAGACGACGTTGTCATGACCGCCATAGGTAAAGGCCGTGTCGTCGCCGTCGCCCAGAAAGACATAATCTGCCTCGGTATCGCTGCCAATGTAGATGTCGTCGCCATCGGTTCCCATGTAGGCGGGCATGTCGCTTCTCCATTCGATCCGGCGTGCGCCCCGTGCGCCGCTGTTGAGAAGAAATTGGCCCTGCCAGGTTTCAGGATGATTTCAGAGGGCTGCAATCGTGTTTCAATTGTTTCAGGGTTTGGCAGCCTGAAAGGAAAGCGTCAGCCCGGCGTCAGGCTGCACGCCAGATGTCAAAGGGTGATCCGGGCCAGAGATTATCCGGCCCGGACCCCGTGTGCCGCCCGTGCAGTGGAGAGATGCATCCGGCGGCACCGGGCGGTGAGGGAGGCGCCCGCCCGTCGGAAGAATTAGCCGGCCTCGCCAAAGGCCGCGATTTCGGCCTCAAGTTCCGCCATCGCCTCGCCCCCGGCCATGAGGTCGGTGATTTCCTCGCGGCTTTTCTCGCCCTTGCGGAAGTCGGCTGCCTTGGCACCCCGGATCAGCACGGCGAAGTGGTCGCCGACGGTCAGGGCATGGGTGACCTGATGGGTGATGAAGATCACTGCGATGCCACGCCGCCGTGCCTCCAGCACGATGCGCAGGACGTGGGCGGCTTCCTTCACCCCAAGCGCGGCGGTGGGTTCGTCAAGGATCAGCACGCGGGCACCGAAATGGACGGCCCTGGCGATGGCCAGCGCCTGACGTTCTCCACCGGACAGGCCGCCGACAAGACGGTCGCCATTGTCGATACGGGTGATACCGAATTCGCGCACGGCTTTGACCGCGATCTCATTGGCCTTTTTGCGGTCATAGACCTTGAAGGGCCAGATGCCCTTTGTGGGCTCGCGTCCGACAAAGAAGCTGCGGCCGATGCTCATCAGGGGGAAGGTGCCACCGAACTGGTGGACGGTGGCAATGCCGTGGTCTGACGCTGAACGCGGGTTGGCGAAGCTGACGGGCACCCCATCCATCGCCATGACGCCCGAGGTGGGTTTGTGCACGCCGGACAGGATGCGGATGACGGTGGATTTGCCGGCCCCGTTGTCGCCGAGAAGGCAGAGAACTTCGCCCGCCTGAACCTCGATGTTGATGTCGTGCAGGACGTCGATCGGGCCGAAGCTTTTGTTGATGCCCTTGAGGGACAGGATCGGAGCGGTCATGTGCGGGCTCCTTTCTTCGGCGCATAGGACAGCGCCATCTTGCGGAAGGTGTTGTTCATCAGAACGGCGAGCAGAAGGAGGACGCCGATGATCAGGCTGGCCCAGTTGGCGTCAAAGCCGGTGTAGTAGATGCCTTGGTTGACCACGGCGAAGGTCAAGGTGCCCAGCACGATGCCGAAGATTGACCCATATCCCCCGGTCAAAAGCACGCCGCCCACCACAACCGAGATGATGGCGTTGAAAATGTAACTTTGCCCGGCCGAGACTTGGGCGGAGTTGTAGAGGATCGCCTGTGACAGGCCGACAAAAGCCGCGCTCATGCCAGAGCACATGAAGAGAAGGATGGTGACGCGCTCGGTTGGGATGCCAGCGTTGCGGGCGGATACCTTGTCGCCCCCCATGGCAAGGATCCAGTTGCCATATTTGGAATAGTGCAGAACGAAGGCCCAGAAGGCGGCGGCGGCGATCCACCACAGGATGGTGACCTGATAGACGGCGCCGATGAAGTGGCCCAGCAGGAACTTCGCCTCGGGCCCCGCTTGCAGCTTCACGCTGGTGGTGCCCGTGACGATGACCGACAGGCCCAGCGTCAGACCCGCCACGGCAAAGAGGGTGCCCAAGGTCACGATGAAGGATGGCACGGCTGTACGGACCACAAGCAGCCCATTCACCAGCCCGACCAAGGCGCCAAGTGCCAGCGCCGCGCCCACCCCGAAGGCAATCGGCAAGCCGAAATGGCCCGAGATGATAGCGCAGGTCATCGACCCGGCGGGCACCATGGACCCGATGGAAATGTCCAGCTCTCCGGCGATCATCAGCAAGCCAATCGGGATGGCAATGATGCCCAGCGAAGCCGCGACGTTCAGCCAGCTTGCCGCCCCTGAAAGCGAGGCAAACTTGGCCCCGCCGAAGATCCAGAAGAAGATGAAGACAAGGGCGAGGCCAAGGAACGACCCGGTCTCGGGCCTGCGCAGCAAGCCGCCAAGCGTGATGCGGGGGGTAAGGTCAGACATGGAGGTCTCCGAAAGGGAGGAAAGTTGGCCCGGAGTATAACCCCGGGCCCTTCAGGCGTCGCGCTTAGCGGTAGCCAGCCCCGGCACCGGCAAGTGTGGCGTCGATGTTGGCAGCATCTACAATGCCCGGCCCGGTCAGCACCGGAGCGTTGGAGATCGACAGCCCGTAGTTCACGAAAGCATCCGCCATGGTCACGGCGAGGAAGCCTTGCAGCCAGGGTTGCTGATCCACGGCGAACAGTTGCGTGCCCGCCTTGATCCGGTCCAGACCCGCGCCATCCATGTCGAACGAGGCCAAGGCGACCTTGCCTGTAAGGCCCGCCTGTTCAATCCCGGTGGCGGCGGAGTTGGCATCTGCGGCGGAAATCGTGACCGCGCCGTTGATCGTGGTATCCTTCAGCAGCGTTGCCTTGATCGCCTCGGCCACCGCCGTCGGGTCACCGAAGGCCGACGCGGGCAGCGGCAACTGGGTGGAGGCGCCGCCTTCCTTCTTGGCGCCATCCGCCACGCCCTTGCAGCGATCTTCCAGGTTTTGCGCGCCCGGAACCGTGTTCACGCAGATCACGTTCTTGAAGCCATGGGTCGCGTAATAGGCGCCAGCGGCGAGGCCTGCGGTGTATTCCTCGTTGCCGATGTAGTTGATGGCACCGAGTTCCTTGGCCTTGTCCGCCCCACCGGCGTTGTACAGGATGACCGGGATGCCAGCGGCTTGAGCGGCTTTGATCGCCTCGTCTTGCGCGTCCGGAACCCAATCCGGCACAGCGATGACCGAAGCGCCTTGGCTGATCGCCGTGCGCACCAAGTTGGCGGCGTCACCGCCGAGATTGTCATAGTTCTGCAACATCAGATAGTTGACGGTGCCGCCATGGGCCGTGACGACCAGAGTGCCGTCGTCGATGCCCTTCTTGACCTTGGCAAAGAACGGGTCGTCGGCCTTACCGCCGACCACTGCAATCGACTTGCCATCGGCCATGGCCATTGAGGCTCCGAACGCCAGCGCGGTGGTGGTCAATGCCAGCCGCATGAGGGTTTTCTTGATCGTCATGGGTATGTTCCTCCCTGAAACCGTCCTCGGGACGGGGTTGATTTGGTCTATTCAGTTATCGTCGGGGCGGGCTCCTCCCTTCCCCGGCAATCTTGTCAGGACTTGTTCATCCGGGCCTTCTTGGCCTCGAACCGCGCCTGCATCAGCGCGTCGCCGTCTTTCGATCCGTCATGGAAGGTGCCGAACCAGCGGTCAAAGGGGACCAGACCGTCGGAATAGTTCACCTCGAAATACTTGTGGTGCAGGTAGTGGGAATAGGCTTGCGTGCTGATGGCGCCTTCGCCCAACTCGATCTTGTCGAAGCCGATATGGCCCACGACCGCCCCGGTTCCGGTGACCTGCAGGTGATACAGCACCAGCAGGGGATGCGAGGGCACAACCAGATGGATCAGGATGTCGGACCAATACAGCAGATGCTCCACCGGATGCATCGACAGGCTGGACCAAGGCGACGGGTTGACCGAGTTGTGGTGAACCGAATGGACGTATTTGTAGAGAGGCCCCTGATGGATGAGCCAGTGGATGCAGTAGAAATGCGCCTCGTGGAAGAGTGGGATCAGCAGGCCCACGGTCACCAGCACCCAAGGATGCGCGTCAAAGGTCGTCCAAGGTCCCCAGCCGATGGCCCACAGGTGAAGCATCACCACTTCATAGGCCGTCCAGATCGGCACGCCGGTGCCAAAGCTGCGGATCATGTTGTCAAGGTTCTGGCTGCCGAACAGGAAGACGTCGGACTTCTTGTCGGCCGGGAAAAGTCCGTTGAATTTGAATCGGTTGCCCTGCGCCCGGCGGATGTAAAGCCGCAGTTCCATCAAGCCGTAGAGCACAAAGACAAGGGCAGAGTTGCGCAGCCACAGATAGCCGATCCAATGCCAGTCAAAACGTTGCATGGTCTCACGAGACGGGGTGGCGAAGAACCAGATCACCGCCCCGAAGGCGAAGAACAGCGCGTTCCACGGCAGAAAGTAATGCGGCAACCATGCCAGAAACTTGCCCGGACGCGGCGGCCAGACGAACAGCGGCGCGCTTTCCAGTCGGGCGCTGGGGGAGAAGTCCCCGCGCTTGTTTCGCGTGCCGAATTTCAGGTCGTCCATCGTTTCCTCCGTCCGTCTTGCGGCAAGGCTTGACAGGGCCGGGACTTTGAAAGTCCGGCAGTCATCCTGTCGCTCTACGTATTCGTTCCGTTGTGACGCAGTCGCGTCGGTTTCCCCTGTCTCGGTCAACGCGTTCTTCTGGCTGACCTCTTCCGGCCCGGTCGCCATAGCGCCGATGGCCAGAGTCATAACCGCGCTTGACAAATTGTCGCAACCTGATGTGATGGGATTCCATCAATGATCGCCGTCTCAAACGCAAGGCCTTGAAAAAATGGGCGAAAAATCTTCTGCACGGGTCACACTTTCCGATGTCGCCGCCAAGTCGGGCGTCGGCTCGGCCACGGTGGACCGGGTGATCAACGAACGCGGCAACGTCAGCGATGAGGTCCGCAAGCGCGTGTTGGAGGCGGCACGGGCCTTGGGGCTGAAGCGGATTCTGCCCTCGGCCCATCGCAGCGTGGTGCGGATCAACGTGATTCTGGCGCGACCCGAACTGCCGCTGATCCACCGGATGGGCTTTGAATTCCGCAGGTTGGCGCAGCGGATGGATCATTCCATCGCCCTGCACCGGACCCTTCTGGAGGATGAGGAACCTGCCACCATCGTCGAGGCGCTGCGCCGAGGCCCTTATGATGCCGTGATCGTCTATGCGCAGGACCATCCCCTGATCCGCGCGGCGATTGCCGACCTTGCTGCTCAAGGGAGGCCAGTGGTGACGATGATTTCGGACCTGCCCGGTTCGGCGCGGCTGGCCTATGCCGGGACGGATCACTACAAGGCTGGCCGCTCGGCGGGGTATTTTCTGGGGCTGATGGCCAAGCCGGGCTCTATCATCGTCCTGTGCAACCACCTTGGTTTTCAATCGCATGCCGAGCGGGTGCATGGGCTGAAGGACCAGCTTGCCGCCTCACCCTTGACGGTCGCCGAGGTGGTGGAGGGCGGCGATGATGCCATCCGCTCGGAAGCCCGCCTGAAAGACGCCTTTCGTCGCCATCCCGAAACGGTGGCCATCTACAACGTCGGCGCAGGCAACCGGGGCGTGGTGGCGGCGATCAAGGCGGACCTGTTGCCGCAGCGCCCCTTGTTCATCGGGCATGAGTTGACGGCCTTCACCTATGCCAGCCTGAAGGATGGCCTGATGACCCTGACCATCGACCAAAGCCCTGAACTGCAAGCGCAATTCGCCCTTGAAGTCCTGATGGATCATTTTGGCTTTGACGCGGCGAGTGCCTCGACGCCGCCCTATGCCTCCACCGTGCCGATTGTGCTTTATGGGCCGCAGAACCTTCCCGATGCGGTGCCCGAGACCTTGCCCAACTGATGGCTTCCCATCAGTCTCGCGCTTTGCTCTGGGCGCGGCAGCCCTTATGGACGGCAAAAGACAGGGGAGGGGCGTCATGCGGTATCGGTCGTTCGGGCGGACGGGCTGGCAGGTGTCGGAAATCGGCTTTGGCGGCTGGCAGATTGGCGGGCAATGGGGCCGCGTCGATGATGCGGATTCGATCCGCACGCTGCTGCATGCGTTTGAGAAGGGCATCAACTTCGTCGACACCGCGGAACTGTACGGCGCGGGCCATTCGGAAAGCGTGATCGGTCAGGCGCTGCGGCAATGGACCGGCAGCAAGGTCTATGTCGCCACCAAGGCACAGCCGACCGTCTGGCCGAGCCCAGACGACGCAGCCCCGCAAGTCCGGGGCCGCTTTCCGGAATGGCACCTGCGCGCCAATGTCGAAGCCTCGCTGCGCCGGTTGGGGGTGGAACGGTTGGACCTGTTCCAGTTACATTCCTGGGGGCCGCAGGGCCACCGCGAATTGGATTGGCTGGAGACGCTGAACGACCTGCGGGCCGAAGGCAAGATCGACCAGATCGGCGTTTCCCTGCGCGACAACCAGCCACAGGAGGGCGTGGCGCTGGCGCGTCTGGGGTTGGTCGCCTCTGAACAGGTGATCTTCAACCTGTTCGAGCAACCGCCCCTGGACGCGTTGTTTCCGGCGGCCAAGGCGGGTGGCACGGCGATCATCGCAAGGGTGCCTTTGGATTCCGGCTCATTGATCGGTCACTGGACCGCTGACAGCTATGCCAGTTTCGAACCCGGCTCGCAGCCGCACCAGATGTTCCGGGGCGACCGTTTTGCCGAAACTCTGTCCCGCGTTGCGGCCTTGAAGGCCGATGTGGCCCCCTATTATCCCACACTTGCCGAGGCCGCGATGCGTTATGTTCTGGCGCATGACGCGGTGTCGGTGCTGATCCCCGGCATGAAATCGCCCGAGGAGGTCGACATGAACATCCGCTACAGCGACGGGACCGCCTTCCCGGCCGACCTGCTGGCCAAGCTGCCGCCCCACGCCTGGGTGAGGAACTTCTACCGATGAGACAGATCGAACGCCTGCGCCCCGCCCAGATCGAGGCTGCCCTGGCTGACCGTTCTTTGATCTATCTGCCCTTGGGCACGATTGAATGGCATTGCCACCACTTGCCCGTGGGCCTTGATGCCCTGACGGCCCACCGCCTGTGCCTGCTGGCCGCCGAGAAAACCGGTGGGCTGGTCTGGCCGCCGCTGTACTACGGGACAGGCGGCGGGCACGGTGCTTTCCCATGGACTTTCATGATGCCCGACCGTGCCGAAATCGAGGCCCTTCTGACCCTGACCCTCAAGCGGCTTGGTCAGATGGGCGTGGCCGAGGTCATCCTGTTCTCCGGCCATTTCGCCGACACGCAATTGCAGATGATCGACGAACTGGCCGAAGGTTGGAATGCCCAAGGCCAAAGTCCCCACGCAAAGGCCTTCGCCGTCAACCGCACCGATGCCCCCGGCCTGCCGCCCGACCATGCCGGTCTGTTCGAGACGACCCTGCTGGACGGTCTGACCGAGGGTCTGATCAATCTGGCGGCACTCGGCACCTCGGCTGACCAGATTGACCGCTTCGACCCCGCCTCGCCGCTCTGGGGCATCGTCGGCACCGATCCCCGCATAAAGCCACCGCTTTCAGCGGAGGCGCTTGTGCAGCATGTCACAGCCGCGCTTGCGGACATGGCGGGGCGTGGGTGAGCATTGTTGGTGCCGGAGCAGGAGCCAATCCTGCCCCGGCAAACCAAAACCCCGACTTTTGAACGGGAAACCTGAAGGTTTCGGAAATCCGTGCAAGACCAACGGCACTGAATGGCCAACGCCATCCTGCTGCACGTCAGAATCCATCAAAATGAGCCCCTGCCTGCCTGTCGCCAGACTTTGAAAGCACAAACTCTTCATCTATCTCTGCTCTGTTGGACGAGACGGTGCGGCTGCAATCAACAGAGGCGGATTTCATGCGGTTCATTCTTGCGGCGGCCTTTGTGGCGCTTGGGCTTCAGGCTGCCCATGCCGAGTTCAAGGTCTGCAATGACAGCGGTGTCTCGCGCAGCTTGGCTATCGGCTACGGCAAGGAAGGCAGTTGGACATCGGAAGGCTGGTGGGTCATCGGCGCAGGCGATTGCAAGGTCGTCATCGATGGCCCGCTGAAGAACCGCTACATCTACTGGCGTGCCACTGCCGTAGGCGAAGACTTCCCCGACGATAACTACATGTTCTGCACCAAGGCGGACCCCTTCACCATCGAAGGCGCTGACGATTGCGCGGCGCGTGGCTATCGGAAAGACGGCTTCCGCGTCGCCGACACGGGAACGAAAGACCCCGACTACACGCTGATCCTCACCCATGACAACTCCGGCCAGAAGACAGCGGCAGCGGCCCCCGACCCGGCCCCGAAGGCGACGGTAAAGGCCCCTGCCCCCGATGCAAAACCAAAGCCGCCGAAAAAGCCTGCCACTGCGCCGTCCAGACCCAAGGGTTTCACTGGCCCGGTCCCCGCCTCGGGTCCCGCCTTCACGCCCGGACAGGGTGGCGCGGCCTTTACACGGTCAGCCCTGATGCAGGGCTGCGGCCCCTCGGACGGCGGTGTGACCTGCAGGCTCTACGCGGACGGCTGGCTTTACATCGTAACGCAGAACGCAATCACCCCGCGCGAGATCATTGATACGCTCTTTGCCCTGCCGCCCAACACACCTGTCCAGATCACCGGCGAGTCGGTGGCGGAAGACGAAGGTGCTGCAGAGGTGAACCTGTCGCAGATCGAACCCGGCCCCCCCGATCCAAAGGCAGTGCTGCGGGCGGGGCTGCAGGGCAAATGGGTCTCGCTGGAGGACCCGCAAAGCCGGATCACAGTACATGGATCGGAACTGACCGATTTCTACGGGGCCGAGAAGGTCGCCACTTCGGTCCTGACGGTGGACAGCGCCTGCGCCGACGGCTCGGCAGGCGGGGATACCGTGCTGAATCTTGTGGACATGAACAACCGGCAGGACGCCCCGATCTGCTGGTCGGTGGATGAGGTGACGCCGGACCGGCTGAACTTCACCTACGCCGCGCGTGGCAATCCTCTCACCTTCCGGCGCGAGTGAGAGCCTGTAGTAGGTCCGGCAAAACCTGCGGCGCTCCGTTCGGCGTTTGGCGGTCTCGGCGCGTGTGACTGCGGGTAAGGGTCACGCACGGCTGCGTCCAGCCGAACGCACCGGCTGAGTTTTGGACATGGCATTGACGGCACGAGCGAAGCTGCGCCGACAAGAACCCTGCGCCCAAGGCTGACGATCGGCCTTTGGGTGTTTCAAGAGCCAGCGGCGCATTTCCGGTCCTACCCCCCAAGGCGGCCCCGATGGCGCGTACAGTTGGATGGAAAGCTCCATGATCTGACATTGGCGCATTCAGACTTTTTCCCTCCCAGCGGCCTGATTTCGCAGTCATTTCGCGAGACCAAGGTCGGTGTCGTGGCCCAGCGCATTTCGGCAAAAAGGCGATGCGAGGCAGCCGCCCTCGCATGAACCCGGCGAAAGCGCCAAGCCATGAGCAATATCACAGTCAATGGAACAAGCGGTGCCGTCGGCACCAAGGGTGTCGCGGCAGGGGCTTCGGATGGCACGGGTGGCGCGGGCAAGGCTGCGGTGGCTATCACGACCACGCCGGCGGATCTCGTCAATACGGCCATTGCATCCGGCGGAGGGGGCGGGGTTGGCGGAAACAATCCGGGTGGGGCGGGCGGCAGCGCGGTGGCGAATGCGACCTCGTCAAACGCCACCATAGAACTTGTGCAGGCAACGGCGACGGGTGGTGCGGGCGGCAATGCAGGCGCATCCGGCACAGGCACACCGGGCGGCTTGGGCAACAATGGTGGCGATGGGAGTGCTGCCTCGGCGCAGGGCACGGCTGCAAGCACCAGCATCGGATCGGACAATCTTGTCGCAACGGCTTTTGCGACCGGTGGCGCGGGCACCGGCAGCGGCTTTTCCGGCGGCAACGGCACCAATGGCGCACTTAGCGGTGCCGGGGCCACGGGTGCAGGATTGGGGGCCACGGCGGACAGCACGGGCAGCGGCTTTGTCTCGGCCGAGGCCCGGCAGATTGCCGGGAACGGCGGCAGTTCGGTTGGCGGCAACGGTGGAGCCGGGGGAAGCAGCGCGCTGGCCAATGCGGTGCGGGGCTCCTCCGCTGCGGGCTCGCTGTCGCTGGCGGAGACGGCGCAGGCGGGAACCGGCGGGGCCCCGACCGATGGTCTTGCCGGTACGGCTGGCACGGCGGCGGCGGCCTTGTTCTTTGACGACCGGTTCAGCGCCAATCAAAGCCTCAGCCTCGAGGCCAATGTCTCGGCCACGGGCGGCTCCGATGGCGGGTCAGCCGCAGGAAACGGTGCTGCGTGTGCGGCGGCCGCCGCGCAGGACACCGCTTCGAGTTTCACCACGGGTGCAGAGCGTGTCATCGGCCACAGCACAAGGCGGCATAGGCGGCTTTGGCTTTGACAATGCCAAGGCCGGGGTCGGCGGTGCGGCCTTGCTTGTCGACGTTGTCTCCGGGCACAGCAACGGTGGCGCGCTGACGCTGGACCAGGATGCGTCTGGCGGTCTTGGCGGCTCGACCAACCGGACAAGCAATGGCGGCTTTGTCGGGGCTGCGACATCGACGCTGCATTTCGATGACACTTTGAAGGCCGTGCATTCTGCGCTGGTCACCACCAATGTCACTGCAACGGGTGGCGCGGCGGAGGCGGTTCAGCGGATCAGCTCGGATGTCCTTGCGGGGAACGGAGGCGCGGCCACGGCCTTCGCCGATATCACAGCCACCGCGGTCAGCCTTGACGTGACGGCGACGGGCGGGCGCCCGGGAACGGCCTTTGTGGGCGGATTGGCTGGGTCTGCCACGGCCACCGCCATCGGACACGCGGGTGGACAGGTGGATGTTCATGTGACGGCCAGTGGCGGACTTGGGACCGCCAGTTCCGGCCTGGCGACGGTTGCCGCCAGCAGCCTGACCGGCACGATCCACGCCACGGCCTCTGCCACCACCGTGCCGGGCGTGCTGGTGGGTCATGTCGACGCCGATGCCTCATCGACCCTAAAAGGTGCTGTGGCAGCGCTGGACAGCGGCGCCGATGTCGCCCGCGCAGGCCTTGGTCTTGCCATCGCCCCCATGGACACGACATCGCAATCGGTGGCCCTGATCACCGGCGCGCCCGTTGCGGCCGATGTGGCAGGCGTGCTTGCAGCCAATGCGGCGATCAAGGCGGCCTTCACGACACCCTCGCAGTCCTTCTTCGCGATTGGAGAGCTTGGCGGGCGTTACAGCGTGGCGGGCCATGGGTCGGAACTGGCGCCAGTTCGACATCGCGGTTGACCTGACGTATCTGCCGGTAAAGCAGGACTTGCTGGTGGGCTTATATGGCGGCCAAAGTTTCGGCGCTGGATATCTCGGCAAACGGTATGAGCCTGTTGCACAAGGCCTTCGCCAGCGGAGCCGCAGCGGTCACCTGTTTCACCAACCACGCCGTGGATCTTGGCGCCCTGTCGGATTCCCTGTTTGGCGGCGCGTTTGACCTGCATGTCGCACTGGATGTCACCTCGACCGGCAGCGGGTCGGGCTTTTATGGCAATTTGCTGATCGGGGATCCGCCACCAGCCGTTGCGACCGCAAGACCGCTCCCAGAGGATCATTTTGTCTTCGGCCACCCCGCCGGAGCCGCGCCCGACGCGACAGACCATGTCGACTGGCGCCATTCCGGGGCGAGCCACGCGCCGGTTCCGTATTTTGACGAGGATGCTTTTGTGCCGGACCACTTCCTCTGGTATCCTGACCAAGCACTGATGGCCTGACGCTTAAACAAGTCGTTGCCTCTCAACTTCGGTTCCAAAGGGGGCCGGTTTCTTGGGTGGCAGGATTACGATGCGAAGCCCAAGAAATGGACGCCCGACGCAAACCGGATTGCGCCGGGTTTGCCGTAGGCTTCGGATCGCACTTATAAGGCCCCAACAGGCCCATCTCGGGGCGACCTGGCGGAGGAGCGCGGCGGCCACCCGCCTTGGCGCAATGAGCGGGCTATTCCAAGCTGTTTCACGGGATCGCGGAGATGTTGGACGCCGCCGCAGTCCTGCGGTTTTGCCTCTTTTTCTCCGCCGAGGCTTGCCTTTCAGGCGGCTTGACGCAAGCGGCGGGGCACAGTCGGGATCAATCAGGGCTGAGCCCTGATGTCCCCGAAACCTCGCTGACCGCCGAAGTTCTGCGGCTTGAGGGCTTGATTTGTGGGCAAGAGCGAACCCGACCATGCAGATCGCCGCTTTGCTGCCCGGGCGGAAGATGTCGCTTTACGCCAAAGAGCACCGCTTTGGTCCCCGGATCACGAAGACCCGCCATTTGATCCTGAGTAGACTTGGCTTTGGGACGCTCAGCCTGACAGCTTCGATGATCTCTGCAGGTCTGGACGGGTGGAGATCGCCGGTCCAGCCGCACCTGAGGTTGCCACCATCAAGGGCAGCCTAGTCACACAGATTGAACCTTTATCTTGCTTGCGTGCCCGTTGTAGCAAATCGGCAAAACGCCAATATGCGGCAACCGATGCTTGGCTTGGGACAGACTACGATCCGAAAGCGTCACTCCCCCGGCCCGACTGGATAGCCTCGACGCCTTGCAACAAGACAGGGGGTTTCGTTACGCTCCAATGCCTTGCCAATGCTGCATCAGAGGAATTGAAAGTGCGAGCGTGGTGATACTTGATGCCGTCCCTTTCGCTTGGGAAACGCATTGCAAAAGATTTGATGAGCACGTTCAGTTTCGCCGCCCTGTCACGATGGTGGGGTGATTCAAAGGGTTTGTTCAACAGCGCGTCCCACTTGAAGGATCAAGTCCGGACGACAAAGCCCCGGGCGATATGGTTTCGGATCAGGAAGATCATCAGAACGCCCGGCAGCATCGAGAAGACGGTCATCGCCATGACAAGGCCCCAATCGGTCTGGAACGAAAACAGCGCGCTGATCGCCATTGTGATTGGCTTGCCTCCGGTGACGGTCAGGATGCGGGCAAAGACGACCTCCACCCAGGAAAAGATGAAGCAGAAGAAGGCTGCGACGGCGATTCCCGGGGCGATGGCCGGGACAAGAAACCGCGCGAAGAAGGAAGGGCCGCTGTGGCCATCGATGAAGGCCATCTCGTCATAGGCGCGCGGGATTGCGGCAATGAAGCTTTCCAGAATCCAGATCGCAATCGGCAGGTTGAACACGCAATGCACCAGCGCGATGCCCAGGGGCGAATTCACAAGGCCGGCGCGCGAGAACAGAATGAAGATCGGCAGGGATAAAACCACCGACGGCGTCACCCGAAACGCCAGAAGCAGGATCAGAAAGTGCCGGTCGCCCACGAACTGATACCGCGCCAAGGCATAAGCAGCGGGCAGGGCCGCCAACAGGCAGAAGGCGACGTTCAGCAGAACATAGATCAGCGAGTTGATGATGGATGCGCGCAGCGCCGGGGTCTGGAAGATATTGACGTAGTTGTGAAATCCAAGCGCTCCGGCGGGCATCTCTGGCGTGCCAAGGGTGGAAGTGAAACTTAGCACCACTGCTTGCGCCAACGGCAGCAGGATGAAACCCGCCAATGCGCCACAGGCCAGCAGGGTCAGCAGACTTGCGCGGTTCATATGGGCTCGGTCCCGGCAGACTGGTCCGACTTGCGCAATTGGACGAAGATCCAGACCACGGTCAGAACGATCAGGAAGTCGACCATCGCGCGCGCCGCTGCGGTGCCATAGCTGTAGGCCTTGATCTCTTCGCCAAGGTCCAGCGACAGAAAGGTCGTGGCATCCTGCGGGCCGCCGGCATTGATCATCATGACCTCGGTGTAGATCATGAACGTATCCACCAGTCGCAACAACAGAACGATCCACATCGTCCCGGCGATCATCGGCAATTCGATCAGCCGGAAGACGGCCACCCGTGAGGCTCCATCCACGGCCGCGGCTTGGTAATAGGCCGGGGGAATTGAGGTCAGGCCCGCATAGGCCAGAACCACGACCAAGCCCAGCCAATGCCAGGTGTCGACCAGCAGGATCAAAATCCATGTATGGGCGGCGGTGAACTTGTAGTCGAAATCGAAGTGAAGTGCAGCAAGGGCCTGCCCAGCCAGTCCTTCCGACCGCACCAGCGCCAGCCAAAGGCCTGCGATCATGTTCGCAGGTACCGCCAGCGGCAGAGCGACACACATCAGCATCAAGATGGCCACGCGCGGCCCCGCGCCGCGCAGCATCAGCGCAACCCCGATCCCCAAGGGCAGTTGCACCCCCAAAGCCAAAGCCGAGAACGCTGCGCTGCGGCACAGGCTGGTCCAGAAACGCGGCGAGAGCATGATGGCTGTGTACCAATCCGCTCCAACCCAACTGGCTGAATCCAGACTGAAGATGTCGTGGAACGAGTAGTTGAACACCGCAACAAGCGGCAAGACGGCGACAAAGCCCATCACTGCAACCGCCGGCAGCATCAGCAGCCAAGCTGCGTTGCGATAAGGTTTCATCGGGTCTCCCTTTCGGGAAGGAGGTCGAATTCGATGGTGAAGGGACTTCCCCAGCAGCGCAGTGGCCGGGCCGGAAGGCTACGACGCGCCGAAATTGATCTTGGTGCCCCAGTCTTTGCAGCGCGCAGCAAGTTCGTCCGGGAACGCCCTGTCGGTAAATACCTCACTGACCTCGCTCAACGACGCCAGCCGAGCCGGAGCCGACCGGCCAAGTTTGGAATGGTCGCAAACCAGAAACACCCGCCGCCCCTGCCGGATGATGGTTTTGGAGACACGCACTTCGGCCAGATCGAAATCCAGCAGGTCTCCGTCGGCATCCAGCGCCGAAATGCCAATCACGGCGTAATCAACCTTGAACTGTTCGAAAAACTGCGTGGTCAACTCGCCCACCAAGCCGCCATCAGACCGCCGGAAGGCCCCGCCCGCCACCATGATGTCACATCCGGGATTGGCCACCAGAATGTTGGCGACATTCATGTTGTTGGTGATCACGGTGATGTTGCGGTGGTGCAAAAGCTCGCGTGCGACGGCCTCGGTCGTCGTGCCAAGGTTCATCATGATCGAGCAGTTTTCCGGGATCGCGGCGGCGCAAGCCTTGGCAATCGCACTCTTGGCCGCCTCGTTCATGTTGCGCCGCTCGGCATAGCCCAGATTGGTCACACCGGTGCGCAACACCGCGCCGCCATGCACGCGGTCCAGATGGCCCGAGTCGGCAAGTTCGGCCAGATCACGCCGGATCGTCTGCAAGGCCACGTCAAAACGTTGCGCCAGATCCTCGACGACAACCCGGCCATCTGCCCGTGCTATCTCGACAATTTCACTCTGCCGGAAACTCAGAGCCAAGGCGTTTCCTTTCCAGACGGGCACCGATTCAAGGTCATCATTCGGACATGTGCCCGCGTCGATCAAGGCCGAAAACATGCTGCGCTGCGACGCAAACCTATTCCGCGGTGCAGCGCGAATTTGCGCGCTTTGGAAAAAATCGCAGATATTCAATGTGATATTGGCGCGTTTGCCAGCCGATTTGTGCGATAAGCCCAAATTCGCACTAAAACGAATATACCGGCTTGACCGATCCTTAAGGTTGCATCACGATTGCGAGAGCTTTGGGAGGATTTGCGTGACACTGCAGCAGCAGCCAAAACCTGTCGACATTTTCGTCATCGGTGGCGGTATAAACGGTTGCGGTATAGCGCGGGATGCAAGCGGGCGTGGTCTGTCTGTGATCTTGGCCGAGAAGGGCGACCTTGCGCAGGCCACCTCATCGTCCTCGACCAAGCTGTTTCACGGCGGGTTGCGCTATCTGGAATACTTCGAATTCCGCTTGGTCCGTGAAGCGCTGGAAGAGCGGGAAACCCTGCTGGTCGCCATGCCGCATATATCGTGGCCGATGCGATTTGTTCTGCCCTATCACCCCGACATGCGCTTTGAAGGGGAAACCCCGACCGGCAAGCTGATGTCCCGGATGATGCCTTGGATGAAAGGGCGCAGGCCCGCGTGGCTGATCCGCCTCGGCCTGTTTCTCTATGATCAACTCGGGGGCCGCAAAATATTGCCGGCGACCCGGACCATTGACCTGACCACCGATGCCGCAGGCCTTCCGCTGCAAAAGCGCTTTGCCAAGGCTTACGAATATTCCGATTGCTGGATCGAGGATTCCAAACTGGTGTCGCTGAATGCGCGCGACGCGGCCTTGCGGGGGGCAAGGATCATGACCCGCACCCGCGTGGTCAGTGCGGCGCGCGACGGTGACCTTTGGCGAGTGACCACCGAAGACGCGCAGGGCACCCACACCCACATGGCGCGGGCCCTCGTGAATGCCGGTGGGCCTTGGGTCGAAGACATTATCCGCACCGTCACCCGGATCAACTCGTCCGAAGGCGTGCGTCTGGTCCGCGGTAGTCATATCGTGACGCGCAAGCTCTACGACCACGACCGCTGCTATTTCTTTCAAGGCACCGATGGCCGCATCATCTTTGCCATTCCCTACGAACAGGATTTCACCCTAATCGGCACCACCGACAAAGACCATAAGGGTGCTCCCGGTGACGTCGCCTGCACGGATGAAGAGCAGGACTATCTGTTGGCCTTTGCCAGCCAGTATTTCGCCAAACCTGTCACGCGCGCGGATGTGGTCTGGACCTATTCCGGCGTAAGACCCCTCTACAATGACGGCGCAAGTTCGGCCACGGCGGCGACCCGCGACTATGTGCTGTCGCTGGATCACAACGGCGCCCCTTTGCTGAACGTGTTTGGCGGCAAGATCACCACCCACCGCCGTCTGGCCGAGGGGGCGCTGGCCAAGCTCGCCCCCTTTTTTCCCGCAGCAAAACCTGCCTGGACCGCGCGCGTGCCCCTGCCCGGCGGCGACTTCCCCCACAGGGGCGTGGCAGCCCTGACACAAGACCTGCAAACCCGCTACCCGTTCCTGACGCCCAAATGGGCCGCGCGCCTGATCCGCGCCTATGGGTCGGAAGCGGCGACGGCTTTAGGCAAGGCGACCTCGGCCGCCGATCTGGGCCAGGACTTCGGCGCGACCCTGACTGAGGCAGAAGTGCTGTGGCTGATGACCCACGAATTCGCGCTGGAAGCCACCGACATCGTCTGGCGCCGTACCAAGCTCGGATTACGGCTGACTGCGGCGCAAATCGACCGATTGGAGGCCTTTATGGCATCGGCACGAAAAGACAGGGCTGTCAGCCCTGCTGCGGAATGAGGACCCCGGATGTCGATTGAATTGCAATCAGTCTCGCGGGTGGTGAAGGGGCAAACCTATATCCATCCCACCAGTCTGACGCTGGAAAACGGCACGATGAACGTGCTGCTGGGCCCTACCCTGTCGGGCAAGACATCGCTCATGCGGCTGATGGCGGGGCTTGATCAGCCGACCGCCGGCAAGATCCTGTGGCGGGGTCAGGACGTGACGGGCCAGCGTGTTCAGGACCGCAAGGTCGCCATGGTCTACCAACAATTCATCAACTACCCCGGGATGAGCGTCTACGAAAACATCGCTTCCCCCCTTCGTCTCATCGGCAAATCGGCGGCAGAGATCGACCGCGCCGTGCGCGAGACGGCGGATATGCTGAAACTGACGCCGATGCTGACCCGCAAGCCGCTGGAACTTTCGGGCGGCCAACAGCAGCGCTGCGCCTTGGCCCGCGCCCTGGTGAAAGAGGCGGGGCTGGTTTTGCTGGACGAGCCACTGGCCAACCTCGACTACAAGCTGCGCGAGGAGTTGCGGGCCGAAATCCCCCGCATCTTCGAAAAATCCGGCGCGATCTTCGTCTATGCGACCACCGAACCCGAGGAAGCCTTGCTGCTGGGGGGCAACACCGCGACCCTGTGGGAGGGCCGTGTCACCCAGTTCGGACCGACGCCAGAGGTCTATCGCAATCCCGTCGATGCGACGACCGCGCGGGTGTTCAGCGATCCGCCCATGAACTTCATGGGCTTTGTCAAGCATGGCAACCGCCTGCAGTTTGACGACGCTGTGGCGGTTGAGGCGACGGGTGCTGCTGCCAGCCTCGCCGATGGGGCCTATACGGCGGGCTTTCGCGCCAACCACCTGCATCTGCACGCGCAATCTGCCCAGTCGATGGCGTTTGCCTGCACGGTCGGCGTGTCGGAAATCACGGGGTCGGAGACGTTCTTGCATCTGCAACACGGTGCCAACCGCTGGGTGGCGCTGGTTCATGGGGTGCACAGCCTCAACCCGGGCGATCAGGTCAGCCTCTGGCTGGATCCGGCCCGGGTCTATGCCTTTGGCAAGGATGGCAAACTGGCCGTGACCACCTCTTACGCAGGGGCCGCATGATGGCGCAAATCACGCTCAAGGATCTGGCGCACAGCTACGTGGCAAACCCCACGAAAGACGCGGACTTCGCGTTGAAAGAGATGGATTACGTCTGGCAGGATGGCGGCGCCTATGCGCTGCTGGGCTCGTCGGGCTGTGGGAAGACCACGCTCTTGAACATCATCTCGGGGCTTTTGCGGCCCAGCAAGGGCCGGGTCCTGTTCGGCGACCGCGACGTGACGGATGTCGCCACGGCGGCGCGCAACATCGCCCAAGTGTTCCAGTTTCCAGTTGTCTACGACACGATGACCGTGCGGGAGAACCTGGCCTTCCCGCTGCGCAACCGCAGCATGGACCCGGCCTATATCAAGGCGCGCGTTCAGGCGATTGCCGCGACCATCGGGATGGAGGCGACACTGGACCGCAAGGCGCGCGGCCTGACCGCTGATGCCAAGCAGAAGATCAGCCTTGGTCGCGGCATGGTGCGCGAGGATGTCAACGCCATCCTGTTCGATGAACCGCTGACCGTGATCGACCCCCATATGAAATGGGAATTGCGCACCCAGTTGAAAGACCTGCACCGCCAGTTCGGCCACACGATGATCTACGTGACACACGACCAGACCGAGGCGCTGACCTTCGCCGACAAGGTCGTCGTGATGTACGATGGCCGCGTGGTCCAGATCGGAACGCCGGAAGAGCTGTTTGAAACCCCGGCCCATACCTTCGTGGGCTATTTCATCGGCTCGCCGGGGATGAACCTGCTGGACGCCAAGGTTGCGGGCAAAGTGGCCCATCTGCAAGGTGTGGACGTGCCGCTTTCGGGGGCCTATTCCCCGCTGTCGGGCCGCGTCCAGATCGGCATTCGTCCGGAATACTGCGAACTGACCAGCGGTACAGGCTTGCCGATCACGATCCAGAGGATCGAGGACGTGGGCCGCCATCGCATCATCCGGGGTGAGGTGGCAGGACAGGTCGTCAACGTCATTGCCCCCGAGGGTTCCGAGGTAGGCGCCGACCAGACCCGCGTCCGCTTCGCGCCGGAACGCATCAATGTCTATGCAGACGATTGGCGCGTGCAGGGGGGTGCCGCCTGATGGAAAAGACGCAGAACAACAAGGCGTGGTTTCTGGTGCTGCCCGTGCTGGTGATCGTGGCGTTCTCAGCCGTCATCCCGCTGATGACCGTGGTGAACTACTCGGTCAACGACACCTTTGGCGACAATGCCTTCTTCTGGAACGGTCTGGACTGGTTCGTCGAGATCGTCACGTCAGAGCGGATGCATTCGGCTTTGGGGCGGCAGGTGCTTTTTTCCGGCATCATTCTGGCCATCGAGGTGCCCTTGGGCATCTTTGTCGCGCTCAACATGCCGAAGAAGGGCTTCTGGGCCAGCTTCTGCCTCGTGCTGATGGCGCTGCCGCTGCTTATTCCGTTCAACGTGGTGGGCACGATCTGGCAGATCTTCGGCCGGGTGGATATCGGCCTTCTGGGTCATGGGCTGGCTGCGATGGGGGTGGATTACAACTATACCAACAACGCGCTGGATGCCTGGATCACCATCATCGTGATGGATGTCTGGCACTGGACCTCGCTGGTTTCGCTGCTGTGCTATGCCGGTTTGCAAAGCATCCCGCAGGCCTATTATCAGGCCGCCAAGATTGATCAGGCCAGCCGCTGGTCAGTATTTCGCTTCATCGAACTGCCGAAGATGTCGGGCGTGCTGCTGATTGCCGTTCTGCTGCGCTTCATGGACAGCTTCATGATCTATACCGAGCCTTTCGTACTGACCGGCGGCGGCCCAGGCAACTCGACCACGTTCCTGTCGATTGATCTGGTGAAAATGGCCATCGGGCAGTTTGACCTTGGCCCGGCGGCGGCCTTCTCGATCATGTATTTCCTCGTGATCCTGCTGGTCTGCTGGGTCTTCTTTACCGTGATGACCACGCTTGACAATGCGGAGACCAAATGATGCGCAGCCGCACCTCCGCCATCGTGATGTTCGTCTATCTTCTGTTCCTGCTGATCCCGATCTATTGGCTGGTCAACATGAGCCTGAAGACGAACGAGGAAATCACCTCGACCTTCTCGATCATCCCCAACACGCTGACCTTTGGTAACTACATCACCATCCTGACCGATCCGGCCTGGTACAACGGCTACATCAACTCGATGATCTATGTGGCGATGAACACGGTCATCTCAATCACAGTGGCGCTGCCCGCAGCTTACGCCTTTTCGCGCTATACTTTCATGGGCGACAAGCACCTGTTCTTTTGGCTTCTGACCAACCGGATGGCGCCCCCTGCGGTCTTCGCCCTGCCCTTCTTCCAGTTGTATTCCTCCATCGGCTTGTTTGACACCCACATCGCCGTGGCGCTGGCGCATTGCCTGTTCAACGTGCCCTTGGCGGTCTGGATCCTTGAAGGCTTCATGCGCGGCGTGCCCAAAGAGATGGACGAGACCGCCTATATCGACGGCTACAGCTTCGGCCGCTTCTTCATCCGCATTTTCATGCCGCTGGTGGCATCGGGCATCGGCGTGGCGGCGTTCTTCTGCTTCATGTTCAGTTGGGTGGAACTGCTGCTGTCGCGCACCCTGACGGCCGTGAATGCCAAATCCATCGCCGCGACCATGACGCGCACCGTATCGGCCTCGGGCATGGACTGGGGTGTGCTGGCCGCCGCCGGGGTGCTGACGATCGTGCCGGGGGCCCTGGTGATCTATTTTGTCCGCAACTACATCGCCAAGGGCTTCGCCCTGGGGAGGGTGTGATGACCGCAACCAACTGGACCCGGCTTTATGTGATCATCGTTGCGGTCATGGCGGCCTTCCTGGCCTTTCTGCTCTGGGCCACGCCCCGGGATGAGACAGGGTTCCTCTGGACCGACCCGATGATCAAGGGCGGCTGGATGGCATGGACCTTCCCCGTGGCCCTGTTCTTCTACATCATCGCCAGCCTCCTGATCCTGATGACCCTGCTGGCGATCCGTTATCCTGAAACACCGCGTCGCGGCGTGCTGCGGATTGAAACCACGCGCGGCGACCGGTTGTTCATCACGCTCTTGGGCTCTGCCTTCATCAACTTGGGCTGGCTCTACTTCTTCGGCGGCCCGCTGACCTGGGCGCTGATCCTATGCCTGTTTTATGCCGCGGCGGTGTTTCGCTGGGTCTGAGGCAGGTCAGAAGACGCCGAGAGGCGGGGATGCAACCCCCGCCCCCCGGCAAGAATGAAAAAACTCTGACGTCTCAACATTCTGGGAGGAATATCTAATGAGAATACGTCGAACATCAACCGCCATTGCGCTGGCGATGATGGCTTTTGCGATGCCGGCTTTCGCCGACATGGATGCAGCAAAAGCCTTCCTCGACAAGGAAATCGGTGACCTGTCCACGCTGAGCCGTGCGGATCAGGAAAAGGAACTGCAGTGGTTCATCGATGCCGCCAAGCCCTATGCCGGCATGGAAATCCACGTGGTGTCGGAATCGCTGACCACGCACAAATACGAATCCGAAGTGCTGGCGCCGGCCTTCACCGCCATCACGGGCATCAAGGTCATCCACGACATCATCCAGGAAGGTGACGTCGTCGAGAAGATTCAGACCCAGATGCAGACGGGCGAGAATATCTATGACGGCTATATCAACGACTCTGACTTCATCGGCACCCACTGGCGCTATGGTCAGGTCCGCAACCTGACCGACTGGATGGCTGGCGAAGGCGCAGCCGTGACCAACCCGGGTCTGGACCTGAAGGACTTCATCGGCCTGTCCTTCACCACGGCACCCGATGGCAAGCTCTATCAGATGCCCGACCAGCAGTTCGCGAACCTGTACTGGTTCCGCTACGACTGGTTCAACGATCAAAAGACCAAAGACGACTTCAAGGCCAAGTACGGCTATGACCTTGGCGTTCCGGTCAACTGGTCGGCTTACGAGGATATCGCCGCCTTCTTTACCGGCCGCGACATGTCCTATATCGGTGGTCCCAAGGCCGTGTTCGGCAACATGGACTACGGCAAGAAAGACCCCTCGCTCGGCTGGCGCTTCACCGACGCGTGGCTCTCGATGGCCGGGAATGGCGACAAGGGTCTGCCGAACGGTGTTCCGGTTGACGAATGGGGCATCAAGGTTGACGAAAAGTCGCGTCCTGTCGGCTCTTGCGTGGCGCGTGGTGGCGACACCAACGGCCCGGCTGCGGTCTATGCGATCCAGAAATATCTGGATTGGCTGAAGGCCTATGCCCCGCCCGCCGCCCAAGGCATGACCTTCGGTGAAGCTGGCCCGGTTCCGGCGCAGGGCGAGATTGCCCAGCAAGCCTTCTGGTACACCGCCTTCACCGCCGACATGGTCAAACCCGGCCTGCCGGTCGTGAACGCGGATGGCACGCCCAAGTGGCGCATGGCCCCCTCGCCGCATGGCTCCTACTGGAAAGACGGCATGAAGCTGGGTTACCAGGACGTGGGCTCGTGGACGCTGATGAAGTCGACCCCGGTGGACCGTGCGCAGGCGGCCTGGCTCTATGCCCAGTTCGTCGACAGCAAGACGGTTGACCTGAAGAAGTCCGACGTTGGCCTGACCTTCATCCGTCAGTCCACCATCGACAGCAAGCACTTCACCGACCGTGCGGCCAATCTGGGCGGCCTGATCGAATTCTACCGCTCGCCCGCACGCGTGCAGTGGACCCCTACAGGCACCAACGTTCCGGACTATCCGAAGCTGGCGCAACTGTGGTGGCAGAACATCGGCGACGCGTCCTCGGGCGCCAAGTCGGTTCAGGAAGCCATGGACAGCCTCTGCGCCGAACAGGAAAAAGTCATGGCCCGCATCGAGAAATCGGGCGTGCAGGGTGATATCGGCCCGAAAATGGCCGAAGAGAAGGATCTGGCCTTCTGGAACGCCGATGCTGTGGCCAAGGGCAATCTGGCACCTCAGCTGAAGCTCGACAACGAGAAGGAAACCCCGGTCACCGTCAACTATGACGAGCTGGTCAAGTCCTGGCAGAAGTAATCTGCCCGAATAATGCCGGGGGCGGGACTTGGTCCCGCCCCCGGTGTCATTCTTGACGGTGGCATGGCAAACCGTCTGGATGGACGCGGTGCAGAAGCACGACGCAAGAAGGCGCTGATGGCCAAGGCGCCCGCTCTGCCGCGCCGCGGCCTAGCGCACATATGAGGCTCCGTTGATGTCAAGCGTCTGGCCAGTGGCATGAGTGGCCAGACCCGATGCGAAGAAGCATATGGCATTGGCGATTTCGGATGCGGGCGCGAAGGCGCCATAGGGGACGTCCTTTAGCAGTCGTTCTGCCAGCCCCTCCTCTTGCTCAAACGCCGACAGCGCCATGTCGGTCAGCACAAATCCCGGCGCAATCCCGTAGCTGTAGATCCCCTTGCCGCTGTAGGCCCGCGCGAGGGTCTTGGTCAGCGACACCATCGCCCCTTTCGACGCGGCATAGGACCAATGGTCCTGATCGTCCCCGCGAAACGCCGCCCGGCTTGCGACATTGACAATCGCGCCGCCAACACCGGCGCTCAGCCAGTGATTGACAGCCGCGCGGCACAAATCCGCCGTTGAAATCAGGTTGATCTGCAGCGTGCGCGCCCAGACCTGCGCCCAGGCCTCATCACTCCCGGAACGGTCCTCGGCCAGAAAGACCCCGGCATTGTTGATCAGGACATCGACCTTGCCTTTCCAGGCCATGGCCTCTTGCCAAAGGCCGTGCGCCGCGCCGATCTCGGCAAGATCGGCCTGGACCAGATGACATTTGTCCGCGCCAACCTCTGCCGCCAGATCCAGCGCCGCCGCCTTGTTCGCCCCATAATGCACCACGGCACAGCCACCCGCAGCCACGATGGCCTTCACGGTCGCAGCGCCGATGCCGCGCGATCCCCCCGTCACAAGGGCCACTTTTCCGCCGAAATTCATCCGTCGCTCCACTTCTGGCCGTCACGTGGGGGACATTCTGCGGGCGCGGAGGATCTGTCAATCGGCTTGCAAAACCGGCTCTGCCTCAAGCTGAATGCACCTTGCGCAATCAGTCCGTCGCGGATTTCGAAGGGGTCACGGATCAGCCCCTCCAGCGGCTCAAAGCCGGCGTTGTGCATCCATGGCATCCTATTGGTCCCGCCGGAACCATTGCACCTTGTCTGTCAGAAAACCGCATCAAGAGGGCGCCCGAGCCCATTTTGTCTGGCGCACCATAGCCTTGCCGCTATCCGGTCTGCCTCAGGTCTTAGGAGACGGGGTTGGGGAAATGGCAAGCGACCTTGGGGTCATATGCCTCAAGCCGGGGCACTTCGGCGGCGCATTTCGGGGCGGCCCTGAAGCAGCGGGTTCTGAAAACGCAGCCCGAGGGCGGGTTCATCGGTGAGGGAAGGTCACCGTCCAGCGGGATCATCTTCTTGGCCCGCTCTGCCGCCGGATTGGGGATGGGCACGGCGGACAGGAGGGCTTCTGTGTACGGGTGGCGGGGCGATTTGAAGAGAATGCGCTTGGGCGCATCCTCCATCACACGGCCCAGATACATGACCATCACCCGGTCCGAGATATGGCGCACCACCGACAGGTCATGCGCGATGAAGATCATCGCAAGGCCCAAGTCACGGCGCAGATCGGCCAGAAGGTTGATCACCTGCGCCTGAATCGAGACGTCCAGCGCCGACACCGGCTCGTCACAGATCAGAAGCTTGGGTTCGACGATCAGCGCACGTGCGATGCCGATACGCTGGCATTGTCCGCCCGAGAATTCGTGCGGATAGCGGTTGATCTGGTTGGGCAGAAGGCCGACGCGATCCATCGACAGTTGCACCCGCGCCTTGACCTCGGCGGCAGGCAGATGCGGGAAATGGGTGCGCAGGGGTTCCGCGATGATCTGGCCCACGGTCATGCGGGGGTTGAGGGAAGCGAGCGGGTCCTGAAACACCATCTGGATCGCGGCCCGATGCTTGAGCATCTGATGCGGGTTCAGCGTCAGCAGGTCCACGCCTTGCCACAAGACACGACCCGTGGCGGGAAGCATCCGGATCAGCGCGCGGGCGAGCGTCGATTTGCCGGACCCGCTTTCGCCCACGATGCCCAGCGTCTCGCCCGGTTGCAGGGAGAAGCTGACCTCCTTGACCGCCTGCAACCTGCGCGGCGGGGTCCATGGCATGTCGCCCTCGCGCCGCAGGGTGAAGGTGACGGACAGGTCTTGCGCCTCGATCAGGGTCATAGCGCTTCCACCGGGACGTTGCAGGCGCGTTTGCGGTTCGGGGCGAATTCGGTGAGGGGAGGCAGGTAGTCGGAGCATAAGGCCAAGGCATTGGAACAGCGCGGTTGGAAGGGACAGCCCTTGGGCGCGCGGGTCATGTTGGGCGGCGAGCCGGGGATGGAGAACAAGGCGGCATCCTCTTGATCGACCCGAGGCAGGGAGTGCAACAGGCCCCGCGAATAGGGATGGCAGGGGGAGTCAAAGAAAGGGTCAACGGGGGCGGATTCCATGACCTTGCCGCCGTACATCACGATCACGTCCTGACAAAACCCGGCGATCACGCCGAGGTCGTGGGTGATCAGCAGTGTCGCCATCCCGAAATCGCGCTGCAAATCGCGCAGCAGCGCCATGATCTGCGCCTGCACAGTTACGTCCAGTGCAGTTGTCGGCTCATCTGCGATCAACAGGTCAGGCTGGCAGAGCAGGCTCATCGCAATCATCACGCGCTGACGCATGCCGCCCGAGAATTCGTGCGGGAACAGGCGGATGCGGGCGCGGGCCTCGGGGATGCGCACCGCGTCCAGCATGCGGGCGGCCTCCGCTACTGCGGCGTCTTTCCCCATTCCGCGATGCTGGGTCAGCACCTCGGCCATCTGGTCGGACACCCGCATATAGGGGTTGAGCGAGGTCATCGGGTCTTGAAACACCATGGCGATCTGATTGGCGCGAACCTTGTTCAGCACCGACAGCGGCGCCCCCACCAGTTCCACCCCGTTGAACTTGGCCGAACCCCGCGCCGTGCCGTTCCGCGCCAGCAGCCCCATGATGGCAAAGGCCAATTGGCTTTTGCCCGAGCCGCTTTCGCCGACGATGCCCAGCGTCTGGCCCTTCTCCAAGGAAAAGCTGATGCCGTTGACGGCGTTGACCGTACCCTCGGGCGTGGCAAAGCTGACCGACAGATTGGAAACCTCTAGCATCGCCATTCAACGGTCCTTCGGGTCAAGCGCATCGCGCAGGCCGTCGCCTACAAAGTAAAAGCCGAACATCGTGGCCATGAAGAAGCCCATCGGGAAAGCCAGTTGCCAGAGCGTGCCATATCGCATGGTCTTGGCGCCTTCCGAGATCAGTTCGCCTAGCGAGGTTTGCGGTTCCTGCACGCCAAGACCGAGGAAAGAGATGAAGCTTTCGGTCAGGATGATGTCGGGCACCAGAAGCGTCGCATAGACCACCACGATGCCCAGAAGGTTCGGCACGATATGGCGCAGGATGATGCGGAGTGCGGGGACGCCTGTGGCTTGGGCGGCCTCAATGAACTCGCGGCTTTTCAGGGTCAGGGTCTGGCCCCGCACGATCCGCGCCATGGCGGGCCATGACAGGAAGCCGATGCCCATGAAGAGGACGGTCAGGGATTTGCCGAACATCACCAGCAGCAGGATCAGCACGAACATGAAGGGAATGGATAGCAGCACATCGACCAGCCGCATCATCAGGCTGTCGGTGCGTCCGCCGACATAGCCCGACACTGCGCCATAAAGCGTGCCCGCCAGAACCGAGATCGCGGTGCCGATGACGCCGACCCAGAGGGATATCCGCGTGCCCATCGCCACCCGGGCAAACAGATCGCGGCCCTGATCGTCGATGCCGAAGTAATAGCCCTTCGCCCAGCTTGGCGCACCCATCTCGGCCGCGTGGCCCATGATGTTGAAGTCAATGTAATCATAGCTGTAGGGCGAGATCAGCTGCCCAAACGCCGCGAAGCCTGCACACAGCAGCAGCAGAATAACCCCCGCCACCGCCGCCTTGTTGCGCATGAAGCGCAACCGTGCGTCGGCCCAAAGCGAGCGGCCCTTAACCTCGTCCAGCTTGGCCAGTCGCAGCGCCAGCGCGCTTATGTCGATGGGGGACAGCATCTAAAACCGGATCTTCGGGTCGATCCATGCGTAAAGCACGTCGACCACAAGGTTGAAGATGATGGTCAGCACACCCACCAGCAGCGTCACACCCATCATCAGCGCATAATCCCGGTTCAGCGCCGCATCGACAAAGAATTTGCCGATACCGCCGGTGGAGAAGAACATGTCGATCACTACGGACCCCGTGATCATCGACACGAACGTCGGCCCTAAGTAACTGAGAACCGGGATCAGCGCCGGTTTCAGGGCATGGCGCAGGATGACCTTGTGGGTCGGCAGGCCCTTGGCCCTTGCGGTGCGGATGTGGTTCAGCGTCAGCACCTCCAGCATGGACGACCGCATGATCCGGGCGATCGAGGCCATGTAGGCGGTCGCCATCGCGATGACGGGCATGATCTGGTGCTTCCAGTCGCCGCCCTCCCATCCTCCGCCCGGCAGCCAGCCGAGCCAGAGGGTGAAGATCAGGACCAGAATGGGTGCCATCACGAAGTTCGGCAGCACCTGCGCGCCGATGGAGATGCCAACGGCCACATAGTCCAGCCATGAGTTCTGAAAGACCGCCGCCAGCACGCCCAATGTCACGCCCACCACCACTGCCAAGACGAAGGCGGTCATGCCGTAGGACAGGGTGACGGGGAAGCCTTGGGCGATGATCTCGTTCACCGTGCGGTCCTTGTAGACAAAGGATGGACCGAAGTCGAAATGCACGACCACGCCCCAGACATAGCGGCCCATCTGCACCCAGATCGGCTGATCCAGCCCATATTTGGCGTTCAGGTTGGCCAGAACCTGCGCGGGAAGCTGTTTTTCCTGCGTGAAGGGCCCACCGGGAGCCGCATGCATCATCAGGAAGGATATCACGATCAACGCCAAAAGCGTCGGGATGGCGACGAGAAGCCGCTTGAAGATATAGGCAATCATGGGGCTATCCGGCGAGGGCCCGAAGACCCTCGCCCGCTAAAGGTCATTGCTTGATGCGATAGAGGTCCTTGGCGTACCAGAACTGCATCACGTCATGCTGCGGCAAGCCTTTCAAGTCCGGCTTGATCATGTCGACCTTGGCATAGTGATAGATCGGGATGATCGGCATATCGGCGGCCAGAATGCCTTCCGCCTTGGTGTAGTTGGCGGAGGGGTCTGCCATCCCTTTGGCGTCTTTCATCAGCTTGTCGTAGTCCGGGTTGGAATACTTGCCGTCATTGTTGGTGGAATAGCCGGTGTAAAGGTCAAGGAAGGTCGAAGCCTCGTTATAGTCGGCACACCAGGCATAGCGCGCCATCTCGAAGTCGCCGGCGATCAGCTTGTCGGTATGAACCTTCCATTCGTAGTTGTTGGGTGTCAGTTCCACGCCAAGCGTCTGCTTCCACATCTGCTGCACGGCCACAGCGATCTTCTTGTGCGCGTCCGAGGTGTTGTAGTTCAGCGTCAGTTGCAGCGGGTGGTCGGGTCCAAAACCGGCTTCGGCCAGAAGCGCCTTGGCCTTGTCGTTGCGCTCGGCCTGGGTCCAGTGCGAATAGTCGATGTCGGGCATCGCATAGCCGTTGATGGCCGGAGGCGTCCACGAATAGGCGGGGGTCTGGCCACCCTGCAGGATATTGTTGACGATGACATCGCGGTCGACGGCATAGGACAGGGCCTTGCGGACGCGGACATCCTTCAGCGCCTCGTTACCTTTGCCCGCCGCCATGTTGATTATGTAGTCATAGGCGCAGGCATAGGGGGTCGAGATGGCCTCCGCCGGGAATTGCTCTTTCAGATGCGGATATTGTCCCGAGGGGACGTCAGTCCGGTCCAATTCTCCCGCCTGATAGCGGGTCAGCGCGGCATCCTCGTCATTGATCACGAGGGCGGTGATCGGCGACATGATGACGTTCTTGGCGTCCCAATAGTTGGGGTTCTTCACCTCGACATACTTCTCGCCATCGACCACTTCGCTGAGAAGATAGGCACCATTGGTGACTATATTGGGCTGCTTGGTCCAATCCGCACCGAACTTGTCAATCGCTGCTTTCGGCGCGGGGAATGTGGCCGAGTTGGTCAGCATCTTGGTGAAATAGGGGATCGGGTTTTCCAGCGTGACTTCCAGCGTCAGATCATCCAGCGCCTTGACACCCAGATCAGCAGCCTTTGCGGTGCCAGCGGTCACGGCTCCAGCGTTCTTGACCTGCGCCAGTTCCAGATAATAGGCGTATTCCGAGGCGAGTGCCGGATCGACCAGCCTTTGCCACCCATAGACATAATCCGCCGCCGTCACCGATGTGCCGTCCGACCATTTCGACTCTGGCCGCAGCTTGAAGGTATAGACCAGCTTGTCTTCCGACACCGTGTAGGACACCGCCCCCGCCGGAACCAAATTGCCGTCGCCATCCTCGTTGAACAGCCCCTCGAACAGCCCGCGCGCCACGTCGCTGTCCTCGACAGAGGAGATCAGCTGCGGGTCCAGCGACTTCACGCTGTCGAGCATCCGGTAGGTATAGTCCTGATTGTTCGCCAGGTCCTCGCCGGTGCGCGGGTTCTTGTCGGCAAAAGCCGGCAGGGCCACAAGGGCAAGGATCGTGCTCAGCAGCAGATGTTTTTTCAACGCGGTCTCTCCTTGGGATGCCTAGTTAACCTGAGTCTTGCGTCAGAGCGAAGATCGTCCTTGGCCTACTCCGTTTGGTTCGATTTGGACCCGACCCGACAGAAGGGTCAAGCGCGTTCAGTTCATCGGCCCAAGAAAGCGTGGCGGCATTCGTTCAGGGCGATCGGTCCCGGCCACCATTTCACCGGATTTGGGATCGATCCGCCAGACATTGGCCCCTGTGGCTGATCAAGTCGGGATAGCCTATGACCCGATCAAGAGGACCAAAGACCAGTGCCACTCGGTGCATCGAAAACCAGATCGTTTGCATTCGGAAAGAACCTTGTGGTCGAAGCCCCAACACCGGTTTCGGTCAAAAGCAGGGCCATAGGGATGCGACCGCCGGCAAGTGGGCAACCATGGGTCTCATCGCAGCCAAGCGGCTGAAAGGCCCGGAGGACGAGGCAGCGCGGCAAGATCCCAACCAGCGCCCCAGCCCTTTTGGTGCGGGCGACAGGACAAGAAACCCTCCACCTAAGCAGAAACCTTGACTGCCCTCATCTGCCGCTACGCACAAGATTGCCGCGCCAAACCCAAATCGCTGACCGCGCATTGCCGATTGAACCGCTTCAGAATCGACGCCGCGAACCCATTGATCAGCCCGGCGCGGCGCAGGATTAAGGCGGGCCATCCGATCACGGTGGACAAGCTGCTTGGCCTTGACCCGGGCGGCGGGGCCATGGCGATTGACGGCCCCGGGGACCGGGGCCGCGTGCTGGTTCTTGGCATGGCGGCGGATGACCCGGCGCAGATGGGGAATGATGGCAGCGATCTCGTGGCAGGTCCGGATTTTGTATGCTCGCGCAGTGCCTTGCGACCGGGCCGGGGATCCGGCAAGCCGTATCCCGCAGGTCAGGCAGTGACCTCAAAGTAGAAGTAGGGGTCCAGCACCCTGACTTCGGCAATCGAGTCAACCGGCAGGCCGTTGCGGCCCGCCACGCGGCGCACCGCCTCGGGAGAGGGGGCGTCATAGATGCAGAAGGTCTTGCCCTTGTCCGAGGTGACATAGGAATGCACCCAGGTCACGTGATCCTCGGCGTTCTTGTCCACAACGGACAGGCAGGCGGCCGCCCCGCCCGCGTTGGAGGGGATGTGCAGTCCACCCGGGAAGGTGCGTTCAACCATATAGCGCGGCATTCTTGATCTCCGGTAATTGATGTGGGTTTGTGATTTGGTCGTCTTGACCGGTTGACTGTAGGGCGTCCCCCGCCCCGACCGCATCCGCAGCCCCCGCCTATTTTGCCGGAATGCCCTGCCCATTTTGCCGTAGCACACCCAGGTCCTCGGCAGCCCGCATGGCCGCCTGCCGGTTTTCCAGCCCCAGTTTCGCCAGCAGGGCCGAGACGTGATGATCTACCGTCCGGATAGAGATCACCAGCTTGCTGGATATCTCGCGGTTGGACAGGCCTTCAGCCACAAGGCCCAGCACCTGCACTTCGCGCGCGGTCAGGCCCTGCGGATTGGCCCTGGTGCTGGCGCGCTGGCCGCGCGGGATGCTGCGCAGACCGGCCTCACGCAGATCGCGCCGCAGTTTGGCCGCGACCCGCGTGGCGCCCAGACCATCCAGCAAGGTCAGGGCAGCCAGCTTGGCCTCGGCCCCACCCGTCTGCAGGGCAAGCGCCGCGTCATAGGGGCAGCCAAGTGCCAGAAACGCCGCTGACGCCTGCGCTGCGGCGCCCTGTTGCAGCAGGGCATACGGCGGTGGAGCGTCCTTGACCTGCACGTCTTCGCCCCCCTGCCGCAGCCAGAAGGCGAACCGGGCGGCATACGCCGCGTCCTTGCGATGCAAGGACAAATCAAGTCCCGTCCTCGCAAGGCTGCGGATC
>CANBRQ010000024.1 GCA_947371955.1 Paracoccaceae bacterium | reverse complement strand
TCCGGTGCGCCGTCGATCTGGTCGTAGGCGCGGAATTCGCCGAAGTACTTCGTGATCGCAGCCGTCAGCGTCGTCTTGCCGTGGTCAACGTGGCCGATCGTGCCGATGTTGACGTGCGGTTTGTTCCGTTCAAACTTTGCCTTACCCATTTGGGTGCTCCTCGTTTCGTTCGGTTGCGGTGGGGTTAACCCCACCCTACGGGGGTGGTAGGGCGGGGTTCACCCCGCCACACCGTCAAGCGTATTTCTTCTGTATTTCGTCCGAGATGTTCTGCGGAACGGCGTCGTAATGGTCGAACGACATCGAGAAAGTCGCCCGGCCCGAAGACATCGAACGCAGAGTGTTGATGTAGCCGAACATGTTGGCCAAGGGCACCATCGCATGAATGATGTTGGCGTTGCCCATGCTGTCCTGGCCCTGGATCATGCCCCGACGCGAGGTCAAGTCACCGATGACGCCGCCGGTAAAGTCTTCCGGGGTGACGACGTCGACTTTCATGATCGGTTCCAGCAGTTTCGCGCCGGCCTTCTTCAGACCTTCGCGCATGCCAGCCCGCGCCGCGATTTCGAACGCCAGCACCGAAGAGTCAACGTCGTGGTAGGCACCGTCAACCAGCGCCACCTTGAAGTCGATCACCGGGAAGCCTGCCAAGGGCCCCGAGTCCATGACGGACTTGATGCCCTTTTCGACGCCGGGGATGTATTCCTTCGGAACCGAACCGCCCACAACCTTGGACTCGAACGAATAGCCCACGCCCGGTTCTGTCGGGGTGATGATTAGCTTGATGCGGGCGAATTGGCCCGTGCCACCAGTCTGCTTCTTGTGGGTATAGTCGATTTCCGCTTCACGGCTGATCGTTTCACGATAAGCCACCTGCGGCGCACCGATGTTCGCCTCGACCTTGAACTCGCGACGCATACGGTCGACGAGGATGTCGAGGTGAAGTTCGCCCATGCCCTTCATGATCGTCTGACCGGATTCGATATCGGTCTCGACGCGGAACGACGGATCTTCGGCGGCCAGTCGAGCGAGCGCGATGCCCATCTTTTCCTGGTCGGCCTTGGTCTTGGGTTCCACAGCGATTTCGATGACCGGGGTCGGGAAGGTCATGGTTTCCAAAACCACCTGGTGGTTCGGATCACACAGCGTGTCACCCGTGGTGGTTTCCTTCAGGCCAGCCAGCGCCATGATATCGCCGGCATAAGCCTCGGCGATTTCTTCCTGCTTGTTGGCGTGCATCATCACCATGCGGCCGACACGTTCCTTGCGGCCCTTGGTCGAGTTGACCAGAGCGTCGCCCTTCTTCACTTGGCCCGAATAGATCCGGGTGAAGGTCAGGGTGCCCATGAAGGGGTCGTTCATGATCTTGAACGCCAGACCCGAGAAGGGCTGCGCATCATCGGCCGAACGGGCAATGTTGCGGGTTTCCGTCTCGTCGCCCGGAAGGAAGCCCATGTAGGGCGGCACGTCCAGCGGATCGGGCAGAAAGTCGATCACGGCGTTGAGCATGGGCTGGACGCCCTTGTTCTTGAACGCCGAACCGGCAAGGATCGGAATGAACTCGATGGCCAGCGTACCCTTGCGGATCAGCTTGCGAAGCGTGGCTTCGTCGGGCTCGTTGCCTTCAAGATAGGCTTCCATCGCTTCGTCGTCCTGGCCGACGGCGATTTCCAGCATGTTATAGCGCCACTTGTCAGCTTCAGCCTTCAGGCTTTCGCGGATCGGTTTGCGCGCCCAGGACGCACCAAGGTCGTCGCCCTGATAGACCCATTCTTCCATGGTGATCAGGTCGATGATGCCTTCAAGCTTGTCTTCGGCACCGATCGGGATCTGGATCGGCATCGGCAAGGCGCCGGTGCGTTCCTGAATCATCTTCACGCAGTTGTAGAAATCGGCACCGGTCTTGTCCATCTTGTTGACGAAGACGATGCGCGGCACCTTATACCGGTCAGCCTGACGCCACACGGTTTCAGTCTGCGGTTCCACACCTGCGTTGCCGTCCAACAGGACGACAGCGCCATCGAGCACGGCCAGCGAGCGTTCGACCTCAATGGTGAAGTCCACGTGGCCGGGGGTGTCGATGATGTTGAAGCGGTACTTGTCGTCCGACGCGTGGTTGTCGGAGTCGATCTGGCGCTGCCAGAAGGTCGTGGTGGCAGCCGAGGTGATCGTGATACCACGCTCTTGCTCTTGCTCCATCCAGTCCATGGTGGCTGCGCCATCATGGACTTCCCCGATCTTGTGGGTCTTGCCGGTGTAATACAGGATACGCTCGGTCGTCGTGGTCTTACCCGCGTCGATGTGAGCGATAATCCCGAAGTTACGATAACGGTTCAGCCCATATTCACGTGCCATATTTCCACCTTACCAGCGATAGTGGCTGAACGCTTTGTTTGCGTCGGCCATCTTGTGGGTGTCTTCACGCTTCTTCACGGCCGTACCACGGTTGTTCACCGCGTCAGACAGTTCAGCAGCCAGACGTTCTTCCATCGTGTTCTCGTTGCGCTTGCGGGCCGCGATGATCAGCCAACGGATGGCCAGAGCTTCGCGGCGCTCGGTGCGCACTTCGACCGGAACCTGATAGGTTGCACCACCGACGCGGCGCGAACGCACTTCGACGGAGGGTTTCACATTGTCCAACGCTTCATGGAAAGCCTGGATCGGCTCGCGCTTCAGACGGGTCTGAACACGCTCAAGTGCGCCATAAACGATGCCTTCTGCGACGGACTTCTTGCCGTCGAGCATCAGGTTGTTCATGAATTTGGACAAAACCCGATCACCATACTTGGCATCGGGCAGAATTTCGCGCTTCTCAGCGGCGTGACGACGGGACATGCTCTATCTCCTCACTTCGGACGCTTGGCGCCATACTTCGAACGACGCTGGCGGCGTTCCTTGACGCCCTGCGTGTCGAGTACGCCGCGGAGGATGTGGTAACGCACGCCGGGCAAATCCTTGATACGACCGCCGCGGATCAGAACCACGGAGTGCTCCTGAAGGTTGTGCTTTTCACCGGGAATGTAGCAGATCACTTCGAAGGAGTTCGTCAGGCGAACCTTGGCGACCTTCCGCATAGCGGAGTTCGGCTTCTTCGGGGTGGTGGTATAGACGCGGGTGCAGACGCCGCGCTTCTGGGGGCAGGCTTCCAAGTGTTGCGACTTGGACTTCCGGACTGGTGCCTCCCGCGGTTTGCGGATCAGCTGTTGAATAGTCGGCATGCACGTTCCTCGTGTTGCTCTGTCAATACTCGCACCGAAGCTCGATGCGCCACTTCTCGACACGACACCTTGCGCCTATCGCAAAATGCCAAAACCGCAATCGCTCCCAGCTTGGGTGCGGTGCGGCGGAATTTCAGAGGATCGGGGCTTTAGGCCCGGATCGTGACCAGTTCCATTGTCATGACCCGAGCAAGGATAGACCCCCGGCTAAGGTAGGCGGCTGATATGGGGAATCACTTGAGAAGTCAACACCGGTTCCGGCGGGGCTTACCGGGGCAGCATCCGCTGAAGCACCGCTGCCATGAGGCAGACGAGCAAAGCAGAAATCACGATATCGGACAGAAAGTGCTTGCCAGCCGCCATGCGCTGCCATGCGGTCACCAATGGCAGCGCGAGGGTCGCCAACAGCCCCAGCCAGTAGACCTTTTCACCCGTCCGGAGCCGATTGGCATGCAGGATCATCGCAAGACTGATTGCCAACGCCGTGGCACCCGCCATTTCTCCGGAGACGAAAGACGTATTGCCGCAGCACTGGTCACTGATTGCCCAGGCGCGCGAAAACGGTGCCGAACCGCCGAACTCGGTCACCTGGAACGGGCGCGCCCTACCCCAGAACCGCTTGAGGATCCCGTTGACGATCAGCCCCGGTCCCAGAAGATAGACCAGCATTTGGAACAGCCATTGGCGAGCTGTGAGGTTCAGAAAAGGCCGCCGCCGCATGGCCAATGCCAGTGTCAAAAGAAAGCCCAGATCTTCCGCAGCATATAGCGCAACCCGCACGGCCTCGACCGGGCGGTTGGCCGCGATCGGGAAAGCCGTCCCGTCGTAGAACAGACGGGCGGTGGCAAGGTCGAGGCTTGGAAAAGTCAGGAACATTGCGCTTGCCAGAAGGGTGGCCAGCAGCAGCGACAGGATCAGCCTCACACCAGCTTCTCTTTGCGGATCAGCCAAAGATTGCGCGCATAGATCACAGTGCCGGGCAGCTGTCCGATGATGATGACCGGCTCCAGCTTGTGGATGCCGTAGGCCAGCACGATCAGGCTGCCGAGGATGGAAAAGTACCAGAACATCACCGGCACGACGGAGCGCCCTGCCCGCTCCGACGCCCACCATTGCACGATGAAGCGAGCGGTGAACATAAGTTGGCCAAGAACGCCGACGGTCAGCCAAAGGGCATCGGTGGGCGTTACCGCCCCCATCATTTTCAACAGGTTATACATGGGTTTCCTCGGGAAGGGCCTTAGCCTTCTTGCGGCGGCGCAAAAGCCAGGCCACGCCCAGCAGATCCACGGCCCCGACGAGCGCCCGTTGCAGATTGGAGTAGTTCGACGCCCCAGCGACGCGCGGCCGGTGGCTGACATTGACGTGTGCCACCTGCCAGCCATCGCGGGCAAATAGCGCTGGCAAATAGCGGTGCATATGATCGAAATAGGGCAGTGCCAGGAAAGCTTCCCGCCTAAAGGCCTTCAGCCCGCAGCCGGTGTCGCGCGTGCCGTCCTTCAACAGCCAACCGCGCAAGCCATTGGCAAGGCGCGAGGCGATCTTCTTTGACCAAGTGTCCTGCCGTTTGACCCTTTGCCCGGCGACCAGCCCGATCGCCCCGGCCTTGTCGCCCAGCAAAGGGGCCACCAAGCGCGGCAGTTCCTCGGGCGGGTTCTGGCCGTCACCGTCCAGCGTGCAGATCAGTGGCGAACTTGCCGCCAGCACGCCGGTGTGGACCGCTGCACTTTGCCCAGCCGAGGTCGGATGACGCAATAGTCTGACATGGGGGATCGCAAGACCAAGCACTCTCTGAGCCGTCTCGTCCGTCGAGCCATCGTCGACGACGATGATCTCAAACGGCGCATGGGCACGCATTGCACGGTCAATGGCCTTGACCAATGCGCCGATGTTCTCAGCCTCGTTGCGGGCCGGAATGACGATGGAGATATTGGTCATGTTCGGCTGCCCCTGTTGCGAGCCCATATAGAGTAGCCATGTAACCCTTGCAATTCAGGTGGCGGCCGCCAGACGGCGTTTCCGCTCATGCAGCAACATATAGATGCCTGAAGCCACAACGATGGCACCGCCGATCAGGGTCATCTGATCCGGTAGGGTGCCAAATCGCGCCCAACCAAGGAAAATCGCGAACAGTAGCGAGGTGTAGCGGAACGGGGCCACGACCGACAGATCACCCACCCGCATCACCTTGATCGCACAGAGATAACCGATGATCAGAAACCCAGCCGCCGCAGAGGTCTCGGCGATCGCCATCAGGGGGACGGATTGCCAGCCCTCTTGTACCACACCCGCAGCCCCCATAGTCGTCACCGCCATCGAGGCCCAGATGGCCCCGGTGGTGGAGGGCAGGCTGCTGGAGAACGACCGCGTTGTCAGATCACGCACCACCACCCCGGCCACCGAAGCAAGACCCACCATCGACCAGCGGTCGAAATCGGCAGCTCCGGGGCGGATGATCAGCATGACACCCAGAAAACCGACAAGGATCGCGGCAAACCTGCGCCAGCCGATCGGGGTCTTGAGCAGCAGCGCCGCCATCAGCGTCACGGCCAGCGGCAACGATTGCATGATGGCCGATAGGTTTGCCAAGGGCATATGGGTCAAAGCCACCAGAAAGGTCAGCGTCGAGAAGACCTCACCACAGGTCCGCCAAGTCAGGAGCTTGCGATCCTTGCCCTGCGGAAGAAGTTGGAGACCGCCCGGCGTGCGGGACGCAATCACGAAGAGGCCGATGGAGGACACAAGCCCACGCAACAGGATCGCCTGAAACAACGGCATCCCTGCCCCCGTTACGGCCTTCATGAAAGTGTCGTTCAGGGTAAAGCCCAGCATCGAGCCGCACATCAGCAGAATGCCACGCGAATTGTCTGTCAGTGCCATGACTTGCCCCGGTCTACACAAAGAAAGACCCCCCACTTTTCAGCGGGGGGTCAAGGTCTTGATCGCAGAGGCGCTTATGCGTCGCGGCTTTCGATCGTGTCAACCAGACCGGAGTCGCGGTCGTCACCCATGTCCATCACCGCCAGCGGTGCTGCAAGCGCAGCGGCCGCTTCCGCCTCGGACTTGCGGGCTTCGATCACGGTCTGGTCGCGGTCTGTCGCGATCTTCTTCACGCGGCTGGTCGCACCACCGGTGCCGGCCGGGATCAGACGACCCACGATGACGTTCTCTTTCAGGCCTACCAGTTTGTCGCGCTTGCCCTGAACCGAAGCCTCGGTCAGCACACGCGTGGTTTCCTGGAACGATGCCGCCGAGATGAAGCTGCGGGTCTGCAGCGACGCCTTGGTGATGCCCAACAGGATCGGTTCGGCAATCGCCGGACGCAACCCGTTCAGATGCGCCTTGGCGTTCGTCTCATCCAGTTCGGCCTTGTCGACGTTTTCGCCCTTCAGCAGCGTCGTCTCGCCCGAGTCCAGAATCTCGAACTTTTGCAGCATCTGGCGCACGATGACTTCGATGTGCTTGTCGTTGATCTTCACGCCCTGCAGACGGTAGACGTCCTGCACTTCGTCGATCATGTAGTTGGCAAGCGCCTCGACCCCCAGGATCCGCAAGATATCGTGCGGAGCCGGGTTGCCGTCCATGATGTAGTCACCCTTCTGGACGAAGTCGCCTTCCTGAACCGGAATGTGCTTGCCCTTGGGGATCATGTACTCGACCGCCGTCAGCGTCTCATCGACGGGCTCAACCGTGATGCGGCGCTTGTTCTTGTAGTCTTTGCCGAAGCGGACATAGCCATCGGTTTCCGCGATGATCGCGTGATCCTTCGGGCGACGGGCTTCGAACAATTCGGCCACGCGGGGAAGACCCCCGGTGATGTCCTTGGTCTTGGCACCTTCGCGCGGAATACGCGCCACGACGTCGCCGGGCCTGATCTCCTGACCGTCTTCGACGGACAGAATGGCGTCCACCGACATCGGGTAGGTGATCGGCGTGCCGGTTTCCGAACGCATCGGTTCGCCGGTCGCCGGGTCCATCACGATCACTTCGGGCTTCAGTTCGTTCCCCTTGGGGGCCGAACGCCAATCCGAGACGATCTTCTGGGTCATGCCCGTCGCTTCGTCGGTATCCTCGCGGACCGAGATGCCCGAGATGAGGTCCTTGAACCGCGCCACGCCGGTCTTTTCGGCGATGATCGGCAGGGTATAGGGGTCCCATTCGAACAGCTTGTTGCCGCGTTTGACCATCTGGCCATCCTTGGCATGAAGCTTGGCACCATAGGTCAGCTTGTGAACGGCCCGGTCGACACCTGCCTCATCCACGATGGCGATCGACATGTTCCGGCCGACGACGATCTGCTCGCCCGCGACGTTGGACAAGAGGTTGGCATTGCGGAACTCGATCTTGCCTTCTTGGCTGGCTTCCAGGAACGACTGCTGGCCGCCCTGCGCGATGCCGCCGATGTGGAACGTCCGCATCGTCAGCTGCGTGCCGGGTTCGCCAATGGACTGCGCGGCGATGATGCCGACAGCTTCACCCTGGTTGACCAAGGTACCACGGGCCAAGTCACGGCCGTAGCACATGGCGCAGACGCCTTCTTCAGCCTCGCAGGTCAGCGGCGAGCGAATGCGGGCGGTCACGATGCCAGCCTGATGGATAAGGTCTGCACGGCGTTCGTCGATCAACTCGCCACGGCCCACGACCACTTCGCCGGTCGCCGGAACGATGATGTCATCGGCAGCCACACGGCCCAGGACACGCTCGGCCAGGGACTGCACGACTTCACCATCGTTGACCGCAATGTCAGCGGTGATGCCACGCTCAGTCCCGCAATCGTGCGAGCGCACGATGCAGTCTTGTGCCACGTCCACCAGACGACGGGTCAGGTAGCCCGAGTTCGCGGTCTTCAACGCGGTATCCGCGAGCCCCTTACGGGCACCGTGGGTCGAGTTGAAGTATTCCAGAACGGTCAGACCTTCCTTGAAGTTCGAGATGATCGGCGTTTCGATGATCTCGCCCGAAGGCTTGGCCATCAGACCGCGCATCCCACCCAGCTGCTTCATCTGCGCTGGCGAACCCCGGGCCCCGGAGTGCGACATCATGTAGACCGAGTTCGGTTCCTTCTCGGCCCCGTTGTCGTCGTACTTCACGGCAGAGATGGCGGACATCATGTCAGCCGCAACCTTATCCGAGCATTTGGACCAGGCATCGACGACCTTGTTGTACTTTTCGCCCTGCGTGATCAGGCCGTCCATATACTGCTGTTCGAACTCTTTCACCTGATCGCGGACTTCGTTGACGATCGGCCACTTTGTGTCCGGGATCAACATGTCGTCCTTGCCGAAGGAAATCCCGGCACGGAAGGCCTCTTTGAAGCCCAGACCCATGATCTGGTCGCAGAAGATCACCGACTCTTTCTGACCGCAATAACGGTAGACGGTGTCAATGACGGACTGCACGTCTTTCTTCCGCAGCAGACGGTTGACGAGGTCAAACGGTGCCTTGGCGTTCAGCGGCATGATATTGCCCAAGCGCAGACGGCCGGGGGTCGTATCAAAACGCTTCCAGACGATATTGCCCTCTTCGTCAACCTGACGCAGACGAGCCTTGATCTTGGCATGCAGGTGCACGGCGCCAGAGGCGAGCGCGTGCTCGACTTCGTCGATATCGGTGAAGGCCATGCCCTCGCCAACCATGCCTTTGCGTTCCATCGTCACGTAATAGATGCCCAGAACCATGTCCTGCGACGGAACAATGATCGGCGCGCCGTTGGCGGGCGACAGAACGTTGTTCGTCGACATCATCAGAACGCGGGCTTCCAACTGCGCTTCCAGCGAAAGCGGCACGTGAACAGCCATCTGGTCGCCGTCAAAGTCGGCGTTGAAGGCCGAGCAGACCAGCGGGTGAAGCTGGATCGCCTTGCCTTCGATCAGGATCGGCTCGAACGCCTGGATGCCCAGACGGTGCAGCGTCGGCGCGCGGTTCAGCAGAACCGGGTGTTCGCGGATGACTTCATCCAGGATATCCCAAACCTCGGGACGTTCCTTTTCCACCAGCTTTTTGGCTTGCTTGACGGTCGAAGACAGACCCTTCGCCTCGAGACGCGAGTAGATGAAGGGCTTGAACAGCTCGAGCGCCATCTTCTTCGGCAGACCGCACTGATGCAGCTTCAGTTCCGGGCCGGTCACGATGACCGAACGACCCGAGAAGTCGACGCGCTTGCCAAGCAAGTTCTGACGGAAGCGGCCCTGCTTGCCCTTCAGCATGTCGGACAGCGATTTCAGCGGGCGCTTGTTGGTGCCCGTGATCACGCGGCCACGACGGCCGTTGTCGAACAGGGCATCGACAGCTTCCTGCAGCATCCGCTTTTCGTTGCGCACGATGATGTCGGGCGCACGCAGTTCGATCAGCCGCTTCAGGCGGTTGTTGCGGTTGATGACACGGCGGTACAGGTCGTTGAGGTCAGAGGTCGCAAAGCGGCCGCCGTCCAGCGGAACCAGCGGACGCAGTTCCGGCGGGATGACCGGAAGCACGGTCAGAACCATCCACTCCGGACGGTTGCCGGATTCGAGGAAGCTTTCGACGATCTTCAGGCGCTTGATGATCTTCTTCGGCTTCAACTCGCCCGTAGCTTCCTTGAGGTCGGCGCGCAGTTGGTCGGCCAGCGACTCGAGGTCGATGGCAACCAGCATTTCGCGGATCGCTTCAGCGCCGATGTTCGCGGTGAAGGCGTCAGCGCCGTACTGGTCTTGCGCGTCGAGGAATTCCTCCTCGGTCAGCATCTGGCAATAGGTCAGGTCGGTCAGACCCGGCTCGATCACCACATAGTTTTCGAAGTAAAGAATGCGTTCCAGATCCCGCAGGGTCATGTCCAGCATCAGGCCGATGCGCGACGGCAGCGACTTGAGGAACCAGATGTGCGCAACCGGAGCGGCCAGCTCGATATGGCCCATCCGTTCGCGCCGCACCTTTTGCAAGGTGACTTCAACGCCGCACTTTTCGCAGACAACGCCGCGATATTTCATGCGCTTGTATTTGCCGCACAGGCATTCGTAATCTTTGATCGGCCCGAAGATCCGGGCGCAGAACAGACCGTCACGCTCGGGCTTGAAGGTCCGGTAGTTGATGGTCTCGGGCTTCTTGATCTCACCGAAGGACCACGAAAGGATCCGTTCCGGCGAAGCGAGCGAGATCTTGATCTCGTCGAATGTTTTCACCGGGGCAACCGGATTGAACGGGTTGGTGCTGAGTTCCTGGTTCATTTCTATTCCTGAGAATGGGGGCGGCGGGGAAAGAATGGTGGGAAAATTCCCACCCTACGACAGCTGCCGTAGGGTGGATTTAGACCCGACCTTATTCTTCCTCCGCATCCAGGAGTTCCATGTTGAGGCCGAGGCCACGCACTTCCTTGACAAGGACGTTGAACGATTCCGGCACGCCGGCTTCGAAGTTGTCCTCACCTTTGACGATGCTTTCGTAGACCTTGGTCCGGCCTGCCACGTCATCCGACTTCACAGTCAGCATTTCTTGCAGGGTATAGGCGGCGCCGTAAGCCTCAAGGGCCCAGACTTCCATTTCCCCCAGACGCTGACCACCGAACTGCGCCTTGCCACCCAACGGCTGTTGGGTCACCAGCGAGTACGGACCGGTCGAACGGGCGTGCAGCTTGTCGTCCACCAGGTGGTGGAGTTTCAGCATGTACTTCACGCCAACCGTGACCTTGCGGGCGAATTGCTCACCCGAGCGGCCGTCGAAGACCACCGACTGACCCGAGGTGTCAAACCCAGCGCGGGTCAGCGCATCGTTGACATCCGACTCTTTGGCGCCATCGAACACCGGCGAGGCGATTGGCACGCCACGGATCACGTTACCCGCGAGTTCCAGGAAATCGGCCTCGTTGCGATCGGCGAAGGCTTCTTCATAGGTCTCGTCGCCATACGCCAAACGCATCGCTTCCCGCACCGGGGTCATATCGCCATGACGACGATAATCCTTCAGCGCTTCGTCGATCTTCAGGCCCAGACCGCGTGCGGCCCAACCCATGTGCGTCTCAAGGATCTGGCCCACGTTCATCCGCGACGGCACGCCGAGCGGGTTCAGAACGAGGTCAACGGCCGTGCCATCGGCGAGGAAAGGCATATCCTCGACCGGAACCACTTTGGAGATAACACCCTTGTTGCCGTGACGACCGGCCATCTTGTCGCCCGGTTGCAGCTTGCGCTTCACCGCGACGAAGACTTTGACCATCTTCATCACACCCGGAGGCAGATCGTCGCCGCGACGGACCTTTTCGACCTTGTCGTCGAACCGGTTGTCGAGTGCGCGCTTCTGCGCTTCGAACTGGTCGTGCAGGGCTTCGACATCCTTGGCGTCAGACTCTTCCGCCAAGGCGAGTTGCCACCACTGACCCTTGGACAGGGTACCCAGCAGCTCTTCGTCAATCGTCGAACCGGCTTTGACACCCTTCGGACCTTTGACAGCCGTCTTGCCGGTAACCAGGGTCTTGAGGCGCGAATAGATGTTCCGTTCCAGAATGGTCAACTCGTCATCGCGGTCGCGGGCGAGGCGTTCGATTTCCTCACGCTCGATCTGCAAGGCGCGTTCGTCTTTGTCGACACCATGACGGTTGAAGACGCGGACTTCCACGATGGTACCGTAAGCACCCGGCGGCAGACGCAGCGAAGTGTCGCGGACGTCAGATGCCTTTTCACCGAAGATGGCGCGCAGCAGCTTTTCTTCCGGGGTCATCGGCGATTCACCCTTGGGGGTGATCTTGCCGACCAGAATGTCGCCCGGTTGCACTTCGGCGCCGATGTAGACGATGCCAGCCTCGTCGAGGTTGCGCAGCGCTTCTTCACCGACGTTCGGAATGTCGCGGGTGATTTCCTCTGGCCCCAGCTTCGTGTCGCGCGCTGCGACTTCGTATTCTTCGATGTGGATCGAGGTGAACACGTCGTCTTTCAGAATGCGTTCCGAAATCAGGATCGAGTCTTCGTAGTTGTAGCCATTCCACGGCATGAACGCGACGATGACGTTCCGGCCCAAGGCCAGTTCGCCCATGTCGGTGCAGGGGCCATCGGCCACCACTTCGCCACGCACCACAACGTCACCCACCTTTACCAACGGACGCTGGTTGATGCAGGACGACTGGTTCGACCGCTTGAACTTGCGCAGACGGTAGATGTCGACGCCCGGTTCAGCCGGATCCAGCATTTCCGTGGCGCGCACAACGATACGCGTCGCGTCAACCTGGTCGATGATGCCAGCCCGACGTGCCATGATCGCCGCACCCGAGTCACGCGCCACAACCGCTTCAATGCCGGTGCCCACGAAAGGGGCATCAGATTGCAGCAGCGGAACCGCCTGACGTTGCATGTTCGAGCCCATGAGGGCGCGGTTGGCGTCGTCGTTTTCAAGGAACGGGATGAGCGAGGCCGCAACCGACACAAGCTGCTTCGGCGAGACGTCGATCAGGTCGATCGCGTCCGGCGGGTTCAGCATGAATTCGCCTGCTTTCCGCGAGGAAATCAGGTCGTCGGTGAAGTGGCCTTCGGCATCCTGCGCCGCGTTGGCTTGCGCCACCGTGTGACGCATTTCCTCGGTGGCCGACATGTAGACGACCTCATCGGTCACCTTGTTGTCGATCACCTTGCGGTACGGAGTCTCGATGAAGCCGTACTTATTCACGCGGGCAAAGGTGGCCAGCGAGTTGATCAGACCGATGTTCTGGCCTTCGGGCGTTTCAATCGGGCACATCCGGCCGTAGTGGGTCGGGTGAACGTCGCGCACTTCAAAGCCAGCACGCTCACGGGTCAGACCGCCTGGCCCGAGGGCAGACAGACGACGCTTGTGCGTCACTTCGGACAGCGGGTTGGTTTGGTCCATGAACTGCGACAGCTGCGAGGAGCCGAAGAATTCACGCACCGCAGCGGCGGCAGGCTTCGCGTTGATCAGGTCTTGCGGCATGATCGTGTCGATTTCGACCGAGGACATGCGTTCCTTGATCGCCCGCTCCATGCGGAGCAGGCCAACGCGGTACTGGTTCTCCATCAACTCACCAACCGAGCGCACACGGCGGTTGCCGAGGTGGTCGATATCGTCGATTTCGCCCTTGCCGTCGCGCAGTTCGGTCAGGGCCTTGATGCAGGCCACGATGTCACCACGGTCGAGCGTGCGCTGGGTATCCGGGCGGCCCAGATCCAGACGCATGTTCATCTTGACCCGCCCCACGGCGGACAGGTCATAGCGTTCCTTGTCGAAGAACAGCGTGTCGAACAGCTGGCTTGCAGCCTCAACGGTCGGCGGCTCACCCGGACGCATCACGCGGTAAATGTCCATGAGCGCGGTGTCGCGGCCCATGTTCTTGTCCACCGCCATGGTGTTGCGCATGTAGGGACCGACGTTGACGTTGTCGATGTCCAGCACCGGAATCTCGGTAATCCCTTGATCCAGCAGAACCTTCAGAGTGCCGCCCTTGACGTTGCCGTCACGGTCGTACTCCATCGTCAGTTCGTCACCGGCTTCGACCCAGATTTCGCCGGTCTGTTCGTTGATCAGGTCCTTGGAGACATAGCGACCCACGATCGTGTCGAACGGCGTCAGCAGATCGCTGATCTTGCCTTCCTTGGCCCAAGTGTTCGCCATCTTTGGCGTCACTTTTTCGCCAGCCTTCAGAAGCACTTCACCGGTGGCCGCGTCGATCAGGTCATGCGTCGGACGCGTGCCGGACAGGCGCTTGGGGAAGAACTTGGAAATCCAGCCCTTGTTCTTCACATGGTTGAACATCACGGTTTCGTAGTAGGCATCCATGATGCCTTCTTGATCCATGCCCAGTGCATACAGCAGCGTCGTCACCGGCAGTTTGCGGCGACGGTCAATGCGCGCGAAGACCACGTCCTTGGCGTCAAACTCGAAGTCGAGCCAGGACCCGCGATAGGGAATGATCCGGCAGGCGAACAAAAGCTTGCCCGAAGAGTGGGTCTTGCCCTTGTCATGGTCGAAGAACACGCCGGGCGACCGGTGCATCTGGGACACGATGACCCGCTCGGTCCCGTTCACGATAAAGGTACCGTTTGTCGTCATCAGGGGCATGTCGCCCATGTAGACGTCTTGTTCCTTGATGTCCTTGACAGAGCGCGCACCCGTCGCCTCGTCGACATCGAACACGATCAGGCGCAGCGTCACCTTGAGGGGAGCGGCATAGGTCAGGTCGCGCTGCATGCATTCGTCAACGTCGTACTTGGGCTTTTCCAAGTCGTACCGAACGAATTCCAGCACCGCAGTCTCGTTGAAATCCTTGATCGGGAAGACCGACTGGAACGTGCCCTGGATACCCTCGTCATCCAGCGGCTTGTCGCCCTCTCCGGACCGCAAGAACAGATCGTAGGAGCTTTTCTGCACCTCGATCAGGTTCGGCATCTCCAGAACTTCACGGATTTTGCCGTAATACCGGCGGACTCGTTTTTGACCAACGTAAGCTTGCGCCATGCTCGTCGTAACCTTTCATCATCAAAGTGCACGCTTCCGTCGGGCCACGGAGGCGCCACAAGGGCGATAGGGGGTATTGGTCCTATTCATGCCCCCCATCCCTTAGGGAGGCTCCCGAACCATCACCGCGCCTGGAAAGAGGCTTTCGCAAAAGCACCTATCAAGACGCGCATGGCAGGGCTGGAAATGCTTCCAACCCTGCCAGCTAAACCCGGTACCGAGGCTGACCCCGGTTAAGGATTACTTCAGCTCGACTTTGGCGCCGACGTCTTCCAGCTTCTTCTTCAGAGCTTCAGCGTCTGCCTTGGTCGCGCCTTCTTTCACTTTGCCGCCAGCCTCAACGAGGTCTTTGGCTTCTTTCAGGCCCAGGCCAGTGATGACGCGGACTTCTTTGATGACGTTGATCTTGTTCGGACCAGCTTCGGTCAGAACGACGTCAAATTCGGTCTTTTCTTCCACAACTTCAGCAGCTGCGGCCGGACCAGCGACGACAGCGACAGCAGCGCCAGCTGCCGGCTCGATGCCATACTTGTCCTTCAGGATGTTCTTCAGTTCGACCGCTTGCAGCAGGGTCAGACCAACGATGTCTTCGGCGAGTTTGTTCAGATCGGCCATTTTATGTTCCGTACGGTTGAGATGAGGGTTCTAACGAGGCGAGGACTATCCACACCCGGTCACCAATTGCTTCAGGCGGCAAGCCGCTCCTCGATGGTCGAGAGAATGCTTGCGATCGCAGACGCAGGCGCGCCAATGGCTCCAGCAATGCTCGAGGCGGGCATACCCAGGCAAGCCACGAGGGAAGCGATAACTTCCTCACGCGACGGCATGGAGGCCACGGCTTTCACACCGGCCGGATCCAGAACCGCATCGCCCATTGCCCCGCCAAGAATAACGAACTTGTCGTTGGTCTTGGCATAGGCTTCGCAGACCTTCGCCGCAGCGACGGGGTCTTCCGAAAAGGCCATTACGGTCATGCCCGTGAGAAGGCTGCCCATTTTAACGCCGGGCTTCCCTTCAAGGGCAATTCTGGCGAGCTTGTTCTTGGCGACGCGCACTGACCCGTTCACTTCGCGCATTTTGGCGCGCAGGGTCTGCATCTGGGCAACTGTCATACCGGTGTAATGGGCGACCACTACAACGCCAGAGCTTGCGAAGATCTGGCCGAGTTCGTCGACCACTTGCTCTTTCTGGGCTCTATCCACAGTTTTACTCCAAGGTTGGGGGTTTCCCCCCGGCTCATGTTTGCCCCCGGTTTCCCAGAGGCGTCGGGTCCATGATGTCTTCCGAGCCTGCAGACGGCCAAGGCGCGAGCCCCGGTGAAATCGGTTCGAACTCCATCTCAGGAGGGACATTAAGCTTTCTTGCGAAGGCACCCACCGTCTCGGACAAAGCGTGTCCAAGCCTCGTGACGAATCACGCGGCTTGAACAGATTTTGTCAATACATGGATCACCGGGCAGGCGCAATCAGCGATGCGCTTGCCGTCACGGCAACGTGTGGGCCTGAAGGGTGCAGGCGTGTTCATGAGCAGAACATAGCACGATTTTTGGCCAAATGCACCCCCGCAATGATTTTTTGCCAGCATCGGCGGAAAGCCTGCGAAGATTGGAAAGGCCACCGGCAGCATGGCTGACGGTGGCCCCTTTGTTCAGACGCGAAGGCTCAGCGCTGGGTGGCCGAAGCCAGTTCCACCGAAACGCCCGGACCCATGGTCGAGGCAAGCGAGACTTTCTTCAGATAGGTGCCCTTGGCCCCTGCCGGCTTGGCGCGGGTCACGGCGTCGACGAAGGCGCGGACGTTCTGCGCCAGCTTTTCATCGGTGAAAGAGACCTTGCCGATCCCGGCATGGATGACGCCGGCCTTCTCGACCTTGAACTGCACTTCGCCGCCTTTGGCGGCGGTCACAGCGGTCTTGACGTCCATCGTCACGGTGCCAACCTTCGGGTTCGGCATCAGGTTGCGTGGCCCGAGGATCTTGCCCAGACGGCCAACCAACGGCATTAGGTCCGGCGTCGCGATGCAACGGTCGAACTCGATCTTGCCGGACTGGATGGTTTCCATCAGGTCTTCAGCGCCAACAATGTCCGCGCCAGCGGCGCGAGCTTCGTCAGCCTTTGCGCCACGCGCGAACACGGCGACGCGAACCACTTTGCCGGTGCCATTCGGCAGCTGCACCACGCCACGGACCATCTGGTCCGCGTGACGCGGGTCAACGCCGAGGTTCAGCGCGATTTCCAGCGTCTCGTCGAACTTGGCCGAGGCGGCGGATTTGATCAGGGCGACAGCCGCTTCAACGGCAAGCAGGCTCTTGCCAGCGAACACTGCTTCCGCAGCGCGGGTACGTTTTCCAAGCTTTGCCATGATTTACCCTTTGATCTCGATGCCGCAGGACTTGGCAGAACCCACGATGATGCTCATTGCCGCGTCGATCGAATTGGCGTTGAGGTCTTTCATCTTGGTTTCGGCGATCTTGCGGATCTGTGCGACCGAGACGGAACCGGCAACCACATGGCCCGGCTTGACCGAACCCTTGGCGCGGTTGCGCTTGCCGACTTGAGGCAGGCCAGCTGCTTGCTTCAGCAGGAAAGACGCCGGAGCGGTCTTGAATTCCAGGCTGAAGGACTTGTCCTGATAGTAGGTGATGATGACGGGCGTCGGGGTGCCCAACGGAAGATCAGCAGTCTTCGCGTTGAATTCCTTGACGAACATCATGATGTTCAGGCCGCGTTGACCCAGAGCCGGGCCGACCGGCGGGGACGGGTTAGCTTGACCCGCTTTCACTTGCAGCTTCAGGCTGCCGATAATCTTCTTGGCCATCTGGCCTCTCCTTTATCACTGCGCCCGCCGCTCATTCGGCTAGGGTCGCGGTTTAGTGGTCCGGTCCGTCACCTTGGCCTCAGCCCCGGCGCTCGCCTCCCACGCGATGCACTCACATGCCCTTGGACACCTGAGTGAATTCCAGTTCGACAGGCGTAGCCCGTCCGAAGATCGAGACGGACACTTTAAGCCGGCTGTGCGACTCGTCCACTTCCTCGACCATGCCATCGAAGCCCTCGAACGGACCGTCGGTGACTTTGACCTTTTCGCCGATGTCATAGCGGATCAGATTGCGCGGCGCGATCTCACCCTCTTCGACACGGTTCAAGATGCCGTTCACTTCGGCATCGCGCATCGGCATCGGCTTGCCCTGCGGACCAAGGAACCCGGTGACGCGGTTGATGGACGAGATCAGGTGATAGCCCTTGCTCGACATTTCCATGCGCACCAGGACGTAGCCGGGCATGAAGCGCCGTTCAGACGTCACCTTCTTGCCGCGACGGACTTCAATGACTTCCTCGGTCGGCACCAGAACTTCGTCGATTTCTTCCTGCATCCCGGCTTCGGTCACAGCGGTCTTGATCGCCTCGGCCACTTTCTTCTCGAAGTTCGAGAGAACGGAAACCGAATACCAACGCTTGGCCATGCCACGTCCACCTTGTCTTGTCCCGGCACCCGCCGGAAAGTCTGCGTTTGAGCGCGGAGCCTCCGCGCAAGGGAACAAAAAACAGCGCGCCGCCGAATCGCTGCGCGCCGAATGTCCCCAGAACCTGCGGCGGGATACTCTTCCACACGCGTCAATTCAAGGAAAATCGGCCGATCAGCGAATGGGCGTCTTAGTGGAACGCGCTCAGGATGTAGGTCAGGCCGGTTTTGATCAGCACGTCGATCAGGCTGAAGAAGGTCGCGGTCAGGGCGGCCATGACGAACACCATGACCGTCGTCAGGATGACTTCGCGGCGCGACGGCCATGCCACCTTGGCCACTTCAGAGCGCACCTGCTGAATGAACTGGATCGGGTTGGTCGTGGCCATGGCTTGCGTCCGCCTGTAAGGGTTTGGTGGCAGATACGCGCATCAACAGCGGATTTCAAGCCGCTTGGCACCGCCCTGCCCGCAAGCAAATCCCGACCTTGGCAGGGGCGGCAGAAACAATTGAAACAATTCCCTTTGCAAAACGATGTCAGATTGAAACAAAGGCACCGCATCCTGTCGCATCAAACGTCAAGGACGGCCATGAGCCACAAGCACACACCCGACGCGACCTCAGCCGACCTGCGCCCTTTGAACCGCGAGAAGTTGGCCGATGCCCTTTTGTCCTCAGCGCTTGACTGCATCGTGGTCTCGGATGTCCATGGCCGCATCGTCGAGTTCAACGTGGCGGCCGAAGCAACCTTTGGCTGGACCCGGGACGAGGTGATGGGCAAGCTGATGGAGGACACCATCGTGCCCCACGCCCATCGCGCGGCGCATCGCCATGGGATGGAGCGGTATCTGGCGGATGGCGGCGCCCATGTCATCGGACGGCGGGTCGAAATCGAGGCGCAGCACGCCTCGGGTCTGGTCTTTCCCGTCGAACTCTCGATTTCGGAAACCTGGATGGATCAGGACCGCTTCTTCGTGGCAACCCTGCGCAACATTTCGGCACAGAAGAAGATCGCCAGTGACCTGAAGCAGGCACAGGCCAGTCTGGAGGCGATCTTCGACAACATCCCGGCGGCGCTGTACCTGCGCGACCGGCAGGACAATCTGGTGATGATCAACACTTGGGGCGCGCATTTCCTTGGCCGTGAGGTTCAGGAGATGATCGGCCAGCCCATGTGGAAATTCCGCGAGCCGCAGAATACTGAAGGAGTGCGGATCGCCGATGAAAGCATCGTGCGCAACCGCGCGCCGGAAACCCACCAGTTCACCTATCATCTGCCGGGCGGCGACCGCACCGGCCTCATGACATTCTTTCCGGTGTTTGACGAGACGGGCGAGGTGGCGCAGATCGGCGGCATGCTGCTGGACGTCACCGAACTGCACAGTGTGCTGCGCGAACTCGACGAGACCCGTTTGCTGGTGGAATCGATTTTCGACAACATCCCGGCGGTTCTGTACCTGCGGGAACTGGATGGCACGATCAAGATGCTCAACCGTTGGGGAGCAGCCATCTTCGGCAAGACCCAGCCGGGCGAGGTGATCGGGCAAAAGGCCACGGACTTCGATTCCGAAGAAGAGCGCGTTGTCGCTGACGCGGCACAAAAACAACTCCTCGCCACCGGCCTGCCCGTGACCCAAGAGTACCGTCGCACGGTCGATGGGCGCGAGGTCAAGGTGCTGAACACTATCTTCCCGATCCGCGATTCAGAAGGGCGGATCGTGCAGGTCGGCGGGTTTGCCGCCGATGTGACGGACCTGTACCAGACCCGCAAGGAACTCGACGAGGCGCGGTCTTTGGTCGACTCGCTGTTCGACAACATCCCGGCCGAGTTGTATCTGCGCGAACTAGACGGGTCCTTCGTGATGATGAACCGCTGGGGCGCCAACTTCTACGGGCGCGAGCCGCATGAAATGGTGGGCCAACTTGCCTCGGCCTATGACAGCGGGGACGAGATTGAAACCGCGCGGCAGGCCCAGGACCGGCTGTTGCGGACGGGCGAGCCCGTGACGCAGGAGTATCACTACGCCGTGGCCGCGCGTGAGGTCACGGTGCTGAACACGATCTTCCCGGTGAAGGATGCCGACGGACGCATTTTTCGCATTGGCGGCGTGACCACCGATGTCACCGAATTGCACAACGCCCGCAATCAGTTGCGGATGGCGCAAGACACGCTGCACCAGTCCGAAAAGCTGGCCGCCCTTGGGCAGTTGCTGGCCGGGGTGGCGCATGAGTTGAACAATCCGCTGGCCGTCGTGCTGGGCCGCGCGGCCATCCTGCAGGAAAAGCTGGAGGGCACCCCCCACGCCGCTGCCCTGCAAAAGCTGCGCGAGGCGGCGAACCGCTGTGCGCGCATCGTCAAGACCTTCCTCGCCATGGCCCGTCAGACCGGCCCGCGCCGCCAGTGGGTCGATGTCAACGCGCTGATCGAAGCCGCGCTGGAAATGACGACCTACAGCCTGCGGACCACCAGCATCGTCTGGACCGTGGTCCCGCTGGCGCAGGATGTAAAGATCGAGGCCGATGAAGATCAGATCGTCCAGGTCCTGATCAACCTCATCCTGAATGCCCAGCAAGCGCTGGAAGAGCACGCCCTTGACCGCCGGATCGACATCAAGGCGGCCCTCAGCGCCGACGGCAACTGGCTGACGGTGACCGTGGCAGACAATGGCCCGGGCGTCCCGGCCAGCATCGCCAGCCGCATCTTCGACCCCTTCTTTACCACCAAGGCAGTGGGACAAGGCACCGGCCTTGGGCTTTCGGTTTGCAAAAGCATGATCGAGGCGCATGGCGGCAGGCTTCTTCTGGACACCACGCCCGGCGGTGGCGCCAGTTTCCGCGTCACCTTGCCCGCGCGCGGCGATCCACAGATTGATGCCGACACGCTGGCCGGGACGCGCGGCCAGACGCGCCTGCGCGGCCGCATCCTGATCGTCGATGACGAGGTCGAGATCGCCGCAATCCTCGCCGATTGCCTGACCCCGCTTGGCATCGAATGCGTGCTGGCGACCGACGGCACCTCGGCCCTGCAGCACCTGTCGCAGACTAGCTTCGACGGCGTCTTCTGCGACGTCGGGATGCCCGGCATGGATGGCATCACCTTCTTCCACCGGCTCAAAGAGACCAATCCCATTCTGGCAAGCCACCTGATCTTCATTTCGGGCGACGTGCTGCACCGCGACTGGGACCGGCTGAAATCCATCGTTGACCGTCCGATCATCGAGAAACCCTTTGATCCCCAGCACGTGCGCGAGGCGGCCCTGTCGCTTCTGGCGCCCGAAGGAGATGTGCCATGAGCGAAAAGGCTCTCATCATCGTCTGTGACGATGAAGAACCCATGCGCGAGATGCTTGAGGAACTGCTGACCGACGAGGGCTATGCCGTCACCACCGCCAAAGGCGGCGCGGAACTGCGGCAACTGGTGCCGAAGGTCAGGCCCGACCTTGTGATCTGCGACCTGAAGATGCCTGGGGAGGACGGTCTGTCGCTGACCCGTTGGCTGCGGTCTGAAAGCCACTGCGCCGTCCTGATGCTGACGGGCATGGGCTCTGTCCTGGACCGGGTGGTCGGGCTGGAAATGGGGGCCGATGACTATTTGCCCAAACCCTTCGAGCCGGCCGAACTGCGCTCTCGCATCAAGGCGATCCTGCGTCGGACCATGACGCCGGTCCATGCCCATGGCCGGCCGTCGAACCGCGTGCGGATCGGGCGCTGCGTGCTGGATATCGAACAGAAGACACTGTTCGATGAAAATGGCGACAAGGTGGCCCTGACCTCGATGGAGTTCGACCTTTTGTACACGCTGGTAACCCATGCCAAGCGGGTGCTGTCGCGCGATCAGTTGCTGGAGATGGCGCATCATCAGCGCTGGGATCCGTTCGACCGCTCTATCGACATCCGCATCACAAGGCTGCGCAAGAAGATCGAGATCGACCCCAGCAAGCCGCAAGTCCTGCGCACCGTCCGCGGCGAAGGTTACATGCTGGTGACCGACGGAGAGTGATTGCGGAGGTTTTGGCGCGAGCCACTCACGAAAACGCAGACCTGGAAGAAGCAGGTCCATGCTGTTCTTGGCCGACCAAAACGCCGACGATCATGAAGAACGCTTTTCCCTGTGACCACTTCCCCGGCGATCCCGAAGAGCCATATCCCATTTGACGTCAGGTGCCGCAACTCAACACCGCTTGAAGCCCTTGGCTGACGCAGCAAACCGTGTCACCGCTTTTGGACGCGCTTTCGAATGAGGATACCATGACCTTCGACCGTTCCATCAAGATCGCCCCGTCGATCCTGGCCGCCGATTTCGCCAATTTCGGCGCCGAGTGCCGCGCCATTGAAGCGGAAGGTGCCGACTGGGTGCATGTCGACGTGATGGACGGGCATTTCGTGCCGAACATCACCTTTGGCCCGGCAACCTGTGCCGCGATCAGGCCGCACATCAAGGGCATCATGGACGTCCACCTGATGATCTCTCCCGTCGATGCCTATATCGAGGCCTTCGCCAAGGCTGGGTCCGATATCATCACAGCCCATGTCGAGGCGGGTCCCCATATCCACCGCACCCTGCAGGCGATCCGGGGCGCAGGGGCCAAGGCGGGTGTGGCGATCAACCCGGGCACTCCGGCATCGGCGGTGGCGGACCTGATGGATGCCGTGGATCTGATCTGCGTGATGACGGTGAACCCAGGCTTTGGCGGGCAGAAGTTTCTGGACCTGTCGGCCAAGATCCGCACCTTGCGGATGATGATCGGCGACAGGCCCATACATATCGAGATTGACGGTGGGATTGACCCTTCTACCGCACCGATTGTCGCGGCGGCCGGAGCAGATGTGCTTGTGGCAGGCTCTGCCGTGTTCCGGGGCGGATCTGTCAGCAATCCGGGACCTTATGGCGTGAATATCCGCGCCATCCGCGCGGCGGCGCAGTAAGCCATGGCACGCATCGTCTTTGACCTTGATGGCACGCTGGTCGACTCCGCCCCCGACCTGCACGGAATTGCCAACCGCGTACTAGCGGACCGCAGCCGTGACCCGATCACACTGGACGAAGCCCGCAGCTTCATCGGGCAGGGTGTCGCGGTCTTTGTCCGCAAACTCCGCGCCGAACGCGGCATCCCGGATGCTGACCATGCTGCCGTTCTGGCGCAATACCTCGCGCTGTACGAAGACGCCGTGACCCTGACCCGGCTGTACCCCGGCGTGGCCGAAACCCTCGCCCAGTTGCGCGCCGAGGGTCATGCCTTGGGCCTGTGCACCAACAAACCGATGCGCCCGACAATGGCCCTGCTGCGCCATCTGGACCTCGAGCGGCACTTCCTGACCGTCATCGCGGGCGACAGTCTGCCCGTCCACAAACCTGACCCTTGCCCCCTGCACGCCGCCTTCCAGATGGAGGGCGTAAGCGGCCCCGCAGTCTATGTCGGCGACAGCGAGGTTGACGCCGAAACCGCCCGCCGCGCCAATGTGCCATTTTTGCTCTTCACCGAAGGCTACCGCGCCACGCCGATTGAAGACTTGCCGCATCACGCAGCCTTTTCTGCTTTCGCCGACCTACCGAGGCTGGTGGTCAGCTTCTCCAACCCGTGAATCATCCGCTTGTACCCGGAGATACCCCGGCCAACATGGGCGGATCGCCCATCTTACCTTTGGGCTAGCGCCACAAGAGCCTGACCGAAGGCAAGCCCGCCGTCGTTGGCTGGAACTTGTCCGTGCGTCAGGACCGGAAGGCCGCGCAACTCCGAAAGCAAGGCCTCCAGCAGCCTAGGGTTTTGCAGGCACCCGCCGGACAGCGCCACGGCTTTCGCCTGACCGCACTCAACAGCTTTGCGCGCCGGGGCGGCAAAGGCTGCTGCAAGGCCGTCGTGGAACCGGGCCGAGATTACGCCGAGGGCGGTGCCACGCGCCAGATCGTCGGCCAGGGCGCGAAACATCGGTGCAGGGTCAAGACCTGCCCCGAAAGGATAGGACTCCCCCATGGCCCCCGCCAGCGCCTCCAGCCGCATCGGCGCCTCGCCCTCGTAGCTTTGCGGCGCCGAGCAAAGGCCCAGACAGGCCGCCACCGCATCAAAGAGCCGCCCGACCGATGAGGAAAGCGGCGCGTTCAATCCCCGCGCCGCTGCTGCCCTCAGGGTCTGGCGTGGCATGTCGGCGAAGAGGCGGTCGGCGAGGTCTGACAGACCCGCCTGATCCAGCCGCATCACGGCATTGCGCCATGGCTGGAGGCTGGCCATATCGCCTCCCGGCAAGGGGGCAAAGGTCAGATGCGCCAGACGGGTGAAGCCGTGGTAGTCGCCCAACAGCACCTCACCTCCCCAAAACGTGCCATCGGTTCCCAGGCCCAGACCATCCAGAATGAGGCCTGCGACGGGGCCGCCCTCCAGCGGCCAAAGGTTCTCGCCCAGACAGGACGCCATATGGGCGTGGTGATGCTGCACCGACACCAGCGGCAAACCCATCGCATGGGCGGCAATGGTTGACCGGTAGCCCTCGTGCAGATCGCAGGCGACAGCTTCGGGGCTGAGGTCGAACAGGTTCCGGCAATCGGCCAAGGCGCGGTGAAATTCGACCTCGGTCAGGGCGTCATCCAGATCGCCCAGATGGTGCGACAGTATGGCCTGACCATTCTTGACCAGACAGATGGCGGCCTTCATCTGCCCGCCCAGCGCAAGGACCTGACCCGCGGGAAAGCCCTGCGGCAGCGGCAAGGTGCCCGGCACCCGCCCCCGCGCCCGGCGCAGCATCATGGGCGGCGTCGCACGCTCCACACTGTCATCCAGCCGCCGGGCGATATCGCGGTCATGCATCAGGAAGCCATCGGCAAAGGCCGCAAGCTTCTGGCGCGCCTCGTCATTGCCAATCACTTGCGGCTCGCCCGACAAATTGCCCGAGGTCATCACCAGCACGCCCCCGAACCGGTCCAGCAGAAGGTGAAGAAGCGGCGTGTAGGGCAGCATGACCCCCAAGGTGGACAATCCCGGCGCCACCTCTGCGGGCAGGGTGTGGCGTGAGGCCACCAGTACGATGGGTGCGGCGGGATCCGCCAGCAGGGCGCGGTCGGCCTTGGCCAGATGGGCAATGCCCTCAAGCATCACCTCGGTTCCCATCACGGCAAAGGGCTTGCCCGGTCGCTGCTTGCGTGTGCGCAGAAGGATCAGCGCGTCACGACCCGCCGCATCGCAGGCCAGATGATAGCCGCCCAGCCCCTTGACCGCCAGAATGCCGCCCTGCCGCAGAAGTGCCGCAGCCAGCGCAAAAGGGTCCCCGTCAGCCGCGCGCCCACCCGCTTCATACCAGAGACGAGGGCCACAGGCCGGGCAGGCAATTGGCTGCGCATGAAAACGGCGATCGTCCGGGTTTTCGTATTCGGCCCGGCAGTCCGGGCACATCGGAAAAGCGGCCATTGATGTCTGCGCCCTGTCATAAGGCAAACCCTGCAGGATGGTGAAGCGCGGCCCGCAATGGGTGCAGTTCGCAAAGGCATAGGACTGCCGCCGCCCCGGCGCGCGGATTTCCGCAGCGCAGGCCGGACAGGTGGCTGCATCGGGCGTCACACGCGTTTCAATGCCACAACCTTCCGAGGCCGCGATTGTGAAAGCCTCGGGTGGCATAGCCTTTAGGGGCCTCACCTCCACCCCGTCGACGCGCGCCAGTTTGGGCACCCTTAGTGGCAGGGCCAAAGCAAAATCCGCCGCGCGCGCCCCGAAGACCTCGATCAATACACCTTCCGGGTCATTCAGTACCCGCCCGGTCAATCCGAACTGCTGCGCCAGGGCCCAGACATAGGGCCGGAACCCGACCCCCTGCACCTGCCCGCGCACCCTGATCCTGAAGCCTTCCACCGTCACCCTTTCATATTGGCGCAAATTTCCCGGGGGTCTGAGGGGGCTGGCCTCCTCTAACCGATGCACCTCACGAACCACGCAGGGTCAAAGCTTCGCACGATGAGCCGGACCGTCAAAGCCCCGGTTTCAATCCACAACCAAAGACCCAGAGCGTCCGAGCCGTTCGCGCCATCCCCACACCGTCACGCGGCGACAGGGCTTGATACATCTGCATCGGCCCCTTGCGCCCATGGTCATTGCGCGGCACGCTCCTTTGGGTTCCTTTGAGGGTACCAGAGGTAAAGCATGCATGAGATGAGCCTTGTCGAGGGCATCCGCGCGATTGTCGAAGACCAGTCGCACACCCATGCCTTCACCCGCGTGACCAGGCTGCGGCTGGAGATCGGTCGCTTTGCCGGGGTGGAAAAACAGGCCCTGGAATTCGCCTGGGACGAGGTCATGCGCGGCTGCGTGGCCGAGGGGGCAAAGCTCGAAATCATCGTCCTGCCCGGTCAGGCGATGTGTTTTGACTGCGCCAGGATGATCGAGATCAACGACAGATTCGATCCTTGTCCCCTCTGTGGCGGTGGTAAGCTGCTGCCGCAGGGCGGCAATGAAATGCGGATCAAGGATATGGAGGTTCTGTAGATGTGCGCGGTCTGCGGTTGCCACGATGTGCCGACCTTTGATGCAAAGCCGGCGATGTTACCTTTTGCCAATGTGCTGGCTCAACCGGCCAAACCACTGTTTCAGAACGACAAGCACAACTACCACTACGGAAAAGGCGCTGCGGAAGTCTCGGTTCCGGGCATGTCACAGGCGCGGTTGATCGAGGTGGAAACCGCGATCCTGTCGAAGAACGATGCCTTGGCTGCGGGCAACCGGCGGGTGCTGACGGCACTGAGGGTGCTGGCCCTGAACCTCGTCTCGTCTCCCGGGTCAGGCAAGACCACGCTGCTGTGCAGGACGATCGAGGCCTTGGGCGATGCGCCTCTGGCCGTGATAGAGGGCGATCAACAGACATCGAACGACGCAGACCGGATCCGCGCGACCGGGGCCAAGGCGATCCAGATCAACACCGGCAAGGGCTGCCATCTGGATGCGCAGATGGTGGGCCATGCGATGGATGACCTGCGGCCGCGCCCCAACTCCTACCTTTTCATCGAGAACGTCGGCAACCTCGTCTGCCCAGCTGGCTTCGATCTGGGCGAAGATGCCAAGGTCGCCATCCTGTCGGTGACCGAAGGCGAGGACAAGCCGCTGAAATACCCAGATATCTTCACGGCAGCCAAGCTTGCGATCCTGACCAAGATCGATCTTGCCCCCCATTGCGACGCCGACCTTGACGCCTATGACGCAAACCTGCGCCGGGTGAACCCCAAGATCGACATCCTGCGCCTGTCCTCGCGCACGGGCGAGGGCATGGCCGGATGGCTCGACTGGCTGAAAACCCATCTGGCGGCCAAGGCATGAAAGTCCCGGCCTGGCCATCTTGGCGAACTGCACGGGTCTGGCATCCCAGACCTATCGGTTCGTTTACATGAAAGGGAGGACAACGAATGTGCCTTGGCATCCCCGCGCGGATTATCGCGATCACCCATCCTGACCGTCTGATGGCCATGGCCGAAGTCTCTGGCGTGCGGCGCGAGGTCAATGTGGCCTGCGTCGCGGGCAATGACCTTGACAGCCTGGTCGGCCAATGGGTGCTGATCCACGTCGGCTTTGCCATGAGCCTGATCGACGAGGACGAAGCCGCAGCCACCATGGAAGCGCTGCGCGATCTGGGCGAGGCGCAAGAGGCATTGGACCAGATGCGCGCTGCCGAAGAGGCCATGCTGTGAAGTATGCCAGCGAATTCCGCGACCCCGTGGCCGCGCGTGCCCTGCTGACCGCCATCGCCATCAAGGCCGACCGAATCGGCGCCACCCGGGCCAAACCCACCCACATCATGGAAATCTGCGGCGGCCATACCCATTCGATCTTCCGCTACGGCCTCGACAAGCTGATCCATGAAGGGGTCGAGTTCATCCACGGCCCCGGCTGCCCGGTCTGTGTGCTGCCGATGGCGCGGGTCGATGAATGCGTCGAGATTGCCGAGCAGCCGGGCGTCATCTTCACCACTTTCGGCGATGCGATGCGGGTGCCGGGGCACGGGAAAAGCCTCATGCAGGCCAAGGCGGCGGGGGCAGATATCCGCATGGTCTATTCCCCGCTTGATGCACTGGAGCTTGCCCGCCGCAATCCCGGGCGCGAGGTGGTGTTCTTTGGCCTGGGGTTCGAGACGACAACACCCTCCACCGCGCTTACCATCCAGCAGGCGGCGCGGGAGGGGCTGGGGAATTTCTCGATCTTCTGCAATCACATCACCGTGCCGGAACCGATCAAGGCGCTGCTGGATGATCCGGATATGACTTTGGACGGATTCATCGGGCCGGGGCATGTGTCGATGGTGATCGGCATCCATCCTTATGATTTCATTGCGCAGGATTATGGAAAACCCATCGTCGTGGCAGGCTTTGAACCGACCGACCTGCTGCAATCCGTCCTGATGGTCCTGACCCAGATCGCCGAAGGCCGGGCGACGGTGGAAAACCAATACGCCCGCGTTGTGCCTGAGCATGGCAACCCGGTCAGCATGGCCGCCATGGCCGATGTTTACGAACGCCGCCCCTCGTTCGAATGGCGGGGACTTGGAGAGATTGACGCCTCTGGCCTGAAAATCCGCGCCAAGTACCGTGCCTTCGACGCCGAGGATAAGTTCGGCATCGGCTATGCTGCGGCCTCTCGCAACGTGCCCGAGATTCCGGGCTGCGCCTGCGGGGCGGTGATGACGGGCAAGATCAAACCCACCGCCTGCCCGCAGTTCGGCAGGGGCTGCACGCCGGACATGCCATTGGGCGCGCTGATGGTGTCCTCGGAAGGGGCTTGCGCCGCCTATTGGAAATATGCCGGGGCAAGGGCTGCGGCCGAATAGATCGGCTTGGGAATAGACAAATGGCGCTGCGCGACAAACTGGTGACGATGGCCCATGGCAGTGGCGGCAAGGCCATGCGCGACCTGATCGAAGATGTGTTCACCTCGGTCTTCCAGCCGCCGGGGTCCGAGGATCAGGCCCGTCTGATGAGTGAAAGCCTGCAGAAGCCCGGCGCAAGGCTCGCCTTCACCACCGACAGTTTCGTGGTCACGCCACTGGAGTTTCCCGGCGGCAACATCGGCAAGATCGCCGTCTGCGGCACGGTCAACGATCTGGCGGTCGGCGGCGCGCGGCCTCTGTGGCTGTCGGCCGCCTTCATCATCGAGGAGGGCTGCGAAATTGCCCTCTTGCGCCGCATCGTGGCGTCGATGGCCGATGAGGCGGCCAAGGCCGGCGTGCAAATCGTCACGGGTGACACCAAGGTGGTCGAGCGCGGCAAGGGCGACGGCGTCTTCATCATCACCTCGGGCATCGGGGTGATCCCTGCTGGGCGCGACATTGGTGCTACGCGGATCAAGGCCGGGGATGTGGTGATCGTCAATGGCGTGCTGGGCGACCATGGCGCGACCATTCTGGCGGCGCGGGGCGATCTGGCTTTGTCGGTTGACCTCATCTCGGACTGTGCCGGGCTGGGGCATCTGATGGATGCGGCGCTGACAGTTGCACCGGGCATCACCGCAGCGCGCGACTGCACAAGGGGCGGGCTGGCCAGTGCGTTGAATGAAATGGCCACCGAAGCCGGGTTGGCGGTGGAACTGGACGAGGCGCACCTGCCCCTGCGTCCCGAAGTGGCTGGGGTCTGCGAAATCCTCGGCCTAGATCCACTTTATCTGGCGAACGAGGGACGTCTGGTGCTGTTCTGCCCGCCAGATCAGGCCGATTCCGCCTTGGCCGCGATGCGGGCTTGCCCCGAGGGCGCAGGTGCGGTGGTCATCGGCAGGGCCTTGGCGGGGCAGCCCGGCCGCGTGACGATGCGCACGCGGTTTGGCGGCGCACGGATTGTCGACATGCTGGTGGGCGAACAATTGCCACGGATTTGCTAGGCCGGACGAGCAGGAATTGGGTCGTCATGGCCAGTGGCGGAGCGCAGCTTTCGCCCTGAGACACAGGCTGGACAAGTCCAAGGCGTGTACGCCTTCCACATCCAGCAATCTCTCACTGATCATGCCGAATATGGTTTCGATCCGGTGCGATGCCTTGAAGCCGACAGCACCGCGTTTCTGTTGGGGTGCCTAAAGGCAGGCCTTGGACGTTTGAAACTGTACCAAGACAGCTCAGATCTGTCCGAAAGGCCGGGCGATCTCGGCGATGATCGTGGTGGCGGAAATCGCACCGGGATCGGGGTGCCAAAGGCTGCGCTCTCCAAGCCGGGCGGCGTGTCCCAGTGTGGCCACCATGCTGCGGGTCGCTTCCGCGCCGGCTTTTACAGCCGCGACGACGGCGGCCCAGCAATCGCTCCGCGCAACCGCTTCGGCCGCCGGTGCCAAGGCGTCGACCATGGACTTTTGCCCCATCTGCGCCTTGCCCCGATGAACGATCCCTTCGGTCATCGCGACAACCAGCAGCTTGCCCTCTGACTTTGGCGTCGCAGCACGCGGCCCCGCAACCTTGCCCGCCCGCAGCAGGGCCGTGGCAGAAAGCGGGCCGGACGAGGCGCAGACCGCGTTGAGGAACGCCTTGTCAGCGGCGTTGAACTGGTCTTGCAGCATCGGGCTTTCCAGAGCTTCGATGGCGGCAGAGGCGGCGGCCATCCCCTGCTCCATCGCGATGCCATGGTCGGCGTCAGCGATCACCGCATCCAATGCACAAAGGGCATCGCATTCCAAAGCCATTCGCGCGGCGAGTGCCGCGAACAGCGCAGTCAGGTCTTCGGTCCAATAGTCCATCAGCCCACCCGGAACATGGCGCAATCGCAGGGATGGTCGATCAGCGGAGTCAGCTCCGCGTCCAGATGCATTAGCGTGATCAAGGCGCCGGCCGTCTCCACCGAGGTGTAACAGGGCCCCACCAGCGCCTTGTGAACACCCAGACCCGCCGAGGCCAAACGCTTGGCCACTCGGGCGTAAAGGGTGTATAGCTCCATCAATGGCGTCGATCCCAGCGAGTTCGCAAGGACCGCCACCTTGTCGCCGTGCTTGGCCGGCATCTCGGCCAGAAGGACGCCCACGATCTCATCCGCCACTTGGTTGGCGGGCGCCAATGGCCCGCGACGGACGCCGGGTTCGCTATGGATGCCCATGCCGATCTCCATTTCCCCAGCCGGAAGGTCGAGGTTCAAGCGGCGGGTCTGTGGCAAAGAGCAGGCCGAGAGTGCCACGACCATCGTTTGGGTCCGGGCGTTGGCATCGCGGACCAACCGCACAACCTCGTCCAAGGGCAGCATCGGATCGGCTGCGGCCCCGGCCGCCTTGCAGATGAAGACGTTGCCTGCGACACCTTACGCTTGGCCCGGGCGGGCGAGAAAGCGATGTCATCTATGGTCAGCACTGTGCGCAGGCGCTGCGGTGGGTCTTTGCGCCTCGCCCCCAGACTGGTGATCAACTCGGCTGGCCCCTGTGTTGACCCGGTAAACGCCAGCCTCAACGCGCCCTCCAGAATGATCGGCGGTACGAAGGGTTCGCATATCCTGCTGGATCATCTTGCCCTCGTGCAGGCTCTGAAAGGGCAGATGATCTATTTCTAGGCAGATGATGGCCGCATCTGCCTTGTCTATGATTGCCTAGGGCTGGCCATGGTCGGCTCCACCGACATCAAGGCCACCAACCCCGACGAGGAGCGCTGCACGCCCGAGGAGATCGACTATTTCCTGCCCGCACTGCGCGGTCTTCTGCCCGGGCTGACCTTCGACAAAGCCCAGATTGTCTACGCCTATGCCGGCATCCCCCCCTGCCCGCCAGTGACGCCGCCAGCCCCGGCCTGATCAGCCGGGACCATTCCGCCCCCGAGATCGCGGCAACCGCAGAACGCCCCTATCCCATCATGTCCCTCGTCGGCGGCAAGTGGACGACCTTCCGGCGCTTCGCCGAAGAGGTGGCCGACAAGGCCCTTAGCCCCCTTGGCAGGACCCACCGGACGTCCACCGCCGACCTGCGCACCGGCGGCGGCAAAGCGTTTCCGGATGATCGTTCGGTATGGACTATAGCCCATGCCAAGGCGCATGGACTCTCGGCACGGCGTGCTGATGTTCTCTTGTCGCGCTATGGCACCACGGTGGCGACGGTCATGGCACACACAGGGCCAAGCGGGGCCCTGGAGGATGCGCCGGACTATTCCCTGTCGGAACTCGACTGGCTTCTGCGGCACGAGCAGGTGCGCCATCTGGCCGATCTGATAGTGTGCCGCACGACCCTGGCGATCACGGGTCATCTGACCCATGGCAACCTGACCCAGATCGCCGCCCTCGCCACGCAAACGCTTGGCTGGACACAAAGGCCAGCCGAGGCAGGAGTTGCCGCGATGAACGCCCTGACCGAAAAGCACCTGATACGGTTCTGAGGCCCGAGCTGCGGAATTGGACTTGGCCCTGCAGAGTTGGCTTCGGAAGTCTGAATTGCCGGTAGAAGTGATTTGGCTTCCGCACACAGTTCGGCAAGGCTGTAGAGAAGGCCGTGATGTCAGGGGTCATGTTTCACGATCGGCGGCGCCCGGTTTCCCGATCAGTGGACCCACTCAAGCCGGCATCGCAACGTTCAGCGGCCGAAGCCTGAACGACATTGCAGCGATCCCCGGTGCAAACAAAGTGGGCCATTATCCGCGTCTGGCAGAATCAGCCTTGGATACGTGGGACATTCAGAAATCGGGACCAAAAACTCCCAACTAACCTCGCCACTGCTGCAGAAGTTCAGACCGAAACGTCTGCTACAGGATTGACAAGATTGGCAGGAGTTGGGGGACTCGAACCCACGACCCTCGGTTTTGGAGACCGATGCTCTACCAACTGAGCTAAACTCCTATGCCTGCGGCGGAGGTACGGCAGGCGCGCCGGGAAATCAAGGGGGTGTCGCAGGAATCTGCTTGTGGTCTGGCACCGGTCAGACGACATCTGCGCAAAAACCGGAGACCGCCATGATCCCTGCCCGCTTCGCCCCCATTCTGTTCGGCTTCTTCCTGTCCGGCATGATGTCGTTCATCGTCTCGGGCCTGTCGACCTTTCGGGCGATTGGCTTTGGCGGGGCTTTTGCCGGCGTCTGGATGGGAAACTGGGCAGTCAGCTGGGCGACGGCCTTCCCCATTGTGCTGGTCGTTGCACCCATCACCCGCCGTCTGGTGACGCGGCTGGTTCGGGGTTAGACGAGCGTTCCGATCAGGCGCTGTCAGTCCAACAGGCGGCGCACGACCAAGGGCGTCAGCCGGGCGAGATCCTGCGGCGAAAACTCCGTCTTCACACCCTCGATCGCGGCAAGAATCAGACGAGCGCGTTCGGCGGCATCCGGTAGACCGCTTTCGGCCAGAACCGCGGACACGCGGGCCACGACCCACTGCTGCAAATGGGTGAATCCGTCCGCGTTCAAGCGGAAATGGTCGGCCAGAATCTCGGCAGCATGGGAGGAGGTTCCCAGAAGCTGGTGGTAAGCGGCATGTTTGGCGGCAATCGCTGCCGTGATGCGCTCAACAGGGGTGCCGGGCGCGGCGAGGGCCTGATCGAAGGTGATCCGGTAGCCCTCCATGACCGAGGTGCCGATGGCGCGAAACAGCGTCTCTTTGTCGGGAAAGCGGCTGTAAAGCGTAGGCTTGGCAACGCCCGCCGCCTTGGCGACAGCCTCCATCGTGGTGGCGCGCAGGCCGTTTTGCAGGAAAAGCTGGGCTGCGGCGTCAAGAATACGCTGGTTGCGGTCGACTTCCGTCATGCGGATACCCCCTTGACTGAACAATTTGAACGACTAATGTTCATTTCGTTCAGCTTGGCGAGGAAAAAGCAAATGGCGGACACGGTTCTTCTGACGGGCATCACGGGGTTTCTGGGCGGGCATCTGGCGCGGGAACTGCTGACACAGGGCTATCACGTGCGGGGAAGTCTGCGCAATCCGGCGCGGGCCGATGCGGTGCGGCAGGCGTTGACGGGGGCGGGGACCGATATCAGCCGGCTGGACTTCGTCACGCTTGACCTGATGCGCGACGAAGGCTGGGCCAAGGCGGCAGAGGGGGCGCGGTTTGTTATCCACTCCGCCTCGCCCTTCGTCACAACCATGCCGAAGGACCCCGACGACCTGATCCGCCCGGCGGTACGGGGGACTGAGCGAGCCTTGACCGCAGCTATGGCGGCGGGGGTGGAGCGGGTGGTGATGACCTCATCGACCGCCGCAATTGTCTATGGCCGGGGCAGGAACGGGCCGAAACAGCTGGGGCCGGAGGATTGGTCTGACTCAAGTCCGGCAGGCAAGCTGACGGCCTATACGCGCAGCAAGACTCTGGCCGAACTGCGGGCTTGGGAGATGGTGAAGAGCCAGGAAAACCGCCTGGCGGTCGTCAATCCGGGCTTCATCATCGGGCCGCTCTTGGATGATGACCCAGGCACCTCGGGTGCCTTGGTGCAGCGGTTCCTGCGCGGACAGGTGCCGATTGCGCCCAACCTTGTGCTGGCCTGCGTCGATGTGCGGGACGTCGCGCGCATTCATGTGGCGGCGATGACGGCACCTGAAGCAGGCGGGCGGCGGCATCTGTCAGTGTTTGGCGATGCAACGATCAAAGAGTTTGGCCAGATCATCGCCCGCGTGCGGCCCGAGTTCGCCCGAAAGATGCCAAAGATCGGCGCGCCGGACTGGTTCATCCGGCTTTATGCGCTGTTTGATGGCGACATGCGGGCCAATGTCTCCGAATTGAGCTACAGGCCGGTGCTGGACAGTTCCCGTGCCAAGGCACTGCTGGGACGCGCGCCGCTCCGTCTGGACGAAAGTGTTGGCGCGATGGTCGACAGCCTGGTGTCGCGCGGGCTGGTCTGATGGCAAAGGGCCGCCCGAAAGGACGGCCCCAGCGTTTGGTCAAGAAAGATGGGCAGATTGCCCATCCTACCTAAGTCAGGCGAGGACCTTCGAGACGACGCCTGCGCCGACAGTCCGGCCACCTTCGCGGATGGCGAAGCGCAGTTTTTCTTCCATCGCGATCGGAGCGATCAGCGTG